>CAMLHL010000031.1 GCA_946479855.1 uncultured Pseudomonadota bacterium
GAACGTTCGGCTGATAGAAGACCTTGGAGAAATCGAGTCCCTTGGCTTTCCAGTGTTCGATGCCCGGACGGGTATCGATCAGGTCGGCGCGGCCCACCAGATCGTCAAACTTGCGGATGCCCAGCATGGCCATGATCTCGCGCACCTCTTCGGCAACGAAGAAGAAGTAGTTCACGACATGCTCCGGCTGGCCGGTGAAGCGCTTGCGCAGTTCTGTATCCTGTGTGGCGACACCGACCGGGCAAGTATTCAGGTGGCACTTGCGCATCATGACGCAGCCCTCGACGACCAGCGGCGCCGTGGCGAAACCGAATTCGTCGGCACCCAGCAGCGCGCCAATGACGACATCGCGGCCAGTCTTCATCTGACCGTCGACCTGAACGCGGATACGCGAACGCAGGCGGTTCAAGACCAGCGTCTGCTGGGTTTCGGACAGGCCGAGTTCCCACGGCGTGCCAGCATGCTTGATCGACGATTGCGGCGAAGCGCCGGTGCCGCCGTCAAAGCCGGCGATCACGACGTGGTCGGCCTTGGCCTTGGCGACGCCGGCAGCCACTGTGCCGACACCAACTTCCGAGACCAGCTTGACCGAGATGGAGGCCTGGGAATTGGCATTCTTCAGATCGTGAATCAGTTGCGCCAGATCTTCGATCGAGTAGATATCGTGGTGCGGCGGCGGCGAGATCAGGCCGACACCCGGTACCGAGTGCCGCAGGAAGCCGATGTACTCGGAGACCTTGTGACCCGGCAACTGGCCGCCTTCACCTGGCTTGGCGCCTTGCGCCATCTTGATCTGGATCTGGTCGGCATTGACCAGGTACTCGGTGGTCACGCCAAAGCGGCCGGAAGCCACCTGCTTGATCGCCGAACGCAGCGAATCACCTTCCTGGAAAACGTAGTCCCGCTCGATGCGGCTAGCACCGACGATTTCGGACAACGTCTGACCCGCCTTGAGTGGCTGGAAGCGCTTGGCATCCTCGCCGCCTTCGCCGGTATTCGACTTACCGCCGATGCGGTTCATCGCAATGGCCAGCGTGGTGTGCGCCTCGGTCGAGATCGAACCGAGCGACATGGCCCCGGTGGCGAAACGCTTGACGATTTCCTTCGCCGGTTCAACCTCTTCCAGTGGGACCGGGGCGCCTTGTGGCTTGAATTCGAACAGGCCGCGCAGCGTCAGGTGACGCTTGGTCTGATCGTTGATCAGCTTGGCGTATTCCTTATAGGTCTCGTACTTGCCGGAGCGGGTCGAATGTTGCAGTTTGGCGATCGAGTCCGGCGTCCATACGTGCTCTTCACCGCGAATGCGATAGGCGTATTCACCGCCGGCCGCCAGCATGTTGGCGAGCACCGGGTCAGCCGAGAAGGCTTCGTCGTGCAGGCGAATCGCTTCCTCGGCCACTTCGAAGATCCCAATCCCTTCGATGTTGGACGGGGTTCCGGTGAAGTACTTTTCGATGAAGTCCTTCTGCAGACCGATAGCCTCGAAAATCTGGGCGCCGGTGTAGGACATGTAGGTCGAGATGCCCATCTTGGACATCACCTTGTTCAGGCCCTTGCCGATTGCCTTGATGAAGTTCTTGACGTACTTCTCGGCTTTTTCGGCATCGCCCTTGGCGAAACCTTCGATAGTTTCGAGAGCCAGGTAGGGGTGAACCGCTTCGGCGCCGTAACCGCCGAGCAGCGCGAAGTGATGCGTTTCGCGGGCCGAGCCGGTTTCGACGACGAGACCGGCGCTGGTGCGCAGCCCCTTCTTGACCAGATGCTGGTGGATCGCGGAAGTGGCCAGCAGCGCCGGAATGGCGACGTGTCCGGCATCGACCTTGCGATCGGAGACAATCAGGATGTTGGCACCGGAACGAACGGCATCCTCGGCATCCGCCGCCAGCGAAGCGAGGCGGGCTTCGATGCCATCCTTGCCCCAGGCCACCGGGTAGCAGATATCCAGTTCGAATGAGCGGAACTTGCCCGAAGTGTACTTCTCGATATTGCGGAGCTTCTCGATATCGGCAAAGGACAGCACCGGCTGCGAGACTTCCAGGCGGATCGGCGGATTGATATCGTTGGTATTCAGCAGGTTGGGTTTCGGCCCGATGAAAGACACCAGCGACATGACCAATTCTTCGCGGATCGGGTCGATCGGCGGATTGGTCACCTGAGCGAATAACTGCTTGAAGTAGGCGTAGAGCGTCTTGTTCTTGCTCGACAGCACCGGCAGCGCCGAATCGGTACCCATGGAACCAGTGGCTTCTTCACCGTTCTGCACCATCGGTTCGAGAATGACCTTGACGTCTTCCTGGGTATAGCCGAACGCCTGCTGGCGGTCGAGCAGGGAGGCCGCGGAAGCCGCACACTTTTCCTGCGGCGCCGGAACTTCATCGAGCTTGATGCGAATCTTCTCGATCCATTCGCGGTAAGGCTTGGCGTTGGCCAGCGAATTTTTCAGTTCCTGGTCGTCGATGATGCGGCCCTGTTCCATGTCGATCAGGAACATCTTGCCCGGCTGCAGGCGCCATTTCTTGACGATCTTCTTCTCCGGAATCGGCAGGACGCCTGATTCGGAGGCCATGACCACGAGATCGTCGTCGGTGACCAGGTAACGGGCCGGGCGCAGGCCATTCCGGTCCAGCGTTGCACCGATCTGGCGGCCGTCGGTAAAGGCCACGGCAGCAGGGCCATCCCACGGCTCCATCATCGCAGCATGGTATTCGTAGAAAGCGCGACGATTTTCATCCATCGTCGTGTGCTTTTCCCAGGCCTCGGGAATCATCAGCATGACGGCCTGGGCCAACGAGTAGCCACCGCCCATGACCAGGAGTTCAAGTGCGTTGTCAAAGGAAGCGGAGTCGGACTGGCCAGGATAATGCAACGGCCAGACCTTCTTCAGGTCTTCACCGAGGATCGGCGAGGAAATTGCCTGTTCGCGCGCCTTGAACCAGTTGACGTTGCCGCGCACGGTATTGATTTCACCGTTATGAGCGATGTAGCGGAACGGGTGGGCCAGATCCCAAGTCGGGAAGGTGTTGGTCGAGAAGCGCTGGTGCACCAGCGCAAGGGCTGAAACTGTGCGCTTGTCCTGCAGGTCGAGGTAATAGACACCAACCTGGTCAGCCAGCAGCAAGCCCTTGTAATTGACGGTGCGGGCCGAGAAGGACGGCACGTAGAATTCCTGACCGTGTTTGAGCCTCAGCGACTTGATGGCATTGGCGGCACGGCGGCGAATGATGTACAGCTTGCGTTCCAGAGCGTCGGTGACGAAGACATCCGGACCGCGGCCGACGAAGATCTGGCGAATCACCGGTTCTTTCGCCCGGACGGTCGGCGACATTGGCATCTCGGCATTTACCGGCACATCGCGCCAGCCGAGGATAACCTGTCCTTCGGCGGTGACCGAACGCTCGATCTCCTCGATGCAGGCGTAACGGGAAGCGGCCTCCTGCGGCAGGAAAACCATGCCCACACCATATTCACCGGGGGGCGGCAGTTCAACGCCCTGCTTGGCCATTTCTTCGCGATAGAACTGGTCCGGAATCTGGATCAGAATACCGGCACCGTCACCTTGCAGCGGGTCGGCACCAACGGCACCGCGGTGATCCAGATTTTTCAGGATCAACAAACCCTGCTCGACGATGCCATGACTTTTCTGGCCTTTGAAGTGGGCAACAAAGCCCACGCCGCAAGCGTCGTGCTCGTTGGCGGGGTCGTACAAACCCTGCCGCTCAGGTACTGCCGGTTCCATCACACGCGTTCCTTCAAATAACTTGGCCGGTGAATAAAGGCCAATGATGAAAAAAGCCGAGCGTCATATTTTCCGCTTCGGCCTGTACGAAAATTAGAGGCAACCATTAAATATACTGGTAAACCCCTGTCAATTCAAGATGCTGCGTTGCACCAATCTTGGGCACCGGCAGTCGGACGATCCTCGTTCAGGTGCATCGAGCCTCGATCGCCGCAGCAATCTGCGCCGTTGTTGCCGCATCAGAGACCGTGGCCTTGCCGATCTCGCGCAGCAGAACCAGGCGTAACTTTCCATCCTGTACCTTCTTGTCGTGGCTCATCAGTTCAAGATATCGATCAACGCCAAGCCGTGGTCCCATGACCGGCAATCCGGCCCGCAAAAAAATCTTTTCGACTCGTGCTACCGCGTTAGCGTCTATCCATCCCATCAAGCGCGACAATTCTGCGGCCATCAATGTGCCAGCGGCCACCGCTTCACCGTGCAGCCATTCGCCGTACCCCAATCCGGTCTCGATGGCATGGCCAAAGGTATGCCCGAGATTGAGCAAGGCGCGCTCGCCACTCTCACGCTCGTCGGCGGCAACCACTTCAGCCTTGTTAGCACACGAGCGATACACTGCATGCGCTAGGGCGTCCTCATCTCTGGCCAGCAGTTTCTCCAGATTAACCTCCAGCCACGCCTGAAATTCGGGGTCGCGTATCAGACCATACTTGATGACTTCAGCCAAACCAGCTTTCAACTCGCGGTCTGGCAAGGTATCCAGCGTCGAAATATCGGCAAGGACCAGCTTAGGCTGATAAAAAGCCCCAATCATGTTCTTGCCCAGAGGGTGGTTGATCGCCGTCTTTCCTCCTACCGAGGAATCCACCTGTGACAAAAGCGTTGTCGGCACCTGGATGAAAGGCATCCCCCGCTGATAACAGGCCGCCGCAAAACCGCCCATATCGCCAATAACGCCGCCACCAAGAGCAATCAGGGTGGTATTCCGCTCACACTTGGCCTCCAGCAGCGCATCGAATATCAGGTTGAGCGTCTCCCAGGTCTTATAGCGCTCACCGTCAGGCAAGACTACCGGCAAGCTTGAAATTCCACCTTTTTCCAGAGTTGACCGCAACATATCCAGATATAGCGGTGCAACGGTGGTATTGGTCACCACCACAACTTTTTTTTGCTTGATGTAAGGGATGATCAACTCGGGCGAGGACAGAATTCCGCTACCGATATGAATGGGGTAGGAACGCTCGGCCAACGCGACGTTGAGCGTCTTGGTCACTGCTTGCATAGACGGTTATATTCCCTCGCTAGGTACTGAACGATGCCGGAAGCGACCAGGTGTGAGCCATCGATCACAACGTGGGCGATTTCCCGATATAGAGGATCGCGTATCGCGTAGAGTTCCTCTAATCTGCGCAAAGGATCGGGGACATTCAACAATGGGCGGTTGCGGTCATGTCGTGTGCGCTCATAGAGCAATACTGGCGGAACATCCAGATAAACGACCCAGCCAGTGTCGTGCAGACGTTGCCGACTCTCGGGATTCATCACGACCCCACCGCCGGTGGCCATCACCAGATTGTCAGACTCGGTAAGTTCATGAATAGTCTGCGCTTCACGACGGCGAAAACCGTCTTCACCTTCGATCTCGAAGATCGTCGGAATCGGCACCCCAGTGCGCGTTACGATTTCGTGATCCGAATCCAGAAATGGGCGTACCAGACGTTTGGCAAGCTGACGCCCGACAGTCGTTTTTCCGGCCCCCATCAGCCCGACGAGATATATGTTTCGACGATGTTCCACGGGCGAATTTTAGCCGACTAAGCGCCAAGCTCAAAAAACAAAGGCCGGCATGGCCGGCCTTTGTCAAATTGGCTGCGGAATATTAGTCAAAACGCATCTTGTCGGACATCAGACGCGGCGTAATGAAAACGAGCAGCTCACGCCTGTCGACCGTTTCACTCTTGGTTTTAAACAGCCAGCCAAGAACCGGAATATCACCCAGCATCGGAATCTTGTTTACCGTATCGCCGGTCTTCGTCACGAAAACCCCGCCAATCACCACGGTTCCTCCGTTCTCCACGACTACGCTGGTTTCGACAATTGAACTCTTGATTGGAGGATTGAGAAAACCATTCACCGCCACAGCACGTTCCCAATCCGGCTCTTCCTTCTTCACAATCAGATTCATTCTGACCGTGCCTTCAGGGGTAATTTGAGGCGTCACCTCGAGCGACAACTTGGCCGGCTTGAAGTTAACCGTATATGTCGTCCCACTCCCTCCTGTCCCTGCTTGTGTCGTAACGTATGGAATTTCGGTCCCGTCTTCAATTTTTGCTTTAACATTGTTAGCAGTGATAACCCGTGGACTAGAAATAATCTTGCCCACGCCATCCTTTTCCAAAGCAGTCAGTTCAAGCTGCAGAATGCGGGAAACCGATGCATTAAATAGGGATAGTGCCAGCGTCCCCCCATTTGATACGTTGGAAGGAAGATTGACTCCCAGCATGGGATTTTGCACTAGCGTCGCGGGCGTGGTGGTCGTCCCTGTAGTAACAGCCGGATTCATTTTTCCGCCGGCCAGATAAACTCCACTGCCGCCAATCTGAGTTGCCTTTGAATTGATAAAGCCCAGCTTCACCCCCAGATCACGATTGAAGGTGTCGTTTGCCTCAACAACTCTAGCCTCGATCAATACCTGACGCGCCCCGATATCGATTGCTGCAATAAAAGAGCGAATCTCCTCAAGCTTGGAAGGAATATCGTTGACGAACAGGATATTCGACATCGGATCAGCGACTGCGCTTCCCCGTTTGCTCAGGATACGCTGTGCTGCGACATTCACCCCTGGAGCAGGAACAGGCGCAGGAGTCCCGGCGGCACCTAGTGGCGGGAGACCCGCCAGCAAGCGCGCCACATCGGCTGATTTTTGATAGTTCATCTGGAACTGTTCCAGCTTCAGCGGCTCAAGATCGCTGATCTGTTGCTTGGACTCAAACTCCAGCTTCTCACGGGTGGCAATCTCATCTCGCGGAGCGATCATGATGATATTGCCCTTCTTGCGCATGTCCAGACCCTTTTGCTGGAAGATGATGTCAATCACCTGATCGGCCGGCACATCCTTCAAGACCAGTGTTGTCGTGCCAGTCACCGTTTCGCTGATCACCGCGTTAAGTCCCAGCTCTTCAGCCATCAAACGCAGCAAGGCACGCACGTCACCGTTCTGGTAATTGATGCTGACCCGCGGCCCCTGATAGCCAATCTTCGACCCCTGTACCAGCTTGTTGGGATCCTCAACAATCCGCTTTACCTCGATGATGAATTGGTTGTCGCTCTGGTAAGCGTTATGTTCCCACAATCCCTTGGGAGATATCACCATTCGGACATTGTCGCCAAACGCCTTGGTTTCGACGCTGGTAACAGGCGTTGCGAAATCGGTGACATCCAGTTTCCGCCGCAGACGGTCCGGAACGGTGGTCTTCATGAAGTCGACGATCAGATTGGAACCCTGTTGCCGAATATCGATACCTGTACCGGTATCGCTCAAATCTACAACAATGCGCCCCTCTCCATCCTTGCCGCGACGAAAAATTACGTCATTGACGGCATGCTTGGAGCCCACCAGACTTTCCTCGGCGAAGCGGGTCGAATGCTGGGCAGCGGTGTCCGTAAGACGTTCGATCGGGGAAAGGGTCACATAGAGCGCCCTGCCATCCAGGCGTGTCTTGTAGTTCATGTTTCGGACAAGATTGAGCACCACCCGTGTGCGATCCCCTACCTGGACCACATTCATGCTCCGCAGATCACCCTGGTTAAAAACCTGACTGTTCTTGCCTAAACCGTTTGCAGTCGACTGAAAATCAAGCGCAATTTTTGCCGGGTTGGCAACACTGAATCCTGGTGGCAATGCAGCAAGAGGCTCCTTCAAGTCAATTCGGAGCGCCACCTCATTGCCTTGCTGTGCCACATTGACTGCTTCAATTGTATTCGCTGGCGGCGTCTCGGCGTGCGCAGCAGAGACTAAAGCAAGGCAGGCCAAGGCAGCAGCCATCGCGTGGTTAAAGAATTTCATTTTTTGCTTCCCTCCTTGCTCTGCAGGTAGAGCGAACTCTTGCGCTCAGTCCAATCGCCTGCAGAATCTTGAATCAATTCCCGCAACTGAACTTCGGTATCGGAAATCTGCGTCACCATACCGAAATCCAGCCCAATGTAGTCGCCAACCTTGACCTGTTTAATTTTGTCTTCCACCTGAATAACGGCCATCGGTCGCTTGTTGACATTCATGTAGCCGATCATTTTCAGCGATTCGATTGGATACTTTTCCAACAAGCTGTTGCGAACTTCACGGGCCTCAAAATCAGGCTGAAAAGCCCCTCCCTTGCCAGCCAGCTGCTTATATTTCGACTCGGGTTCTATCTTGCTGGACTTGAACGGCTCCACCTCGCCCTCAGCCTCATAAGGTACCGCTTCGTAAGGTTTCACCTCGGGCAATTTGGGAATATTCCCATGCATATCCTTGGTATTTTCGGCCATCCAGCGTTTCAAGTCTTCGTGGTCGCTTCCTGAGCAAGCTCCCAGGAGACCGCACAGGGCGATGAGCAATATTCTTTTCACTTCTTCGCTCCTTGCTCTGCCTTCTTTTGCTGTTCGGCCTTTTTCTGCTTGGCAACCTCTTCCTCATCCAGATAGCGGAAGGTTTTGGTCGTTGCGTCGAGTGAAAGCTGCCCACCATCCTTGACTGGCGCAATAGCAATGTTGTTCAGCGTCACAATGCGGGGAAGTTTGGCAATATCCGCCGCGAAGGCACCAAAATCATGGTAACCCCCGTTGATTTTTACCGTAATTGGCAATTCGGCGTAAAAATCCTTGATCTGCTCCTGACCAGGCTTGAACAATTCAAACTGCAGGCCACGCCCCAGACCGGCCTGATTTACCTCGATCAGCAGCGCTTCGATTTCAGACTTGTCGGGCAGCTGCTTCAACAACGCCCCGAATGAGCGATCAATCTCCGCCAACTGCTGGACATACAGGTCCAGATTGACGGCTTGGCGTTTCTTGTCGAGATACTGCTGCTTCAGCGTTGCCTCTTCTCGCTGCTTGGTGTCCAGCTCAGTCAATTGATCGTTCCAGACAAACCACCATCCGGCAACCAGAATGACTACAAATAATCCGACCAGAACGGTGACCCTGGGAATTAACGGCCACGCCCCAGGATCATTCGGGTTCATGAAACGGAAGTCGTCTGCGATCGATTGAAAGTCGATTTTGGGAAGGGAGATGGACTTAGCGTTCATTTCTTCTCCTTCCCGTCGTCCGGCTTGACCCGAGTCAACACAAAGTTCATGCCAAATTCGTTTATCCGGCGACCATTGGTTACGACAGCCTTACTTTCGATCAATTGGGGCTGCTCCAGCCAGGGAGAGGCATCAATATTCCGCATCAGTGCTGAAATTCGTGCATTCGATTGGGCGTAACCTGTGATGCTGATCTTCAATCCATCCTGCTTCAGTGACTTGAGATAAATACCTTCCGGCACCTGTTTGACCAATTCGCTGAGCAGATAAACAGTTTCACCTCGGTCACGTTGCAGATTCTCGATCACCTGTTTCCGCGAAAGCAGTGCCTGAGTCTGTTCCTTCAGCCGCTTGATCTGGTCAAGCTGCTTGTCCAGAACAGCAATTTCGCTCTTGAGAAAGTTGTTCGAACCATCCTGCGTGCTAATCACTGAAGCGATCAGCGTATATACGGCAAACACAATCAGAAACCCGAGCGTCGTGATTAGCGCGGTCAGCACGAAGAACTGCTCCCGCCGAGCCTTTTTTGCCTCTTCGCGGTGAGGAAGAAGGTTGATACGAATCATGATGGATCGAACCTCCGTAAAGCCAGGCCACAGGCGACCATCAGCGATGAAGCGTCCGCCAGCAGGCTTTTCGCCCTGACCCGATCGGAGAGCACCATGTTGGCGAACGGATTGGCAATCAGCGTATTAACCTGGGTCCGGGTTGCCACAATCTCGTCTACCCCAGGAATCACCGCGCAACCACCGGCCAGAACGATGTGGTCGACCTGGTTGTACTGGGTAGAGGTAAAGAAAAATTGCAAGGCTCGTGAAACTTCCAGCGCCAGGTTCTCCATGAACGGAGTCAGCAATTCGACGTCATAACCTTCAGGTAGATTTCCTGCCCGTTTGGCAGCTTCCGCATCTTCGAAGCTCATGCCGTAGTGGCGGGCGATATCCTGGGTCAACTGAGCGCCGCCAAAGGCCTGCTCGCGGGCGTAGACCTGCAGACCGTTGCGAAGGACCGTCAGATTCATGATATTGGCTCCGGCATCAATCAGGGCGACGACCTGATTTTTTCCGGCTTCCGGCAATTGGCGTTCAATCAATTCGAAAGCGGCCAGCGATGCGAAGGACTCGACATCAACCACGGCCGCCTTCAGCCCCGCAGCATCGGCGACCGCAACCCGATCCTCGACGCGCTCTTTTTTCGAGGCGGCAATCAAGACTTCGAGTTCTTCAGGAACAGCTGGAGCCGGACCGATCACCTGATAGTCGAGATTAACTTCGTCGATCGAGAACGGAATGTACTGATTGGCTTCCGTCTCGACCTGAGCCTCCAACTCGTCGTCGCGCAAGCCGGCGGGAACAATAATTTTTTTAGTGATTACCGCAGAACCCGGCAAGGCCATAGCGACACTGCGCGTGGACGTTCCCATGCGCTTCCAGGCACGCTTGACGCAATCGACTACACCGTCCAGGTTGGCGATATTGCCATCGGACACCGCATCTTTGGGCAACACCTCTATGGTGTAGCGCTCAACGCGATAGCCGTCTTTCCCATTGGCGGTCAACTCGACCATCTTGACGGCGGACGAACTGATGTCCAAACCGAACAAGGAACGTGCCTTGGGATTTAACAACGCTGAGATATCGAAGCCCACCAGACCCCCAAAAAGTCCTTACGGATTACGAAGTTACAAAAATATCCAATAATTCACTTCAGATGCTAACAACAAGCTCTAGTCATGTAAAGCATTTTTACGGCGGGGTTTTTGCCCAGCGTATAATCGGTGCAACACCAATTTTCACCCCAATACCTACGTGCCTTCACTTCCGCCCGCGCTCCGCCTGGTACTTTACCCTGTCATATTCATTTTCGGCCTGGTTGCCATCGGCGTTGCAATGGCGCTGATCGTCCTGATACTAGCCTACCCGAACCTGCCGTCGCTCGAGGCACTGACCGATTACCGTCCGAAGATTCCTTTGCGTGTCTATACGGCCGACGGTTTCCTGATTGGTGAATTTGGCGAGGAGCGTCGCGCAGTGGTCGCCATTGGAGACGTCCCGGCAGTTATGAAGCAGGCCATCCTCGCAGCCGAGGATGATCGCTTCTACCAGCATGGCGGCATTGACTACACAGGGATTTTGCGCGCGGCGGGTGCCAACCTCCTTGGCGGCGGCAAGCGCCAGGGCGCCTCGACCATCACCCAGCAAGTTGCCCGAAATTTCTTTCTGACCGGCGAAAAAACGTATACCCGCAAGCTCTATGAGGCCCTGCTCTCCTTCAAGATTGAAAACAATCTGACGAAGGATCAGATTTTCGAGCTCTATATCAACCAGATCTTCCTCGGCCAGCGCGCCTATGGCTTTGCCGCTGCCGCCCAGATCTATTTCGGCAAGCCGCTCAAGGACATATCCATTGCCGAAGCCGCCATGCTGGCGGGCCTGCCGAAGGCTCCATCAGCCTACAACCCGGTCGTCAATCCCAATCGGGCCAAGCTCCGGCAACAGTACGTGTTGCGGCGCATGCACGAACTGGGCTTTATCACGGACACCCAGCACGCAGCAGCCATCAAGGAACCCCTGATTGTCAAACGGGAGCTGTCCGGCTATGCCGTTCATGCCGAGTATGTCGCCGAAATGGCGCGCCAGATTGCCGCCGAGCGTTTTCCGGAAGAGGTCTACTCGCACGGCATGAAGGTTTACACGACCCTGATCAAGGCGGAACAGGAAGCTGCCTACAATAGTCTGCGCAAAGGGGTCATGGATTACGATCGGCGGCATGGCTACCGGGGTGCCGAATCCTATCTCGACATGAAGGAGATGAAGTCCGACCAGGACGAGGCGATCGACGAGGCGCTCCAGGACATCCCCGATGCTGGCGACCTGATTCCGGCGCTGGTCCTGGCCGCCGACGCCAAGCAGATCAAGGCCTACCGCAAGGGCGGCGAAGTCGTCACCTTAACCGGCGATGCCATGAAGTTTGCTGCCAAGATGCTCGACGACAAGGCGCCGCCCAACAAGCGTCTGCGCCGCAGCGCCATCATTCGCCTGCAAAAGGACGACAAGGGGGGCTGGCAGATCAGCCAGTTACCGGAAGTCGAATCGGCTTTCGTAGCGGTCGACCCGAAAGACGGCGCCATTCGCGCTCTGGTTGGTGGTTTCGATTTCAACCGCAACAAATTCAACCATGTCACCCAAGCCTGGCGGCAGCCGGGCTCCAGCTTCAAGCCTTTCATTTACTCGGCATCGCTGGAAAAGGGGTACAACCCGAACAGCGTGATCGCCGACGAACCAATCGTCATTCCGGCCAGCCAGACCGGATCTCAAGCCTGGGAGCCACACAATTACGACGGCAAGTATGAAGGGCCGATGAAAATGCGCACGGCACTGGCGAAGTCGAAGAACATGGTATCTATCCGCATCCTGCAGTCGATCGGTACGCAATATGCCCAGGACTATGCCGGCCGCTTCGGCTTCGATCCCGCCAAGCACCCACCTTACCTGACCATGGCGCTCGGTGCCGGCTCGGTTACGCCGTGGCAGATGGTGACCGCCTATTCCGTTTTCGCCAACGGCGGCTTCAAGATCAATCCCTTCGTGGTTCGCGAAATTCGCAGTGAAAGCAACCAGGTTCTGGCGCTTTCGGCACAAACCGAGGCTGGCGACGAAAGCATACGTGCCATCGACCCCCGCAACGCCTTCCTGATGGACATGATGTTGCGCGACGTTGCCATCTACGGCACCGCCGCCAAGGCTTCTGCCATCCTGAAACGCCAGGATCTGGCCGGCAAGACCGGGACGACGAACGAGTATGTCGACGCTTGGTTCTGCGGCTACCAGATGACCGTCGCCGGTTGCGCCTGGATCGGCTTCGACCAGCCGAAAAAGCTTGGCGACAAAGAAACCGGGGGTGTTGCCGCGCTGCCGATCTGGATCGGTTACATGAGCCGGGCGCTCAAGGATGTCCCGATGCAGCTACCGGAGGCTCCCGAAGGTCTGGTTGCCCGCGGCGAAGGCAGAGATCGGACCTACATCTACGCCGAAAATGCCAACAAGGAATCACCGGCGGACGAAACGGCACAGGAAGGCGCCCCCTTGCCCAAACCGGACCTCAGCGTTCCGCCCAGCGACTGATCAGCGCAGATCGATAGTCTCGCCGGCCTGCTGGCTGGCGAGCGCCGACAGCTTGGCCATCAGTTCGGCGTTATCGCGGGTATCGCGCCAGACGGCGCCGTCCCAGCGGAAATGGAAGCCGCCGGCACGCGCCGCGACCCAGATTTCCTTGGCCACGCCGTGGCGATTGACGATGATCTTGCTGCCGTCGGCAAACTCGATCTCCAGGACACCGCCCGGCGCCAGTTCGAAGTCGAGATCGGCGTCGCACGCCTCCAGGGCTGCGTCGATCCGGGCCAATGCCTGCCCGGCCAGGGTGTTGAATTCGCTGTCATCCATCGTGTGCTACCATCCCGCTCTTCGCTGACCGCGCCCCGAACATGTCCAGAATCGCCGCCCTGCTGATCATCCTTGGCCTTGCCGCCTGTGGCATGAAGACCCCGCTCGAACGGCCGACCGGCCCGGCGCCGGAGCCGCTGCTGGGCAGCGGAAAATCGACCGTCAAGGATGTTAGCACGACCAATCAACGCCAAGCCCAATGACCGCATTTACCCTCAAGAACGGCGTCCTGCACGCCGAATCCGTCGCCCTGCCCGCCCTTGCCGAACAGTTCGGCACGCCGGCCTATGTTTACTCCCGCGCCGCACTGGAAGCCTCGCTAGGCGAATTCCATGAAGTACTCGGTGGCCATCCCGCCGGCCGCGGCGCGCTGGTCTGCTACGCCGTCAAGGCCAATTCCAACCTCGCCATCCTGAACGTCTTCGCCCGCCTCGGGGCCGGCTTCGACATCGTTTCCGGCGGCGAACTGCAGCGCGTGCTGGCCGCCGGGGCTGATCCGAAGAAAGTCGTTTTCTCCGGCGTCGGCAAGACGGCCGAAGAAATGAAGCTGGCGCTGGAGGTCGGCATTTTCTGCTTCAACGTCGAGTCCGCCCCCGAACTGGAGCGTCTGAACGAAGTCGCTGACCAGTGCGGCAAGCAGGCGCCGATCAGCCTGCGCGTCAATCCCAACGTCGACCCAAAGACCCACCCCTATATTTCCACCGGCCTCAAGGGTGCCAAGTTCGGCGTCGCCTACGACCAGGCACTGGACCTCTATCGCCGCGCCGCAGCACTGCCCAATATTGAAGTGGCCGGCATCGACTGCCACATCGGTTCACAACTGCTCGACCCCTCGCCCTTCGTCGAGGCGCTCGACCGTATCCTGGCCCTGGTCGACCAACTGGCGGCCGAAGGCATCCACATTCACCACCTCGACCTCGGCGGCGGCCTTGGCATCAAGTACAACGCCGAGCAGGTGCAACCGACCGTCGCCGCCTACCTGACGCCGCTGCTTGACAAGCTGGCCGGTCGCGGCCTGCAGGTCGTGCTCGAACCCGGCCGCCGACTGGTCGGCAATGCCGGCCTACTGCTGACCCGGATCGAATACCTGAAGCAGGGCGAGGCCAAGAATTTCGCCATCATCGACGCTGCGATGAACGACCTGATGCGCCCGGCGCTCTACGAAGCCTGGCACGACATCCTGCCGGTCGTGCCGCGCAGCGGCAAAGCCCATGACTACGATGTCGTCGGCCCGGTCTGCGAAACCGGCGACTTCCTCGGTCAGGACCGCCCGCTGGCTGTCGAAGCAGGCGATCTGCTGGCCGTCATGTCGGCCGGCGCCTACGGCATGGCCATGGCCTCGAACTACAACACCCGGCCGCGCGCCGTCGAGATAATGGTCGATGGCGACCAGATCCACGTCATTCGCCGGCGCGAGACCGTCGAGCAACTCTACGCCGGCGAGTCCGTCCTACCCCAGTGAGCGGCCTGCGCGTCGACAAATGGCTGTGGGCGGCGCGTTTTTTCAAGACGCGCACCCTGGCCAGCGACGCGGTGAGCGGCGGCAAGGTCAAGGTCAATGGCGCGGCGACCAAGCCGGCGCGCGACATCAAGGTCGGTGACCGGCTGGAGATCGCCAACGGCGAAACCCGTTGGGCAGTGACCATCAAGGTACTCTCCGACAAGCGCGGACCGGCGCCGGACGCTCGCCTGCTCTACGACGAGGCTCCGGAAAGCATCGCCGCCCGTGAAACCGAGCGGGAAAGCCGGAAATTCGTGCAGGACCCGGCAGCCGACATCCATGGTCGGCCGACCAAGCGCGACCGGCGCCAGATGGATCGTTACGGTCGATAATTCGCCCCTCGACAGTCCATCGGGCTTGCTACGGTCGACCGCTAAAAACGGCCAAAATCACAGCACGTAAGCCAGGGCCAGCGGCAGGAAAATCAGCGCCGCCAGATTACCGATCAACACGATCGACGCAACACGCTGCGGCTCCTGTTTATAGCGCTCGGCAAACAGGAAATTGAGCACAGCCGGCGGCAGGGCGCCAAAAACGAAGAGCATCGCCGCATCGCGGCCGTGCAACCCAAGCACCAAGGTGACCGCAGTGGCGATCAGCATGCCGGCCAGCGGTCGCAGCACGGCGCTGCCGACTGCCAGCTTCCATTCGCTGAAATTGACGTCGGTCATCCGCACGCCGAGCGAGAAGAGCAGCAGCGGCACCGAAACGTCGCCGAGCATCTTGATGGCGATGACCAACGGCGTCCAGATCGGAATCTTGAGCAGGGCCACGGCCACCCCCGCCACGGCAGCAAAAACCACGGGGATGCGCCACAAGGTCAGCAGGCGGGTGGTCGGATCGAGCAGGCGGGCGCCGAAGGAAAAATGCAGCGTATTCTCGACCATGAAGAGGATCACCGCCGCCGGCAAGGCGCTCTCGCCCCACGCCAGCACGGCCAGCGGCAGGCCGATGTTGCCGGAGTTGTTGAAAAGCATCGGCGGCACCAGCGTCTTCGGCTGGATGCCGGCCAGCCTGGCGAGCGGCCAGGCGAGCAGGCCGCAGGCGGCGAGGACCAGGAAACCGCCGAGCGCCAGCGGCGCGTAAGCTGCCAGATCGAAGGACTTGCCGGCCATCGCCGCAAAAACCAGGGCCGGCACGAAGACATCCATGTTCAGCCGGTTGGCAACGGCCATTTCCGGTTTGTGCTGGCGACCATAGAAATAGCCGGCGGCGACGATGCCGAAGATGGGGAAGAGGATGGCCAGCAGGCGGAAACTCAGGCTTTGCTCGTCCACGCGGACCCTTTGCAAACGCGAAAATCAGGGATTGTGCCGACCACCGACCGCGGGGCAATAGGGAATCCCCCTGATGCCCCGCCGGCCGAATTACAGCACGTAGCGCGACAGGTCTTCGTCGGCGGCAACTTCGCCCAGCTTGTCGTTGACGTAGGCGGCATCGATCCGCACGCTGTTGAGCCCGATCTTGCCAGCATCGAACGACACTTCCTCGAGCAGCTTCTCCATGACCGTGTGCAGGCGACGGGCGCCGATGTTCTCGGTCTTTTCATTGACCTGGAAAGCGATTTCGGCCATCCGACGGATACCGTCATCGACAAACTCCAGTTGAACACCTTCGGTCGCGAGCAGCGCCTCGTATTGCCGGGTCAGGCAGGCGTCGGTCTGGGTCAGGATGCGCTCGAAATCGGATACCGACAGCGAATCGAGTTCGACGCGGATCGGGAAGCGGCCCTGCAGTTCGGGAATCAGGTCGGACGGCTTGGACAGATGGAAGGCGCCGGACGCGATGAACAGGATGTGGTCGGTCTTGATCATGCCGTACTTGGTCGACACCGTGGTGCCTTCAACCAGCGGCAACAGGTCGCGCTGGACGCCCTGACGCGAGACATCGGCGCCCTGCATTTCCGAACGGCTGGCGATCTTGTCCAGCTCGTCAAGAAAAACGATGCCGTTCTGCTCGACCGCCTTGACCGCCTCCAGCTTGACATCCTCGTCATTGACCAGCTTGGCGGCCTCCTCATCGGTCAGGAGCTTCAGCGCTTCCTTGACCGGCAGCTTGCGCGATTTTTTCTTGCCGCCGCCGATGTTCTGGAACATGCCCTGAATCTGCTGGGTCAGCTCCTCCATGCCCGGCGGTGCGAAAATTTCGGCCTGCACGCTGGGTGCGGCCACCTCGATATCGATTTCCTTGTCGTCCAGTTCACCTTCGCGCAATTTCTTGCGGAACTTCTGGCGGGTCGAACCCTCTGCGACGGTCGACTCGGCATTTTCGGCAAAAAAGCCGGGGCCGCGGGCGGGCGGCAACAGCACGTCGAGAATACGCTCCTCGGCGGCATCCTCGGCGCGGGCCCGCATCGCCTTCATGGCCCGCTCGCGGTGCGACTTGATGGCCATCTCGACCAGGTCGCGGATGATCGTTTCGACGTCGCGGCCGACGTAGCCGACCTCGGTGAACTTGGTCGCCTCGATTTTGATGAAGGGGGCGTTGGCCAGCCGGGCCAGACGGCGGGCGATCTCGGTCTTGCCGACACCGGTCGGCCCGATCATCAGGATGTTCTTCGGCGTGATTTCCTGGCGCAGCGGCTCGGCCACCTGCGAGCGTCGCCAGCGGTTGCGCAGCGCAATGGCGACCGCCTTCTTGGCGGCGTTCTGGCCGACGATGTGCTTGTCGAGCTCGGAAACGATTTCCTGCGGCGTCATCGTCGTCATTCCAGCACCTCGAGCGTGAAGTTGCGGTTGGTATAGATACAGATATCGCCGGCGATTTCCAGCGACTTGGTGACGATCTCGCGCGGCGCCAGCTCGGTATTTTCCAGCAGGGCGCGCGCCGCGCTCTGGGCGTAGGAGCCCCCGGAGCCGATGGCAACGATGCCCTGCTCCGGCTCCAGCACGTCGCCGTTGCCGGTAATGATCAGCGACACCTCGCGGTCGGCCACCGACAGCATCGCCTCCAGGCGGCGCAGGGCACGATCGGAACGCCAGTCCTTGGCGAGTTCGACCGCCGAGCGCAGCAGGTTGCCCTGATGCTTGTCGAGCTTGGCCTCGAAACGCTCGAACAGCGTGAAGGCATCGGCCGTACCGCCGGCGAAGCCGGCCAGGATGCGGCCCTGATACAGGCGGCGCACCTTGCGCGCCGTCGCCTTGATGACCACATTGCCCAGCGTGACCTGACCGTCGCCGCCCATGGCGACGGAATTGCCCCGGCGCACCGACAGGATTGTCGTGCCGTGATATTGCTCCATGTTTTTTCCTGACTTAAGACTTGGGAACGATGATACGCGCCATCTTGTTCAGTCCGACCACGGCCATCAGCGCGGCGACCAGGTGATTCGGACTGCGGATGACGATATCGTGCCCCGCCGCCGTGTAGGGTGCGAGGCGGTTGACCAGTTGCCCGGCCGAGATGAAATCCAGTCGGGCAACCCGGGAAAAATCGAGGATCGGATGCTCATGCGCCTCGATGACCGGAATCAGGTCTTCGAAACGACACCCCTTCAGTTCGCCACTCAGACAATGGGCGTCGTCACTCGGACAAGGCGCCGCGACAGCAGACACCGCACCGGCCAGTCGCGGCTCCCAGGATGGCGGCGAAAGTTCGAAGGTCACCGCATAATCGACCGCCCGCTCCTCGAACTGCTCCTGGCTGCCGTGCCGCTGCAGCAATTCGAGCAGCAGACGCCAGGCTGCTTCATGCGCCATCTCGCCTGCAACCAGACGGCTATTCAGGCGGCCCATGAAACTTTCAACGCCGCCCAGCGCCACCGACAGATTACCCTGGCGCGCCCGCATCAGCAGTTCGGCGAGCTGCCCCGCCATCTCGTCGTCGCAACCCACCAGCTTACTGCAATCGACCACCGCCTGATCTTTCCGGGCGATCAGGCCGGCCAGTTCGGCAACCGGCCGTGCGCCTTCCGCGGTCAGCACCCCCTGCAGGATGATCTTGTGTGACCCCGGGCTAGCGGCAAGCGGCTGTTCGACCGTCGTATCTTCCCGCCAGGTTGGTGGCGAGGTTTCGCAGGACTCGGCGTACTCGACACCAAGTTTTTCGAAGGCCGGGCGGTCGCCGGTAATCTGCAGGAGATCGAACAGGAGCAGCCAGAAACGTTTGCCTTCGCTGCCGGGATAGGAGCGAACGAAGGTTTCCAGCAACGAACGCGCGGCGCCGTCCTGGCCGTTGGCGAATAAAACGGCAACCTGTTCGACACCGGCCTGCAAGGGGTCGACGTCCTGATCGACATCGATGCCCAAGATGCTCGATTCGGCAAAGTCGCGATCGAAATCGTCAAGGTCGAAATCCGCATCGCCGGCCGGGGAGTTCGGCGGGTTCGATTCGGCCAGCGGGATGGAAGCCGACAGATTGGCCGGCATGAACTCCAGGTCGGCCAAGGGTTCCGCGGCGGGCTTTGATGATTCGGCGGGGCTCGGCGGGGGCGTCTTCGCCTCCGGGGGCGGCGCCACTGAACGTGGGCGGGCTGCCGGCCGCTCCGGCATCTTGTTATCCTGCTTCTTGAAAAACGAAAAGACCATGACTACTCCACGTACAGGGTATGAGTTTTAGCACGCCATCCGTATTCATGCAACGATCAGCCCGAGCAACACCAGCAGCAACGCCAGCACCGGCCCAAAGGGCTGATCGAGCGACAAGGCAAGGGCAAAGGCGGCAAGATAGGCGAGAACGCCGAACAGCAGCGCCCGCCACAGACCGGAACGCCAGTTCGCCCCCCGGCGGAAGGCCAGCCAGGGGGGAATGAAAACCAGCGCAAAAGCCCCCATGACGCCCAGAATCATCGTTGCCAGCGCCAGGCAAAGGGCCGCCAGCAGATCGAAACCTGTCTGGATCGGCCAGGCGCGCTCCCCGCGGAGACGGAACAAGTCCGGGTAAATCCGCGCCAGCAAAAGCTGCCGGGAGAACAGGCGCAACATCAGCACGGCGGCCACTCCGCCGCCTATCGCCAGCCACAGTTGCGGGCTGCCGGCAAAATATAGCTGACCGTCGAACAGGGCATGACCAAGGCGTTCGGCCAGCGGATGATTGGCTGCCAGCAGGACCGCCGCCGCCCAGCTGCCGACCAACAGCAGCGCATCGCAGGCGCCGCCGCCCAGCCGGTTGGAAAACAGGCGGCGCCCGCCTCCGGCCAGCCCGGCTGCCGCCATGCCGCCCAGGGCCGGCGCCATCCCGGCGACCAGTGCAAGCAGCGCCCCGGCTGCAGCGACGTGCGAATAGGCCAGCGCCGCCAACCATTCGTCACGCAGGCGCAGATAGCAGCCCAGCACCGGCAGCATGGCAGCCAACGCCAGCCCGGTCAGGAAGGGCAGCAGGAATAATTCATTCCCCATCACCGGCTCCAAGTTGGATCACGCGATCGCAGACCGCCTCGACAAAGTCGGCATCGTGGCTGACCACCAGGAGCCCCGTGCCGGATGTCGCCCGCTCGCGCAGATGTGCGGTCAAATGGGCAACACCGGCCTGGTCGAGATTGTTGGTCGGTTCGTCGAGCAGCACGAGGTCGGCTGGCGCCTGGAGAACCGCCCACAAGGTCAGATAATGGCGCTGCCCGCCGGACAGGCGATCGAGCCGGATGTCGAGCCGCTCGGCCAACCAGGGCGGCAAGCCGCTCGGAGTGGCGCCGGTAAGGGCCAGCAGTTCGCGGCCGGAGATCGGCAGGCCGACAACCGGCGGCACGTCTTGCGTCTGCAACCCGAGCCGGATGCCGGGCGCCAGCTCGATGTCGCCGGCAAAGACGGTGGCTCGCCCGGCCACTGCCGCCAGGAGGGTGCTCTTGCCGACCCCGTTGGGGCCGGTCAGGCCGACGATTTCACCGGCCGCGACACTCAGATCGAGCGGTAGCGTGGCCGCTTGCTGCCAACCGGCGACCAGGGCGGCAGTGCGCAGCAGGACACGGTTCACCGCAGCCCCTTGAGCAGGCGTTGCAGCGTATCGTCAAACAGGCCGAAGAGATCCCTGGCCTCCGGTGTGCCGCCGACGGTATAGGGCAACATCACGGCGGGCAGGCCGGTCTTGCCAGCCAGCCACTGGCTCGGCCCCTCCTGCTGGTAAGCCGTGCGCAGGATCATCTTGGCCGGTGTCGCCTGCTGGCGGGCGAGCAGGCTGTTGAGATGGCTGCTGGTCGGCTCGATGCCCGGCTTCGGCTCAAGCGCCCCGACCTCCCGCATGCCCAGCCAGTGGGTCAGATAGACGAAGGACTGGTGATGGACGAAGACCGGCACGCCCTTGAGCGGGGCCGCCTCTTTCTCCCAGCGCGCCAGCGCCGCCTGCCATTTGCCGGAAAAGACGGAGAATCCCGACTGGTAGGCGGCGGCATTGGCCGCATCCAGTTCGGCCATGCGTTTGGCCAGCGCCTCGCCGACCTTCAGCACATTGCGCGGGTCAAGATGAATGTGCGGATTGCCCGCCGGGTGGACGTCTCCCTGGGCACGGTCGACCGAGGCCGGGACCTCCAGGCGATTGACGCTGGACGCCGCCTCAAAGTACCCGGGCTGGCCGGACTGGATGGCCGGATTGCCGGAATCACGCTGGACCAGCGGCAGCCAGCCGATTTCCAGGTCGGCGCCGGCGGCAACCAGCAGGTTTGCCTGCCGCGCCTGGGCGAGCAGCGAAGGCTTGGCCTCGATGCGATGCGGATCCTGGAAGGCGTTGGTCGCCGTATATACGCGCACCTTGTCGCCGCCGATTTCCTTGGCCAGCGCCCCCCATTCGGGCACAGTGGCAAAAATATTGAGATTGGCCCAGGCTGGCAGCGAGGCCAGGGTCAGCAGCACGGTGGAAAATGTCTTGTTCATTGCTGGCTCCTAGAACTTGTGGGCGCCGTGGGCGCCCAGGCTCATGATGTACTGCAGGGTCCACTGGTGGTCGGTGAGACCCGGCATCGACTTGTCCTGCGCATACTGGAGACGGACCCGGGAGAACTCGCTCCAGCTGTAGTCGATCATGCTCGTCAATTTTTTCGGTTTATAGGCGTCGACCGCAAGATTGGCCGCATTGCTGCCGAAATCGCGGCTGCCGCTGTCGAGTTGCTCGTAGCGCAGGCCGACCCGCCAATTGGCCATGAATTGGTAGACGCCCTGGGCATACCAACCGCTTTGCCGGGTCCGGTAAGCGCTGTCTACCGGCGTCGCACACAGGCTGCTCAGGTCTGCCGAGGAGCAGTTCAGCGCGCCATTTTCCCGACGCAGGAAATATTCGCCCTGGAACTTGAAGTTTTGCTGGCTGGCATTGCCGTTGGGCGCCCATTTCCAGACGAAATCGCCGAGCCAGGTCGTCGAATCGCCGGTGAATGCCCCCTGCGCCGTCGCCCCGCCGAAATCGACAAAATCCGCACTGCGTTGGCTGGCCCGGGTTTTCAGCCACGAGACACCGGCCCGCCAGCTATGCGAATCGCCGAGGTCGTCGCCGACATGGGCGTAGAGGGCCCCGCTGCCCGCCCCGTTACGGTTGCGGTCGGGCCCCGGAAAATTGGCGCCGCGCCCGAGTTCGGCGCCAAATTCGAGGAAGACCGGCGTCGGCGCCAGCCATTTCAGTTGCACGCCATCCTGTCCGTAACTGTCGCCGAACATCGCCTGATAGATCAGCGGCGCATCGGAAAAATCTCGGGCATGCGGGTGCTGCTCGTTGAGATAGCCGATCCCCGAACGGAAGCGCCCGATCTTCAGGCCGACCCCCTCGCCGATACCCAGCGACTGGAACCACGCTTCCTCGATCTCGGCCTGCCCGTCAGCCATGGCAACGATCGCCTGGCCGCGCCAGTAAGGGTCGATGTTGGCGGCCAGCACCAGTTCGGTCTCATCGACCGAGAAGCCACGGCTGTTGCTGCTCTCGCCGGCCGGGAAGAAGCCAGTGATGGCCCGCCCCGGAACATTCTTCATGTTCCGGTACTGCCCCTGCAGAATCAGTGACACCTCGGGGTTGAAGGCGTTGGCGGCCGCCGCCGGCTGGCGATTTTCAGCCGGTGCCGGGGCTGTTTCCCGGGGCGCTGGACTGGCTTGCGCCTCGGCCAGGGCCAGTTTCTGTTCGAGCGCGGCGATGCGCTGCTCGTAGGATTGTTTCATTTCGGCGATCTGGCGGCGGATGGCCGCCAGATCGTCATCAGTGGCCGCCTGCGCGGCCCCCGAGGCGGCCAGCAAGGCCGCCATGAGCAAGGATCTTTGCACGGAATTCTCCTGAAAATGCGTCAAATCGGCCGAGCGCAGCGAACGCTACGGTCGACCGGTCAAAAGAGGCAATTTTCAGCAGCGGGGTGGCGCTCCCTGACGAACAGCCGGTGGCGGCATGGCGCTGCGGCCTTCGACCGCCAGCACCTCGGGCACGAGGGACGCAGCCCCCGCTGGCGGCAAGGCCGCCAGCGACGGCAGGGCCGCGCCAAGATCGTGCGCGGCCAGGCAAAGCTGGCAGACATGCGTCGGCAGGCCATCGTCGTTGCTCGCCGCATGCTCGACGGCATGCGCCCCCGCCGCCAGCTGGGCGAAGAAGAGAACGGCAACGAGAAGGAGATGGCGCAGCGGATTCACGAAGGCAGTTTAATCGACCTGGACGAGCAAGCCTTTGAGATATTCGCCTTCCGGAAAGTTCAGGGCCACCGGGTGATCGGCCGCTCCGGCCAGCCGGCGAACGATGCGCGCCGCTCGCCCGGCATCCTGCGCCGCGCCGGCGACGATCTTCTGGAACAGTTCGAGCCCGACGCCGCCGGAGCAGGAATAGGTCATCAGCAAACCGCCCGGCTTGAGCAACTTGCAGCCGAGCAGGTTGATGTCCTTGTAGGCCTTGGCGGCGCGGTCGGCATGGGCGGCCGAGGGAGCGAACTTGGGCGGATCGAGGACAATCAGGTCGAACAGCTTGCCGGCCTTGCGGAAATCGCGCAGCGCCTGGAAGACGTCGGCCTCCTGCCATTCGGCGCGCTCGGCCGGCAATTGCGGATTGAGCGCCAGGTTGGCCCGCGCCTGAGTCAGCGCCGGGCCGGACGAATCGATCGACAGCACGCTGGCCGCACCACCGGCCAGCGCCTGCAGCGAGAAGCCACCGGTATAGCAGAAGCAGTTCAGGACCTCTTTGCCGGCTGCCAACTGCCCAAGCAGCGCGCGGTTGTCGCGCTGGTCGAGATAAAAACCGGTCTTGTGGCCGCCGGCGATGTCGACCGCCAGACGCACGCCGTTTTCCTCAATGCTCAGCGGAGTATCCGGTGCCTCGCCATGAATCCAGCCGGTCGTCGGCCCGAGGCCTTCGAGACCCCGGACATCGGAATCGGAACGCTCATAGACGCGGGCGCAGCCGGTCGCCTTGACCAGTCCGGCGACGATGGCGTTGCGCCACTTGTCGGCGCCGGCCGAGGTCAGCTGGACAACCACCGTGTCGCCGTACTGGTCGGCGATGACGCCGGGCAGGCCGTCGGATTCGGCATGGATCAGGCGCAAGCCCTGCTGGCCGCGCAATTCCGGCAGCGCCTGACGACTGGCCACGGCCGCCGCGATACGCCGCTTGAAGAAGGCATCGTCCACCGACTCGTCGGCATCGAAAGTCCAGAAGCGCGCCCGGATCTGCGACTTCGGGCTGTAGGCCGCGCGCCCGAGCGGCTTCAGGTTGTCGGCCAGCACCTCGACCGTATCGCCCGGCCGGGCACGACCTTCAAGACGACCGACGGAGCCGGCGAACAACCACGGGTGATGCTTGAAGGCAGAACGTTCCTTGCCCGGCAGCAGAATCAGCTGAGCCATGTTTTTCCCGATCTAAAATGCAAGAAGCCCCGGTCACCTTGCGGCAACCGGGGCTTGGAATACTGGCGAAAGCTTAAGCGCCCAGGGCCTTGCGGTTACGCTGATGGCACTCGGCGGCGTACATGACCTTGAACATGGTCTTGCCGGTGCTCTTGAACAGACGCTTGGTGGACTTGGAAACGCAGCGGCGTTCCAGGGAAGAACGGCGGTTACGGTTGATGGCCATGACTAACTCCTTGAATCCGGCGAATTTTCGAAACCGCCAATCATAGTGGCTGGGGGATGAATCGTCAACGAAGCCTTGATTTTTGGCCTTTTTCGGCAGTCGACCGCAGCCCGAAGGAAGCTCCTTGCGGGCTAACCCGGGGATGGCTGGCGCCTACTTGGCCTTGGCCCGCGGATGCGCCGCATCGTAGACCTTGGCCAGATGCTGGAAATCGAGATGGGTGTACACCTGGGTCGAGGCGATGCTGGCGTGGCCGAGCATCTCTTGCACCGCCCGCAGGTCGCCCGAAGACTGCAGGACATGCGAAGCAAAGGAATGGCGCAGCATGTGCGGGTGCACGTGGGTCGGCAACCCGAGCAGCGCTGCCCGCCGGGCCAGCCGGGACTCGACCATGCGCGGGCTGATGCGGGCGCCGCGCCGGCCGACGAACAGGGCATTCTCGTCCGGCCTGGCCAATTCGCCGCGCACCGCAGCCCAGGCGGCCAGCGCCTCGCGCGCCTTGCTGCCGACCGGCACCAGGCGCAGTTTGCTGCGCTTGCCGAGGACGCGCACCTCGCCTTCCTGGGTGATGGCGGTCAGTGCCTCGCAATCGAGGGCGACCAGTTCGGCCAGGCGCAGGCCGGAAGAATAGAACAGTTCGAACATTGCCAGATCACGGGCTGCCTCTACCGGATCATCGTCATCGACCGGCGCCAGCAGGCGTGCCGTTTCGTCCACCGACAAGGCCTTGGGCAGCAGCCGGGGCGACTTGGGCGGCCGGATGCCGTCACAGGGATTGGCCTTGATCCAGCCACG
The DNA here is from genome assembly GCA_946479855.1 of uncultured Pseudomonadota bacterium. The sequence goes on from CAMLHL010000031.1 coordinate 25,714, forward strand.
CTCGCCCAGCCAGCCAAAAAAGCCGCGCCAGGCCGACAAAAGTCGCCCCAGGGAACGTCCGCTCAATCCTTGTCCATGCAGTTGAGCAACAAAGCGCCGGAGATGGTGGACCTGCAGGTCGGCCAGCGGGATTTGGTCGGCCGCCCGCAAGAGCTTGCCGAGATCGCGGCGGTAGCTTGCCGTGGTGTGCGGCGACAGCCGGCGCTGCTCGGCCAGTTCGGCCAGCCAGGCGTCGACCGCAGCCGGGGGGGTCACAGCACGCTCTTGGTCACCCGGGCCAGCGCAGCCGACACCATTTCACCGAGACGTTCGAGGTAGAGCGTCCCCATTTCGGTATAGAAGCGCTGCGCATCCTCGCTGCCCAGCGCGATCATGCCGATGGTACCGCCACCGTTGCGCAGGGCGATCAAGGCCTGCGAGCGAATGTGCCCGGCATGCTCGCCGAACCACGAAGCCGTGCCGAAGCCGGCCGTCGAACCACAATACGGCCGGGCCAGCGTTTCGGCGAAGACCTGCAGCTCCTCGCTGACGGCCGCGAACTCCGGCAGGCCCTCGACGCCATCCGGCTTGTCCCACAGACGCAGCGCCACGTGCGGTACGGAGAAATCGTCGCGCAGGTGGAAGTTGAGCAGGTGGATGACCGCCTGAAAGGTCTCGGCGGCGATCAGCGCCACGGCCAGGCGATGCACCTTCTCGCTGATCTGGTCGTTTTCCTCGCCGAAAGCGATCAATTCAGCCAGTTTGCTTTCGGTCGTCCGGTTTTTTTCGCGCAGCGTCAGCATTTGCCGTTCGGCCAGCGAAACAGCACGGCCGTCATGCGGATGCGGCACGAAAATCTGCGCCATCAGGTCGGCATATTGCTCGAAAAAGCTCGGATTGTTCTTCAGGTAGTCCGCGATTTCGTCGGGGAACAGGGCGCTCATAATTCTATTTCTCCAGTGAATACGGTGACTGCCGGCCCGGTCATCAGGACCGGCCGCTCGGCACCGCCCCAGGCGATGCTCAGGTCGCCGCCGCGCGTCGTCACACGGACCGGCGAATCGAGCAGGCCGCGCCGGATACCGGCGACCACCGCGGCGCAGGCGCCCGTGCCACAGGCCAGCGTTTCGCCCGATCCGCGCTCATAGACACGCAACTTGATGGCATGGCGATCGACGATCTGCATGAAACCGGCGTTGACCCGTTGCGGAAAGCGCGGATGCCGCTCGATCAGCGGCCCGTGCTCGCCGACTGGTGCCGTATCGACACTGTCGACGACCTGCACGGCATGCGGATTGCCCATCGAGACGACGCTGGTTTCCAGCGTTTCGTCAGCCACGTCGAGCAGGTGGATGATCACGTCGTCATCGGCCAGGAAGGGAATGTCGGCCGGCAAAAAGAGGGGAATCCCCATGTCGACCGTGACATTGCCATCGCCTTCGAGACGCGGCGCGATCAGGCCCTTCAAGGTCTCGACGCGAATCTCGCGCTTGTCGGTCAGCCCCTGCTCATGGACGAAGCGAACGAAACAGCGCGCCCCGTTGCCGCACTGCTCGACCTCGCCGCCATCGGCATTGAAGATCCGGTAGCGGAAATCGACTCCCGGCTGGGTCGGCTTTTCGACCAGCAGGATCTGGTCGCAGCCGACGCCGAAATGGCGGTCCGCCAGGTAGCACAGTTGCTCCGGCGTCAGCGCAAGCGACTGGCGAACACCATCGAGGACAACAAAATCATTGCCCAGACCGTGCATTTTCGAGAATTTGAGCTTCACAAGCCGCTCCGCAAAATAATTTAAAAAAGAATAGCAGTGACAACAGGTGTCTCAAATTCCTAAAGCTTCTTCTCCATCACGTAATCGTCCATGACATAACCATGGCCGATATCGTCAACGGTCGCGTCGCGCACGACAAACCCATACTTCTTGTACGAGTTGATGGCATTCACATTACGCTTGTTGACCTGCAGGATGACGCAGGGATAACCCTCGCGCTTGGCCCGTGCCGCGACATGCGCGATCAGCTGGCCGCCAACGCCCCGGCGCTGGACATCGGGGTGGATATACAGCTTGTCGAGCTTGAATTCACCCTTGTAGATTTCGCTGAAGGCGAAGCCGATGCGGCGCCCCTCGAAGAAGGCCTGGTCGAGCCACTTGTGCAGGTCTTCGAGGTCATCGTACAGGCGCTCGTGGCCATAGCGCTGCTCGAGCATGAAATCGATCTGTTCCTGCGTGATGATTCCGGGATAGGTCGCCTGCCAGATTTCGCGGGCCAGCGCCGAGATCGCGGGCACGTCGGGCGGGGTAACGGGGCGGATTTCGATGTTCAGGTTGTTCATTGGTAAAACCTCTGCTCTCCGGGCGGCCGGGTCTTGAAGCGCTTGTGCACCCAGTAATACTGCTCCGGCATGCGCAGCACCTGGCTTTCGATGAAACGGTTCATGAATTCGGTATCGGCTTCGACGCTCTCACCGGGAAAATTATCCCATGCCGGCATCACTTCGACCTCGTAGCCATCGGCCACCTGACGGGTAATGCAGGCAACGACCCGGGCGCCAGTGAGCCTGACCAGCCGCGATAGCGCTGGAATCGTTGCCGCCTTGACGCCGAAAAAGGGGACAAAGATCGACTCCTTGGCGCCAAAATCCATGTCGGGCAGGTAGTAAAAACGGTAGCCATCCTTCATGGCCTTGACGATCTTCCGCATCCCGTCCTTCCGGGACAGCATGACGGTATCCGTGAAGCGTCCGCGCCCGTCGTAGAGCAGCTTGTCAAGAACCCGATTTTTTTGCCGGGAATACACGGTGCATCCCGGTACATACATCGAGATGCGCGTGGCGCCAGCATCGAGGCCGACGAAATGCGGCGACAACAGGATGATGGGGCGCCCTTCCGGATCGGTCAGGTTTTCCACACCCTGAATGCGAATCAGCCGCTGCAAACGCTCCTTGGAAGCCCACCAGCCCAGCGTGCGATCAAGAAAAGCCTTGGCAAAAACGATGAAATGCTGACGGGCCATCGCCACCCGAGCCGCCTCATCGCGCTCGGGAAAACAGAGGCGCAGATTAGTCAGCACGATATTGCGCCGCTCACGCGCAAAAACGTAGAACAAACGTCCCAGGCCACCGCCCAGAGCGCGCAAGAGCGGCAAAGGCAACCAGTGCAGCAGCCAGAGAAAACCAACGAGAACGTAGGAAAAAAATACCGTCAAAATTTACTCCACCGGCGGCGCTTCGGCGCCGCCCGGTCGTTTGTAGCGGTTATAGCCCCACAGGTACTGGGCCGGGCACTCGCGGATCAGCGCTTCGATCTCGAAATTGATCTGCTGGGCACGGTCGACCGTAGCACCTGCAAGCGGCTGGCGGGGGGGCAGGAAATGCAGGCGATACCCCCGTCCGCCGGGCAAACGCTCGCCCCAGGCCATCAACGTCGTGGCACCGGTTTCGGTCAAACGGGCCGCCAGCGTCATCGTGTAGGCATAACGCCCAAAGAACTTCAGCCAGACCCCCTCGCCTTGCCGCGGCGCCTGATCCGGCAACATCCCGACAGCCTGGCCTTTTTTCAGAGCCTTGATCAGGGCGCGCACGCCGGAAACATCGGCCGGTGCCAGATGCAGGTTGGCCCGCTTGCGCCCGGCGAGGATCATCTCCTGGGCGGCCGCCTGCTTCGGTGGCCGATAGAGTACCGTGATGTCGCCGAAAGCCGAGTAATACTGCGCCGTAATCTCGAAACACCCGAGGTGCGGCGTCAGGAATACGATGCCCTTGCCGGCCTGGCGGGCCTCTTCGACGTACTCCCAGCCAACCACGTCGGCGATCTGGGCATTCGTTTCCTCGAGCGTACGCAGCCAGATGCGCGACAATTCCAGCATCTGCTTGCCCGCCTCGGCGGCAGCGGCCCCTCGCAACCCGGGATCGATGCCGGCCAGTTCCATGTTCTCCTGCAGATGGTGGCGATAAGTCGGCGACAGCCAATAGACCATCCGCCCCAGCCATCCCCCGAACAGGTGAACCAGCGACAGCGGGAGATGGGAAAGTATCCGGAAGAGAAAGACCATGAAATCCCGAGGGTTGAATCCCCGTGAGAAAAGTTTAATATTATCCGTTCGCCGAGTTAAACAGACAACTTGCGGGGCGACTAATAAATACTGCTAAAGCGTCACCTGCTCGTGGTCCGAAGCCGGTAACGCCGGACAAATGGACCACTGGAGCTTCGCATGAGCGAATATTTCTTCACTTCCGAATCAGTCGGCGAAGGCCATCCGGACAAGGTCGCCGACCAGATTTCCGATGCCATTCTCGACGCCATCCTGTCCCAGGACAAACATTCCCGCGTCGCCGCCGAAACACTGTGCAACACCGGCCTGGTCGTCCTGGCCGGTGAAATCACCACCAGCGCCAATGTCGATTACATCCAGGTCGCCCGCGATACGATCAAGCGCATCGGCTACGACAATACCGAATACGGCATCGACTACAAGGGTTGCGCCGTGCTCGTCGCCTACGACAAACAGAGCCCGGACATCGCCCGCGGCGTCAACAAGGCCTACGACGACGATCTCGGCCAGGGCGCCGGCGACCAGGGCCTGATGTTCGGCTACGCCTGCGACGAAACGCCGTCGCTGATGCCGCTGCCGATCTACCTGTCGCACCGCCTGGTCGAGCGCCAGGCCATGCTGCGCAAGGACGGCCGCCTGCCCTGGGCGCGCCCGGACGCCAAGTCGCAGGTCACCATCAAGTACGTCGACGGCCAGCCCTACTGCATCGATACCGTCGTGTTGTCCACCCAGCACTCGCCGGACATCAGCCTGGAAGACCTGCGCGAAGCGACCATCGAACAGATCATCAAGCCGGTGCTGCCCAAGGAACTGATCAAGGGCGACATCAAGTACCTGGTCAACCCGACCGGCCGCTTCGTCGTCGGCGGCCCGCAGGGCGACTGCGGCCTGACCGGCCGCAAGATCATCGTCGACACCTATGGCGGGGCCGCCCCGCACGGCGGCGGCGCCTTCTCCGGCAAGGACCCATCGAAGGTGGACCGCTCCGCCGCCTACGCCGGCCGCTACGTCGCCAAGAACATCGTCGCCGCCGGCCTGGCCAGCAAATGCCTGGTCCAGGTTTCCTACGCCATCGGCGTTGCCGAGCCGACCTCGATCATGGTCGAGACCTTTGGCACCGGCAAGGTCAGCAACGAAACCCTGACCGCTCTGGTCAAGAAGCATTTCGACCTGCGCCCGAAGGGCATCGTCAACATGCTCGACCTGCTTCGCCCGATCTATCAGAAGACTGCCGCCTACGGCCATTTCGGCCGCGACGAGCCGGAATTCACCTGGGAAAGCACCG
>CAMLHL010000032.1 GCA_946479855.1 uncultured Pseudomonadota bacterium
GGGATTTCGATCAAGCTGTCGGCCCTGCATCCACGTTACGTACGCAGCCAGCGGGGGCGGGTGCTGGCCGAACTGGGGCCGCGCCTGATGGCCCTGATGCAACTGGCCAAGGCCTACGATATCGGCGTCAATATCGATGCCGAGGAAGCCGAGCGTCTGGAGCTCTCGCTTGACCTCTTCCAGCGGCTGGCCAGCGCGCCCGAACTGGCCGGCTGGGATGGCCTGGGCTTCGTCGTCCAGGCCTACCAGAAGCGCGGCCCCGCGCTCATCGACTGGCTGGTCGAACTGGCCCGGCAGCAGCGGCGACGGATTATGGTGCGCCTGGTCAAGGGCGCCTACTGGGATAGCGAGATCAAGCGCGCCCAGATCGATGGCCTGGCCGATTACCCGGTATTCACCCGCAAGGCGCATACCGATCTGGCTTACCTGGTCTGTGCCGGCCGCCTGCTGGCGGCACCCGATGCGGTCTATCCGCAGTTTGCCACGCACAATGCCCAGACGCTGGCTACGCTGCTCCAGCTCGCCGAAACGCAGGGGGTCGCCGGTTACGAGTTCCAGTGCCTGCACGGCATGGGCGAGTCGCTTTATGCGCAGGTAGTCGGTCCGCAACGCCTCGGCAAGCCGTGTCGGGTCTACGCGCCGGTCGGTTCGCACCGCAGCCTGTTGCCCTATCTGGTGCGCCGCCTGCTCGAAAACGGCGCCAACAGCTCCTTCGTCAACCGGATCGTCGATGCCGGCGTGGCGATCGAAGCGCTGATCGAAGACCCGGCGGCATGTATCCGGCGGGAGGGGGCGACGCGGCATCCGATGATTCCCCTGCCGCCCGATCTCTACGGTCCGCAGCGGCGCAATTCGGCGGGCACCGATCTGGCCGACGAGGCGACCCTAGCCGCGCTTACCGCGCAATGGCAGGCATGGGCCGGGAAACACTGGCTGGCTCGCCCGCTGCTTGCCGGGCCGGAAGGAGGGCGGCTGGCCAGCGGAGAAGGGCGGGCGGTATTCAATCCGGCCAAGGGCGAGGAGCGGGTCGGCAGCGTCATCGAGGCCGACAGCGGGCAGGTTGCCGATGCCCTGGCCGCGGCGGCGGCATTCGCCTGGCCCTGGTTCCGGACGCCGCCGGCCGAGCGTGCCGCCCTCCTCGGCCGGGCGGCCGATCTGCTGCAGGCGCAGAGCAGCGAACTGCTCAGCCTGCTGATCCGGGAAGCCGGCAAGACGTGGCCGAATGCGCTGGCCGAGGTGCGCGAGGCGGTCGATTTCTGTCGTTACTACGGTCAACAGCTGTTAGTGGCCGATTTTGACGAGGCGGCCGAACCGCCGGGGCCGGTCGCCTGCATCAGTCCGTGGAATTTTCCGCTGGCCATTTTCATCGGCCAGATCAGCGCGGCGCTGGCCGCCGGCAGCCCGGTGCTCGCCAAGCCGGCTCGCCAGACGCCGCTGATCGCCGGGTTGGCGGTCGACCTGCTGCACCGGGCCGGGATTCCGCCCGCCGCGCTGCAATTGCTGCCGGGTTCCGGCGAGATGGTCGGCACGGCGCTGATCTGCGACGCCCGGGTGCGCGGCGTGGTGTTCACCGGTTCGGTCGAGGTGGCGGGGCTGATCAACCGGCACCTTGCCGGCCGCCAAGGAGTCAGGCTGATCGCCGAAACCGGCGGGCAGAATGCGATGATCGTCGATTCCTCGGCGCTGCCCGAACAGGTCGTACAGGATGTGCTGACCTCCGGCTTCGACAGCGCCGGCCAGCGCTGCTCGGCCTTGCGCGTCCTTTGCCTGCAGCGGGAGATCGCCGATAGCGTGCTCGATTTGCTGAAGGGAGCGATGCGCGAATTGCGGCTCGGCGATCCGGCCGAGCTGGCCACCGACATCGGTCCGGTCATCGACCGCACTGCCCAGGCCGGGTTGCTCGCCCATATCGCCGGCATGGCGGCGCGCGGCCGGGCGGTGTTCCAGTGGCCGTTACCGGACGACTGCGCGGCGGGCAGCTACGTGCCGCCCACCCTGATCGAGATCGGCCGTCTGGCCGATCTGCCCGGCGAAGTCTTCGGCCCGGTCGTCCACGTGCTGCGTTACGCGGCCGGCCAACTCGATGCCCTGATCGATGCCATCAACGCCACCGGCTACGGCCTGACGCTGGGCGTCCACAGTCGTATCGACGAGACGATCGCGCATATCGCCGGGCGGGCGCGGGCAGGCAATATCTACGTCAACCGCAACATGGTCGGTGCCGTGGTCGGCGTCCAGCCGTTCGGCGGCGAGGGCCTGTCGGGAACCGGGCCGAAGGCCGGCGGGCCGCTCTACCTCTATCGCCTGGCCGGGACTGGCGAGGTCGGCCCGGCCCACTTGGGGCGGCGGCCGGAGGCGCCGGCGAACGGCAGCAGCCTGTTGCCCCGCCTGGCCGAGTGGGCCGCTCTTGCCGGGCAACAACAGATTGCTGCGTTGTGTGCCGACTACGCCGGACTGACGCTGCTCGGTACGGAAATAGACCTGCCCGGGCCGACCGGCGAGCGCAACACGCTGCGCTTCGCACCGCGCGGCACGTTGCTTTGCCTGGCGGCCGGGGGCGATGCCTTGCTGCACCAGCTCGCCGCCGTCTGGGCGACCGGCAACGCGGTGGCTACGGTCGACTGCCCGGAAAGGCGAAAAACCATTGGCGCTCTGCCGGGCGCTCTGTCGGCAGCGATCGAATGGCGGCAGCCCGGCGACTATCGCGCGCTGGCCGGTGTCTTGCTCGCCGTCGAGGATGCGGCTGCGGCCGACTGCCGGCAGCGCCTGGCGCTGCTGCCGGGGCCCTTGGTCGCCACTTACCAGCCGGCCGGAAAGAGCGGACACTACCCGCTGTACCGTATGCTGGCCGAGCGCGTCGTCAGCATCAATACGACGGCGGCCGGCGGCAATGCGACCCTGATCATGCTTGAAGCCTGAAGGAAGAAAAGCCATGTTGAATACGCCCCAGTTGCCTTCCTATATTTCCCGGGAAAACATTGGTCCCTGGCACATCTATCTGCAGCAGGTCGAGCAGGTGGCACCACTGCTCGACAAGGCGCTACATCCCTGGGTCGATACCCTGCGCCATCCCAAGCGTTCGCTGATCGTCGATGTGCCGATCCGCCTCGACAGCGGCCAGATCGCCCACTTCGAGGGCTATCGGGTGCATCACAACACGTCGCGCGGGCCGGGCAAGGGGGGGATTCGCTTCCATCAGGACGTGACGCTGTCGGAAGTCATGGCGCTGGCCGGCTGGATGACGATCAAGAACGCCGTGGTCAATGTCCCCTTCGGCGGCGCCAAGGGCGGCATCCGCGTCGATCCGCGAGAATTGTCGCTGTCCGAGCTGGAAGGTCTGACGCGGCGCTACACCAGCGAGATCAGTTCGATGATCGGGCCGGACAAGGACATCCCGGCGCCGGACATGAACACCAACGCCCAGGTCATGGCCTGGATGATGGATACCTACTCGATGAGCGAGGGACGGACGGTTACCGGCGTCGTCACCGGCAAGCCGTTGTCGCTCGGCGGCTCGCTCGGCCGTCAGGATGCGACCGGGCGCGGCGTTTTCGTCGCGGCGCGCGAAGTCGCCCGGCGGCTGAACATACCCATCGCCGGGGCGCGGGTGGCAGTGCAGGGTTTCGGCAATGTCGGCGAGGCCAGCGCGCGGATGTTCGCCCAGGCCGGGGCCAAGGTGGTGGCCGTGCAGGACGTCAGCGGCACGGTCTATAACCCGGCCGGCCTCGATATTCCGGCGCTCAGGCGCTTTCAACTGGAAAACAAGACGCTGCTCGGAGCCGCCGACTGCGAACTGATCGATGCCGCGTCCTTCTGGTCGGTGCCCTGCGAGTTTATGGTCCCGGCGGCGCTGGAATCGCAGATCAACCGTTACAACGCCGACCAGATCACCGCCCGCGTCATCGTCGAGGGCGCCAACGGCCCGACGACGCCGGAGGCCGACGCCATCCTCGCCGAACGCGGCATCATCCTGGTGCCGGACGTGCTCGCCAATGCCGGCGGGGTGACGGTCAGCTATTTCGAATGGGTGCAGGATTTTTCCAGCTATTTCTGGAGCGAGGACGAGATCTACGGGCGGCTGGAAAGGATCATGGCCGATGCCTTCAACGCCATCTGGCAGTTGTCTGAAACACGCCGGATGTCGCTCCGTTCGGCGGCGTTTGTGATCGGTTGCAGCCGGGTACTGGAAGCTCGGGCGACGCGCGGTTTGTATCCATGAACCTTTCTCCGTCGTGCTAGAATCGCGACATTGTCTTGAATAGCTTGAGGAAAGCAGCGAAATGGGTGACGTCAATACCAGCTACGTGTCCGACCACCAGACTTGGATGAACGAGCAACTCGAAAAGAATCCGCAATGGGTCGAAGATCAGAAGGCCGGTCGCGCCCTGTGGTGGGACAAGAAGCAGGATGTCGAGAGCACGGCACGCAATGCGGCCTCGAAGGTGGCCCAGAAGTCTTACCCTTACGATGTGAACTTTTTCGGCGAATAATCGCCGTTCGACGTTTTTCCAAAGAGCCAGTCGATCCGACTGGCTTTTTTTATGGCCGAAATGCTTGCTGGCAGGCAATTTGCCTGAGCGGGACAGGGAATCTCCCCGGCATGGCCAAGAGGGCTTCTCCAGGGCATTGGAATATCTAGAATCCGTGACGCACTATTCCAATTCCATCAAGGAGACACACCCATGTTGCAGATTGCTTCCCGTCGTTTCATCTCCGTCGCCCTGTGCGGACTCTTCGCGGCAGCCTCCGCCTTTGCCAGCCAGAGTCTCAAGGTTGCCGAGAGCGTTACCCTGGCCGCCAAGCCTGCCGAAGTCTGGAAGGTTCTCGGCGACTACGGCAATCTGAACGGCTGGCATCCGGTCGTCGCCAAGACGGAAATCACCAAGGGGACGAACAACCAGGTTGGCGCCATCCGCGCGCTGGAGACCAAGGACGGCGCCAAAATCGTCGAGGAACTGCTCGGCTACGACGCCAGGAAAATGAACATGCGCTACAAGCTCATCGAGTCGCCGTTGCCGGTCAGCGATTACCAGTCGACGTTGAGTGTCGTTCCGGCCGGCAAGGGCAGCCGCGTCGTCTGGCAGGGCACCTTCAAGGCCAAGGGGGTCGAGGATGCGAAGGCGCGCGAAATATTCATCGGTATTTACCAGGCGGGGTTTGATGGCTTGCGCAAGCAGTTCGGTGAATGAACGCACTGATCCGCGGCGGCTTTTCGCTGGCCGGGAAATGAAGAAAGCAGGGGGTGCCCTGCTTTTTTTGTCTCCGGCCGCTACCCCGGATCAATCGACCAGCTTGAGCTTCATGGCCAGCTTGGCCAGTTCGAAATCGCTGCGCACGCCGAGCTTGGCCTTGATCTGGTAATGCGTGTTCTGCACGGTCTTCGGGCTGATGTTGAGAAGGCTGCCGATATCCTCGGGCGAACGGCCATCGATCAGCAGGCGCAGCACCTCGAATTCGCGCGGGCTCAGTTCGCTGGCCGGATTGCTTTCGCCGTCGAGCAGGCTGAGCGCCATTTCCGGGGCGATGTCCGGACTCAGCACCTTTTCGTTGCGGGCCACCTTGTAGATCGCCTGAATCAGGACATCCGGGCTGGAACTCTTGGTGACGTAACCCAGCGCGCCGGCGCGGATCGCCTGCGAGGCGAACAGTGGGTCGCGGTGCATGCTGAAGGCGAGGATTTTCGCTTCGGGAAAACGCTGCAGGATGCGTCGGGTCAGTTCGATACCGCCCATGCCGGGCAGGGAAAGGTCGAGCACGATCAGGTCGATCGGGGTCATCCGCAGGCATTGCAGGGCTTCTTCGGCATCGCCGGCCTCGGCGGCGACGTGCAGGTCGGGCCGCCGTTCGAGCAGGCGGCGGTAGCCTTCGCGGACGACGGCGTGGTCGTCGACCAGCAGCAATTCGATCATGCGCCTTCTCCTGCCGGTTCATGGGTTGGCAAACGGACATCGATGACCGTGCCGCAAGGCTGCCGGCCAAGGATGCGCAAGGAGCCACCGAGGGCGAGGACACGCTCTTCCATGCCGAGCAGCCCGAACCCCCCGGGCTTTCGTGACTCCCGGCTGACAACCGGAGCGACGCCCCCGCGGCCATTGTCGCTGATCTGCAGGAGCAGGGTTTCGTTCTCGACCGTGAGGACGACTTCGACCTCGCTGGCCTGGCCGTGCCGGACGGCATTGGTGAGACTTTCCTGGACAATGCGGTAGAGCGTCACGGCGACGTTGTCCGGCAGGTGTTCGAGCGCTCCGTCAAAGAGCAATTGAAAGCGGGTGCTGGCCTTGGCCCGCCGGTTCCATTCGTCGAGCAGTTGCTGCAGGCTGGCCCGCAGGCCGAATTCCTCGAGGCCGAGCGGGCGCAGGCGGTGCAGGATCTGCTGCAGGACTTCCATCATGTGGCTGACCGTGCGGCCAATCGATTCGGCACAGGGACGCAGGGCGGGGACGCCCTCGTCGGCCAGTTCCAGCGCGAAGCTGGCTTCGGCATTGAGCGAGGTCAGGTATTGGCCGAATTCGTCGTGCAGTTCGCGCGACAGATGCAGGCGCTCTTCTTCGCGGGCATTGAGCAGTCGGCGGGCCAGGCGTTGCTGGGTGCCGATGGTCTGCTCCAATTGTTCGGCGAGATGGTTGAAGCCCTGGCCGATGCGATCCAGTTCGATCAGCGCGAAGGTCGGCATGCGCGCCTGCAGGTCGCCGTTTTCCATGCGCTTCAGCGTCAGCAGCATGGCTTCCGACGGGGCGAGCGCATTGCGCACCGGCCGGTAGATCAGGAAGCTCATGAACAGGATGGTCAGGCTGACGGCGAGCAGGTTGATCAGGTTCTTGCCGAGCGTGATCAACTCGCTGCCGTAATTGGGCGTGATGGTCAGCTGGCCGACGTTGATGCCGGGGTATTGGCCGATGGTCCCCTGAAAGATGGCGTCGCTGCCGATGACGTAGCGCATGATCGCGTCGAGTGGCGCGGGCAGGGCGATCGGCTGTTCGAAGCAGCGCTCGCCGATGTCGCGCGAGTAGAGATCGGTCAGCCGGAGGCAGAAATGGAGCAGGTTGCCGATCGGCTGCAGGGTGTCGAGATTGAGGTTGATGTATTCCAGCGTGCGGTTGTAGGGGCCGCTGTTGCGCTGGACTTCGTCGGTGATCAGCTGGCGGATGGTCTGGCCGGTGCGCTGGATGTCGCTGCGCACGCGGTAGCGGGTTTCGAGCAGCGCAATGGCGGTGCCGACGATCAGCACGCCGAGCGCGAACAGAAAAACCCGGACGATGAGGTGGCGCTTGAGGTCAAGCGGGCGTTGCTGGAGGTCGAACGGGGCGGGCATGGCGGAGGTGCGAATTGACGATGGGCGTAAGGATGCCGCAAAAACGCAGGGCAAGTTGCCCGAATTCGCCGGAATCAGTCAGGCACGTAGAGCAGCGACCCGTCCCCCATGCGATAGGCGGTCCCGGCCCGGATGCCCTGCTGGCCGCCCTTGAGGGTTGTCGATGGGCTGTCGGCACGGAAACGTTCGATCTTCTGGCCGTCCCGCGTGATGATTTCCATATCGGCCTGGCCGGCGTTGCGGATCACCGTGATCTTGTCCTTCGAATACGGATTGAGCGGGTTGCTGGCGACCGTCAGCAGCAGGGCGGCGATCAGGACCAGGAAGACGTCGATCAGGTTGATCACCGAGAGCAGCGGATCGTCGGCTTCGGCGTCGTCGCGCAGACGGCTTCTCATGGCGCTTTCGCCTCGGCAAGTTCGATCTGCAGCAGTTCGTCGGCGTACCAGCGGCGGCGGACGTGGGCGACAGCGTAGGTGATGGCGGCGGCGAGCAGGGCCAGGATGATGGCTGAGAAGGCCACCGTCAGGTTGTTGGCGACGTCGGCCAGCTGGCCGTCGCCGAGGGCGCGCAGGGCTGGTCCCATGGGGATCATGGTGGCGACCAGGCCGAGCATCGGGGTGACCCGCGTCGCGATGCGGACGAATTCCAGCCGGTTCATCGCCTCGGCCTCCAGCTCGGCCAGGCTCAGGTCGGGGCTGGCCCGGCGCAGGGCGAGCAGCTCAAAGGACTTGGCGATGCCGGATCTCCGCTGCACGGCCTGCCAGGCGAAAGCGCCAAGCGCAAAGAAGGCATGCAGGAAGAGCAGGGCAATGGCGGCCAGCACCGGGATCAGGAAGAGCTGGCCGAGACTGTACATCAGCGTATCGATGGGAACGTTCAGGTTCATGATGGATTCCTTGGGCGGAAAAGGTTTGGTCGTCGTGCGTTGGTGCGTTGGCGGAGGATGCCGGCAATGAAGGCGAGCAGAAGCAGCAGGGCAGTCCACAGGGTTTCGGTCGACGGTGAGTAAGGGGTGGCCAGCCTGACGGCGCTCAGTTGCTGGCCGGTGACATCGGCCGGCAGGTCGACCTTGTCCCCGCCAAGCGGGGCCTTCGCTTCGACGAAGGGGCGGGCTGGCGGCGCAATCCTGGAATTTGCCGCTTTTTTCGGGTTGACCGCAGGGCTTACCTTGGGGGCCATGGCCGTGGCTGTTGCCGGGCCGGCCGGTGAGGCAAAGAGGCTGGCATTGTCGCCGGTCAGGCCACGGACCAGTGCGCCGGGCGGCGGGGTACCGGCACCCAGCGTGCTCTGGGAGCGGTCGCCGGTATGGTAGCCGGTGCGCAGGAAGTCGCGGGCTTCCTCGCTGCCTTCGGCTGCCGCGGCCTCGAACCATTGCCGGGCAGCGGCCTCGTCGCGCGCCACCCCCTTGCCCTGATGCAGCATGGTCGCGTAATGCAGCTTGCCGAGCGGCGCGTAGGCCGGGTCGCCGCTGGTGGCGGCGCGGTGCATCAGGCGGGCCGCCTCGGCCGGGTCAGGCTGCACGCCGCTGCCATCCTCCAGCATCAGGGCCTTCCAGATCATCGCCCCGACGTAGCCGGCGGCGATGCATTTGTCGAAGACCTTGTTGGCGGTTTCGAAATCACCGCATTTGGCCAGCAGGTAGCCCTTGGCGCAGGTGACGACGCTGGCCGGCTGCTGGGCGGCGTATTCCAGCGTCTGGTCGCCGACGACGTTGGCCAGGTCGCTTGGATCGCCCGGCGTTGCCGGGCCGCCGCAGAACATGCCGCTGCCGGCCTGGGCTGGCCCGGCGGTGCTGCTGATCAGCAGCAGGGTGCCGGCCAGCCGGGTCCAGCGGCGGGCGGTAATGTCTTGCATGATTGTCTCCTTGTTGATCCGTGGGATCGTCGGGAGACAGCTTAGTGATGCCCCTGCCGCAAGGCTTGAGCAAACTTCCCGAGGGCGGCCGGGCAGATTGCCCGGCGGTCAGGAGAACTTGTTCCGGTGCGCTTCGACGGCTTTTTGTCGGGCCTGGGCGAGGCGTTCCCGGATGGCCCCGGAGAGGTTGTCGCCGGGATCGGCGACCTGGGCCAGGGCATGGGCTTCGATGGCCTTCATGCGGGCCAGCAGCAGGCGGAGCTTGACGGTATCCGGAAGATCGTCGACCTCGGGGGCGCTGGCTTCCTTTTCGGTATCGACTTCGGCTTCGACCTCGGCTTCGCTGGCCACTCTGGGGCGGGCGTAAAAACGGTGAAGGGCCAGGTCGTCGTAACCGCTCTCGCCGTTCTCGTCATTCAGGAGCTTGCTGAGCAGCAGGTTTCCGGCATCCGTATGGGCCGCCAGCAGGGCTAACTGGTGGCGTTCCGTGCGGGTCAGCAGGATATTGGGAAAGGGGTGCTTCTTGGCCGGGCTGGCCTTCTTGGCGACGCGCAGTTTCGGGCTGCTGCCCAGCGGCTTCAGGATCTCGATCACCGAGGCCGGCATGGGGACGGGCGTGACGACCACGCTCGCCTCGACCGCCGGCAGGGCAGTTTCGGTGACCAATGGCGCTTCGATGGCTGCCGGCGGCTCGCTGCCAGGCCTATCGAAGAACTGCGCCCAGGAGGGCGACGAAAACGCAACAATCGCTGCGACGAGCAACCAACGCACTGCTATTTCCCGGAGTGAATCCCAGTCGACATTTTACCTTTCTTCCGGCGCTGAATGGTAATTCTGCCAATCCCGCGGCGGCGACATGAAAAAGCCGGCCCGTAGGCCGGCTGCGATCAGCCACCGATCTGGATCAGCCGGTCAGTGGCTTGACGACGCGCTTGACGGCCGTGTCGTCCGGGTGCGGATGGATGCTGAAGCCGAGGCTGGTCATCATGCGGAACATCTTGGAGTTGGTCGACAGCACGTCGCCGACTACGGCGCGGTAGCCCTTCATGCGAGCGCACTCGATCAGCGCCGTCATCAGCTTGCGGCCGACGCCGCACTTCTGCCAGTCGTCGCCGACGGCAAGCGCGAACTCCACCGATTCGCCATCCGGGTTGACGACGTAGCGGGCCACGCCGATCTGCTTTTCATGGCCTTCCAGGGCCTCTGCGGAGTCGTCTGCGATGGTGGCGACCAGGGCCATTTCACGGTCGTAGTCGATCTGCGTGAAGCGGACCAGCATGGTCTGGGTCAGTTCGCGCAGGGTATCCATGAAGCGGTAGTAACGCGATTCGTCGGACATGTTCTTGACGAAATCCTGTTCCATGTCGGCATCTTCCGGGCGGATCGGCCGGATGGTGACGACCTGGCCGTCGTTCATCGTCCACTCTTGGATCAGGTGCACCGGGTAGGGATAAATCGACATGTGGGCGTAGCGGTCACCCGAAGCGCTGGCTGCATGATCAATCACAATGCGGGCGTCGGCGGCAATGGCGCCGTTTTCATCGACGATCAGCGGATTGAGGTCCATCTCCATGATCCACGGCAGCTCGCAGACCATTTCGGAGATGCAGAGCAGCACTTCCTTGAGGGCGTCGCGGTCGACCGGCGGCATGTTGTGGAACTGATTGAGTATTTTCGAGGCGCGGGTCGAATCGATCAGATCCTTGGCCAGGAACTTGTTCAGCGGCGGCAGGGCTACCGAGCGGTCGCTGAAGATTTCGACATCGAAACCGCCGGCGCCAAAGGTGATGACCGGCCCGAAGATCGGATCGCGGAAGACGCCGATCATCAGTTCGCGGCCGTTCGGCCGCGACAGGAAGGGCTCGATCGAGACGCCGTTGATCTTGGCATCCGGCCGCCGCTTCTGCACGGTCTCGATGATGTCGTGGTAGGCGTTGCGCACCGCCGGCGCATTGCCGATGTTGAGGCGGACACCGCCGGCATCGGACTTGTGGTGCAGATCCGGGGAGTCCACCTTCATGGCGATCGGGAAACCGATCTGCTCGGCCAGCAGCAGGGCTTCGGTCGCTGTGCGGGCGACCATGGTCTGGGCGACCGGCACCTTGAAGGCGCGCAGGATGGCTTTCGACTCCATTTCGGAGAGCACCTTACGGCGTTCGGCGAGCAGCGCTTCGATCAGCATCTTGGCGCCTTCGGCTTCCGGTCGGCCGTATTGGCGGGTCGGTTCCGGCGTTTGCAGCAGCAATTTCTGGTTGCGGTAGTACTTGGAGATGTGATGGAACAGTTCGATCGCCGTTTCCGGCATGCGGAAGGCGGGAATGCCCGAATCTTCAAGCAGCTTGCGGGCCTCGCGCACTTGATCCTCGCCCATCCAGCAGCAGATCAGCGAACGGTTCAGATTGTCGGCGATATCGATGATCGCCTTGGCAACGCCCATCGGGTCGGTCATCGCCTGCGGCGAGAGCATGACCAGCGTACTGTCGACGTTCGGGTCGTGGGTGACCGCCATGATGGCGTCGCGATAACGCTCCGGCGTCGCGTCGCCGGAAATGTCGATGGGGTTGCTGTGCGACCAGCCGTTCGGCATGGCCTTGTTGAGCGTGGCCATGGTTTCGGCCGAGAGTTCGGCGAGCGGAATGCCCATGTCGCCGGCGCGGTCGGCAGCCATGGCGCCGGGGCCGCCGCCGTTGGTGATAATGGCCAGACGGTTGCCGAGCGGGCGGAATTTCGAAGCCAGCGCCTTGGCGGCGTAGAACAGTTGGCCGACGTTCTGGACGCGAACGACGCCGGCCCGGCGGACCGCGGCATCGAAGACGGTATCGGATACCGCAGCCATACCGGAATGGGTCGCCGTCGCCATGGCGCCGGCTTCGTGGCGGCCGGCCTTGAGCAGGATGATCGGCTTGATGCGGGCGGCAGAACGCAGGGCGCTCATGAAACGGCGGGCGTTACGGATGCCTTCGACGTACAACAGGACGTAGTGCGTCCGGGTGTCGTAGATCAGGTAGTCGAGAATTTCCCCGAAATCGACATCGGCCGTCATGCCGATGGAAATGACCGACGAGAAGCCGACCTGGTTGGCCTTGGCCCAGTCGAGAACGGCCGAGCACATGGCGCCGGACTGGGAGACCAGGGCCAGGTTGCCGGGGGCGGCGGTAATCTTGGTGAAGGTGGCGTTGAGACCGAGGTCGGGGCGGATGATGCCCAGGCAGTTGGGGCCGAGGATACGGACGTTGTATGAACGGGCGATCTCGAGCACCTTGCGTTCCAGGGCGGCGCCGACATGGCCGGCCTCGGAGAAGCCGGAGGCGATGATGATGGCGTTGCGCACGCCGCTGCGGCCGCATTGTTCGATCAACTGCGGCACGGTTTGCGGCCGGGTGGCGATGACCGCCATTTCGACGCGGGCGCCGATTTCCTCGATCGACTTGTAGGCCGGCTGGCCCTGGATCGTCTCGTGCTTGGGATTGATGGCGTACAGGCGGCCCTTGTATCCCGAACTGAGAATATTCCTGAAAATGATGTTGCCGACCGAATTTTCCCGGTCGGAGGCACCAATCACGGCAACCGATTTGGGTTCGAAAAGCGCGGTCAGATAGTGCTGTTCCAACATGGCAAGCCCCTTGTTAGGCTGTTATTGTGCAATGCAGAATTTTGGCACAACACCTGTCTAATGTCATTGCCTGGGTAGGGTTATTCCTTATGTGGAAAGCACGCAGTCGAGCAGTAGCGATTGCGCTAAGGCTCGGTGGGTAGGGCATTTCCCGGCAATCTCCAGGAGGCGCTGGCGTTGTTCGTCGGTCAGTTCGCCTTCCAGGGAAATGGTGCGCCGGATATGGTCCCGCCGGACGCCGTCGATCTCGACCTTGTCGTGGCTGAGGGCGACGGAAATCCGGGTCAGGGCGATCCCCTTGCGTTCGGCGTACATGCGCAGGGTTGCCGAAGTGCAGGCTCCCAGTCCGGCCATCACCAACTCGAACGGGGCCGGGCCGGCGTCGGCGCCGCCGACGTCGAGCGGTTCGTCGGCGATCAATTGATGCTGGCCAATACTGACTGCCTGCTGGTATCTTCCCTTACCGTTTTCAGTGACCACAACCCCCGACATGTCAGCTCCCATCCACAGAACACCGCCGATCATACCGCCTTCGCCTTGGGTGATGCAGCACTGCGAGCGGATCGCGAAAGCTGGCGAGGTGCTCGATCTGGCCTGCGGCAGCGGGCGTCACGTCCGCTTGCTGGCCGGGCTGGGATACTCGGTCACTGCGGTCGACAAGGATTTTGAGGCAATTTCCGGGTTGCGCGGGGTGCTCGGAGTAGAAGCGCGGCAAGCCGATCTGGAGAGCGATGGATGGCCGCTGGCCGGCCAGCGTTTTGCCGGCATCGTGGTCACCAATTACCTGTGGCGGCCGCGCCTGCCGGATGTGCTGGCCCTGCTGGCGCCGGGCGGGGTGCTGATTTACGAGACGTTCATGCTCGGCAACGAGGTCTATGGCCAGCCGTCGAATCCGGATTTTCTGCTGCGCCCGGGCGAATTGCGGAAAATCGCACAGGCGGCCGGCCTGCGCGAAATAGCCTTTGCCGAAGGCTATGCGGCCAGCCCGAAGCCGGCCATGCGTCAGGCGATCTGCGCCATCCGCGACTGAACGATCCCGGCGGCCAGCTGCGCGATGCCGGCGGGCGACAGATCGCCGGTGGTAAAGCGCGATGCGTGCCGCGCGCCAGTGTAGTTATAGTCCTGCGAGCGCCGGTAGAGCGGGTCGTAATGCAGTTCGAGCAATTCGCGCACCAGCGTCGGCCAGTCGGCGTCGCGGATCAGTTGCTGCCAGCGCGCCAGCGTCTCCCTGCTTTGCAGCGAGCGCAGCACGTTGAGACGGTGGCCGAGAAAGTCGGGCTGGCTGAGGAAATAGTCGTAATCCTGGAGCAGGAAGTCGACCCGCGCGGCCAGGGTGGCCTCGACGGTAACGCAGTCGCCCTGGCGGATGTGCTCGATCAGTGCCTCCGGAACGTGCAGGTTGCCGATTTTTCGGCTTTCCGCCTCGACATAGACCGGGCGGGCCGGATCGAGCGCCATCAGCGCCTGCAGCAGGGCAGTTTCGAAAGCTTTTTGCGACGGTTGCGGCTGGTTGGGCAGCACGCCCAGTACCGAGCCCTTGTGGCTGGCCAGGGTTTCGAGGTCGAGAACCTGTTCGCCCAGTTTGTCGATGGCCTGCAGGATGCGGGTCTTGGCGTTGCCGGTGGCGCCGCAGACAACAACAAAGCGGAATTTCGAGGGCAGTTCCAGCAATTGCGCGATGACATGGCCGCGCCAGGCCTTGTAGCCGCCGTCGAGTTGCCCGGCATGCCAGCCGATGGCCTTGAAAACGGTGGTCATTGACCCGCTGCGGTCGCCGCCGCGCCAGCAGTAGATCAGCGGCTTCCAGTTCTTCGGCCGGTCGAGAAAGCGGGTCTTCAGGTGCCGGGCGATGTTTTCGGAAACCAGCGCGGCGCCGATCTTCTTCGCCTCGAAGGGGGAGACCTGCTTGTAGAGGGTACCGACTTCGGCACGCTGCGCATCGTCGAGCACCGGGCAATTGATCGCGCCGGGAATATGGTCTTCGGCGAATTCAGAGGGCGAGCGGACGTCGATGATCGCGTCGTAGGCCGCAAGATCGGCCACGGTGGGGCGGTTATGCTTCATCCGGCTATTTTAGCAGCGGGGCCAGGGCTGACCAGAGGTGATCGAGGATCAGCGGCTGCGCTTCAGCCAGCGGGTGCAGCTGGTCGGCCTGGAAAAGCTGTGGCCGGGCGGCCAGCGGTTCGAGCAGAAAGGGGAGCAGGGGGGTCTTGCGTCGCCCGGCCACGCTGGCGAAACTGGACTGGAAATCGGCCGCGTAGGGGCCGTAATTGGGCGGCAGGCGCATGCCGGCGAGCAGTACCTTGGCGCCGTTCGCCCGCGCGGCGTCGACCATGGCATTCAGGTTGTCGCGCATCTGCTCCAGCGGCAGACCACGCAGGCCGTCGTTGGCGCCGAGGGCGATGACCACGATGCTCGGCTGATAGGTCCGGAGCGCCGGCCCGAGGCGCGAGCGGCCGCCGGCGGTGGTTTCGCCGGAAATCGACAGGTTGGCGACGCTATAATCGAGGTGTTTTTCCGCCAGCCGGGCGCCGAGCAGCGCCGGCCAGGCCTGTTCCGGGCGGATGCCGTAGCCGGCGGACAGCGAGTCGCCAAGAATCAGGATGGTCTTGGCAGCCAGCACCGGCGTGGCGGTAAAGAGCAGGGCGAACAGAAAAAGGGCAAGCCGCATGACAGTTAAACCAGTCGTGGAAGTGTTGGGATTGGGCAAGACCGTCGATAACGGCGGTGAACCACTGACGATTCTGCAGGATATTTCCTTTTCGGTCATGCCGGGCGAAACGGTGGCCATCGTCGGCGCCTCGGGTTCGGGCAAGTCGACGCTGCTCGGCCTGCTTGCCGGGCTGGATGTGCCGACGGCCGGCGAGGTCCGGCTCGACGACGTGTCGCTGACGGCGCTCGATGAAGACCAGCGGGCCAGATTGCGCGGCCGCTTGCTCGGTTTCGTCTTCCAGTCCTTCCAGTTGCTGCCCTCGTTGACGGCGCTGGAGAACGTCATGCTGCCGCTGGAATTGGCCGGTTCCGGCAAGTCGACCGCAGCATCGCGCGAATGGCTGGCGCGCGTCGGGCTGAATCATCGGCTGCAGCACTATCCCAAGCATCTGTCGGGTGGCGAGCAGCAGCGCGTTGCACTGGCCCGCGCCTTTGCGCCGAATCCGCAACTGGTGCTGGCCGACGAGCCGACCGGCAACCTCGATGCCGCCACCGGTCAGCAGATCATCGACCTGATGTTCGACTTGAACGCCAAACAGGGCACGACATTGTTGCTGGTGACGCACGACGAAGCCATCGCCGCCCGTTGCGGACGAATCCTGCGCATTCAGTCGGGGCGACTGGTCGCCTAGGCAAGCTGGGCGATCAGCGGCATCCTGCGGACCTCTCCCGATCGTCTATGCCGGCGTTGCGGGACGCCGCCAGCCGATCAAGGCCGCAGTGAGCGCAATGAGTTGAACGATCGCGATCGCAACGACGGATCGGCCCCATCCTCCTTGTTCATAGGCGATCCCGACCAGCCAGCTGCCAAAGGCGCCACCGGCGTAATAGCTCATGTAATAGATTCCGGTGGCCAGGGAACGCCCGTCGCTGACGCAGGCGCCAATAAAGCTGATGGTCACCGACTGGCAAATGAAGACGCCCGATGAACAGATGATCAGACCCAGAATAACGGCCCCCAAAGACGGGAGCAGGGTAAGCAGCAAGCCCGCGACCGACATGGCCAGGGCGCCCAAGAGCGACGGCAGCAGGCCGAAGCGCATGATGAAGCGCCCCGCGATGGGGGTGATCACGGCGCCGACCAAATAGACGCAGAAGACATTCGCCAGCCCCGCTACCGTAAGATTGAAGGGCGGGCTGGCAAGATGCAGATTGATATAGGTGAATGTCCCGACCAGGGAAAACAGGACGCAGAAGCCGACCGCACAAGCCGCCAGAAGACGTTGATTCAAGAGATGCCTTCGCAAGGTACGAAAGGCACTGGCAAAGTCCCGCTTGGGCGAAAAACAACGCGATCCCGGCAGGGCCCAAATGGCCAGCAGGGCTCCCAGCAGATTGAGAATGGCCAGGGTGACGAAGGCTCCTCGCCAGCCCAACAGGTGCCCGACGTGGCCGGTCACAAATCGACCGGAGAATCCCCCCATCACCGTTCCCCCGACATAGGCGGCAGTCATCCGGGCGATGCCGATGGCACCGAACTCCTCGGCAATATAGGCGATCAGCACCACTGCAATTCCCGGGATCGAAAGCCCCTGCAAAAAACGCATGGCCAAGATCATGCCGAGGCTGTCGGCCACGGAGATCAGCGCCGTAGGTATCGTCAGGGCGAGTAGCGAGGTGCAGAGAATGGCCTTGCGCCCGAATGCATCGGATAGCATGCCAATGAAAGGGGAGACCAGCGCCACGGCCAGCACTGTGGCCCCGACGGTTGCTCCAGCTTGCACGGGGGAGGCGTCGAACTCCTGCATGAGCTGGGGGAGCAGGGCCTGCATCGAGTAGACGTTCAGGAATGCGAAGAATCCCAGCGTCCACAACAATAGCCGGGATGCCTTTCCATCCTCGTCGTGGAAATACCTGCGTATCAGATCGGCAATCACAGAAGCGGCTTCAATAAACAGAGGGAGAAGAGGGGGGCATATCGGATGGATACAAGCTGTTGCAAAACTCCACTTGAAAAATAGGTCAGGAACAGTCGATATTGGCGCCTGCACGGTTTGGCTCCTGACCTCACGGCGGCAAAATTTCTGAACCCGGCTGAGGCTTGGCACTTGTAGGCGCATTTCACAAAATAATTTATGAAAATCTCACGCTATCGATCGGCTGATAGCATCCTCTCCGCTGCTGCAGATGAAGGTTTTGCCGTGCCAGTCCACGCTGCCCCGAAGATATCATGGCTGCCCGCAACTTTCGTTTTACTGCTCGCCGGTTGCACTGCCGTAGGGCCGAACTATGTTGCCCCGAAGTTATCGGAGGTGGCCGAGGTTCCCGGCCAATGGACATCGAAAACCGACCTCGCCGGCCAGCCGGTTGCGCCAGATTTGAACCAGGCGCCCGCCGCCGCCTGGTGGACCGAATTGTCCGATCTGGTTCTCGACCACCTTGTGAGCCAAGCTTTCCAGACCAGTCCGACTCTCGAAGCTGCGCTGGCCAGAGTCAGCCAGTCGCGTTCGTTGTACGCACAATCCACCGCATCCGCCTTGCCCGTCGCCGAGGCCGAGGCAGGTGCCCAGCAGACAAAGGCGGATGCGACCGGCGGTTCCTTCAATGAACGCTGGTTGTCGATGAATGCCTCCTGGGAACTTGATCTTTTTGGCGCCGTCCGGCGCGGACAGGAAGGCGCCCTGGCTCGCGCTGAGGCGCAGCAGGCCACGCTGGCCGATGTTCGCGTCAGTCTTTCGGCCGATGTGACGGATGCCTACCTGAGTTACCGCGCCTGCCAGTCTTATGTCGCGCTGAGCGAGCAGGACGTGGTGTCGCGCCAGGCGACGGAGAAGCTGACCGCTGCCAGCGTCAAGGAGGGGTTCACCGCCCCCTACCTGGCAATCCGCAGCCGGGCATCGGTCGCCGAGGCAAAAACCCAGCTCGCCGCGACGCGCGCCTACTGCGCCCGCCAGGAAAACCTGCTGACCCGGCTGACCGGGATTCCTCGCCCGGATCTGATGCGAGTGCTGGCCGACAAACCGACGGGACTGGGCCGCCTTCCCGTTCCCAAACATTTCAGCATCGCCATCCCAAGCCAGGCGCTGACACAACGTCCCGACATCCGTTCCGCCGAACGCCGGTTGGCCGCCGAGTCGGCTGATATCGGGCTGGCCGAAGCCGACCGTTATCCTCGCCTGACGCTCAACGGCGCTCTCGGCTATTCTTCGACGGGTTCGAGCGGAGGTGGCGCGTTGTCATTCGGCACCTGGTCGTTCGGACCCTCGTTGAGCCTGCCGATTTTCGATGCAGGACGACGCAAGGCCGCCGTCGAAATGGCCAAGTCAAAATACGAGGAAGCGCTTGCCGACTTCAAGGCGAAGACGCGGCGCGCCATTCAGGAAGTCGAAGATGCCCTCACCCGCTATGCGGCAGCCCATGAACGAGCCGAAAACGCGCGCGTTTCGGCAAGCCAGTACCAGAGTTTTTTCGATTCGGTCGACATCCGTTACCGGGAAGGAGCGAGCAATCTTCTCGAGCTGGAAGATGCCCGTCGCGCCATGTTGAGCGCCCGGCAGACACTGCTCAGCGTCCAGCAGGAACGGCTTCAGGCCTGGGTGGCGCTCAACCGGGCGACCGGCGGCGCTGCCCGCTACGAACCCGAATCCCCCAAACCACCAGGCAAGGCGGCTGTTGCCGCGACTGCTCCCGTCAATTGAGTTCCGCAATGTCATCGTCCCCTCAGACCCGGCGCTACGTCACGAGTGCCGCCGCAGCGCTTTTGCTCATCGTGCCGGCTTCGCTGGTGCTCAGCGCGAATTCCGTCAGCCCCCCCCCTGTCTCCCCGCAACCGTCGCCGGTCGCTGAGACGGCCGCTACCCGGCAGGCGTCGCAGGTTTTGCCAGCGACCGCAGTGGCTTCTCCGGTTCGCACGGTTACCCTGGTCCGGCCAAGAACCGAACTCTGGCCCGACCGGATCGAGGTGAGCGGCAACATCATGCCTTGGCATGAGACCACGATCAGCGCCGAAGTAGGCGGGCTTCGTCTGGCCAGCGTTCTGGTGAACGAGGGGGATATGGTAAAGAAAGGCCAGATCCTCGCCCGCCTCAACGCCGCTACCGTTGAAACCGATCTCGATGTCACCAACGCCCAGATGGCGGAGGCCGAGGCCGTTCTGGCACAAGCCGTAGCGACGCTGGAACGGGCCAATCGCCTGGCCCCTTCGGGGGGTGTCAGTCGGCAGGAATTGACCCTCTATGAAACCCAGAAACATACGGCGGAAGCCCGCCTCAATGCGGCGCGAGCCCAGGTCAAGCGGCAACAGATCAAACTGGAATTCGCGACGCTGAGCGCTCCCGACGATGGGCTGATTTCTTCCTCGTCCGCCTCCGAAGGCAGCATTGTCCAGGCCGGGAGCGAGTTGTTCCGATTGATTCGACAGGGACGCCTGGAGTGGCGGGCCGAAGTCAGGGGCGAGTTGCTGATGAAGCTTTCCGTCGGCCAGGAGGTCGTGATCAAGAGCCCTCTTGGCACTGAGGTCAGGGGGCACGTGCGCCGAGTTTCCCCGACCGTCGACATGACGACGCGAAACGGCCTGGTTTATGTCGATCTCCCACAGGGCACCGACCTCAAGGCTGGGCTGAATGTTTCCGGCAGCATTGGTCTGGGAAAACGAAAAGCGCTGGTCATCCCGTCTTCAGCGCTATTGAAACAGGATGGAAATACCCTGGTGTTCAAGCCCGATTCCGACGGCAGGCTCGCAGCGATGGCCGTGAAGACAGGGCGAGTCAAGGATAACTGGGTGGAAATCCTCGCCGGGATCGACGATCAGACCGAGGTCGTGGCCAGGAACCTCCAACGCCTCAAGGAAGGGGACGTGGTCAATACACTGGCAACGAATTCAGAAGCTGCCCAACCATGACCGCGCCCTATCAATGTCTGTCGTTGCCCTAGCCGTCACGGGGTAGCTCAAGCGGGGTGAAGCAACGTCACATGCTCCCTTTGCGCAGATAGTTAAGATGCCAGCTGAGGGCCTCATCGAGCAGGTGTGGCGTCTGTTTGCCCGGTGAAAGGCTGAGCGAACGTTTGTAGTAGTCCATCAGCATCGGCTTGAAATTCGGATGGGCGCAGTTTTCGATGATCACCTTGGCCCTTTGCTTGGGCGACAAGCCCCGAAGATCGGCCAG
This sequence comes from uncultured Pseudomonadota bacterium, assembly GCA_946479855.1. The sequence continues at coordinate 20,600 of CAMLHL010000032.1, forward strand.
GCCTTGTTCCGTGACCAGAATCTGAACATCGTGCTCGGTGTGGTCGACATGGGAGGCCATGGGCACAATGCAGGAAATCTGCCCATTTTTGGCCTGTGATGGCGTCATGAATATTGAAATATAGGCATTGCGGGCAAAGTCGCCGGAGCCGCCGATGCCGTTCATGATCTGGGTGCCCATGACATGCGTTGAATTGACGTTGCCGTAGATGTCGGCCTCGATCATGCCGTTCATGGCGATGACGCCTAAACGGCGAATGACTTCCGGATGATTCGAGATTTCCTGCGGACGCAGGATGATGCTGTTCTTGAAGCGGCCGAGATCGGCGTTCAATTCACCCAATGCCGAAGGCGATAGTGAAAAAGCGGTAGCCGAGGCCATGCTCAGTTTTCCGGACTTGATCATCTCCAGCATACCGTCCTGCAGTACTTCCGTGTAGGCGGTCAGATTATCGAAAGGGCCGTCGTTGAGGCCCGCCAGTACGGCATTGGCAATATTGCCGACCCCCGATTGCAGCGGCAGCAAGTCTTTGGGCAGGCGTCCCCTCTTTACCTCGTGTTCCAGGAATTCGAGAATGTGGCCGGCAATTTTCCGCGAATTCTGATCCGGCGCGGCAAAAGCCGAGTTCCGGTCAGGGCTGTGGGTTTCAACCACCGCAATGACCTTGTCCGGATCGATTCTGAAATAGGGCTCGCCGATGCGGTCGCCGGTATGAACCAAGGGGATGGGTTGGCGATGGGGTGGCAGGTTGGTGCCGTAGTAAATGTCATGCATGCCTTCAAGCAGCGGGTTCTGCCACGAATTGACTTCGAGGATGATCTTGTCGGCTTGATCCAGCCAGGTCTTGTTGTTGCCAATCGATGACGAAGGAATCAGCTTTCCGTCTTCCAGAATGCCGGAAACTTCGACCACGGCGACGTCGAGCTTGCCGAGAAAGCCGAACCAGGCAAATTGCGCCACGTGGGATAAATGGATGTCGATGTATTCCATTTCACCGGCATTGATACGCTTGCGGCAGGTCGGGTCGGATTGGTAGGGCAGACGTAATTCAACGCCATCGACCATGGCCAGTGCACCATCCAGTTCCGGGGCGGTCGAGGCACCGGTCCAGACACCAATCTTGAACTTGCGCCCATGCAGGTTGGCGTCCATGATCCGTTTGGCCAGTTCAGTCGGCACTTCCTTGGGGTAGCCGGCGCCGGTAAAGCCGCTCATGCCAACATTGACCCCCGAAGGAATAAGGCTCGCCGCCTCGGAGGCCGACATGATCTTGCTGCGCAAAGCGGTGTTAAGGACGCGGGATGCTCCACCCATGGCTAAAGGCTCCTGAATAGCGTTATGAACGAGAAGGTGTCTCCCCGATCAGATTGAAAAAAAGCCCGCACGGTGGCGGGCCAAATCCAGATCCTGAGCGCATGAAGGTCCGGAGGAGACAGTGTGCAATCTAACGAAAATGCACTCAGCGAACGAACGAGAAATTTTTACCCTATGGATAAGAAAATCTAAGCTGTTCCCTTCGCTGTGAAAATCAGTTGGCTGGTTTGGTTTCGTTGGGGGCGACGGGTTCCGGCACCGGTGCCGAATTTTCAGCGGGTTGGCTGGTTGTGGCAGGATCGTTCGGTGTTGCGGCAGGCAGACTGGGAGGCGTTGCCGGTGGCGGGAGAATGGTGCTTTCTTCCTTTTTGGCGCAGGCCGAGAGGGCGACGGCCAGTGCGGCCACGAGCAGGGAGCGTTTCATCTGGGATATTTCCTTTCACTAACGGGCAAAATGGCTTGTTGATAAGCCGGCCAGTAAAGATAGGGAATCGCTTGCGATGGGACAAACGACAAATTATGATCTTTTGCCTTAGAAAAACTTAATCATCGATGACTTATCGCCTTCCTCCGCTTGCTGCACTGCGTGCTTTTGAGGCCGCCTGTCGTCATCTCAGCTTCAAAAAGGCCGCTGAAGAACTGCATGTCACGCCGGCGGCGATCAGCCAGCAGGTCAAGGCGCTGGAGGAATACGTCGGGTTCAGCCTGTTTCACCGGCTCACCCGGGCCCTGTCGCTGACGCCACAGGCGGAAGCGATGCTGCCCAAATTGCGGGAGGGATTTGAATGCCTGGCTGCAGCCCTCGATACGGCTCGGCCAACGGGGGAAGGGGTGCTGACGGTCATTGCCCCGCCGTCTTTCGCAACCCGTTGGCTGGTTCCTCGCCTGCCGCGCTTCGCGGCCGATCATCCAGAAATTAAGTTGCGGCTGTCCAGTCAGAGCGATGCGGTCGACAGGCCTGGCGAGGCCAATAGGGTGGATGAATTGCCGGATCTGCGCACTGCAGATGCTTCGCTGGCGATTCGGTATGGGACTGGGGATTATCCCGGTTTTTATGTTCGGCAGCTTTTCGCCCCGGCCTGGGTGCCGGTCTGCTCTCCGCGCCTGGCAAGTGCCGAGCGGCCGCTGGAGACTCCCGATGATCTGGCTCGCCATGTCTTGATTCACGATGAAACCATCCACGACGATCCGCACCCGCCCAATTGGCAGGAGTGGCTGACCAGGGCGGGAGTCGGTGAGCTGGATGCCGAGCGCGGGCCGCGTTTTTCCAACGCGGTGCTCGCCGTCGAGGCGGCGCTGGATGCTCAGGGAGTCGCTCTGGCGCTACAGCCGCTCGTCCAGGCGGATATTGCCGCGGGGCGATTGATTGTTCCGTTCAACCTGACCGTTCCCTCGCCCTATGCCTATTTTCTGGTCATGCGGAAAGTATTTGTCGGGCGCCCTGCGGTTGCAGCGTTTTGCCAATGGCTGATGGACGAGATTAAGGCAATCAACCCTTAGGTTCTGATGCCTGAATCCGGATCAGCCCGGCCGCTCCCTGCGGATCGGAAAGCGGCTATGGCTCGGCGGGAAATTGTTGGCTGCCAGTCGCGGAGGGCATCAAGACATTGGTGGCCAATTGGCCGGCGCGCCGGCCGCTGCGCACGGCCCCTTCGAGAGTCGCCGGGTAGTCGGCCCAGGTGTAGTCGCCGGCCAGAAAGAGCCTGACGTCTGCAGTTTTGCAAGGCGGCCGCGGGATGCCGGGGTGGCAGGAAAAAGTGGCGCGTTTTTCGCGGATGACTTTTTGCCAGGCAGCCGTGTCCGGCAAAGCCAGTTCCTCCTGGATCGCCATGGCCAGCGCCTCGTCATCCAGCTGCTCCCAAGAACCGTGTCCGCTCAGGACACAGCCCAGCAGGCCATTACCACGGTCGACCACCCACTGGCCGTGTTTTCCGATCAGGTTGCTGAGCGGAAAGGACATCTTGGTTTTCTCCCCGAATTGCAGGTATACCGTCGCAATCGGCTCGAACGCATAGCCGGTGGCGCTGGCCGGCCATAACGCCGCCGCATGCTGCGGCGCCGTGGCGAGAATGACGGCTGCGAAGGCTTCGCCGTCGATGGTGACAGCGTTGGCGCTCGCGGTGAGGTCTTGTACGCGCCTCCCGAGGCGCAGTTCGGCGCCGCGGGCCTGCAGCCAGGCGGCGGCCGGTTCCGGCAGCAATTCGCCGAGCGATGCGCGGGGCAGCAACAGGTCGGTGTCGGCCCGGCATCGGCTGCCCAGGCTGTCGCGCAGCACGTTGGCGAACAGTTGTGCCGAGGCGCGTTCGGCCGGTGTGTTGAGCGCCGCGAGGCAGAGCGGTTCCCAGAGGTGGCGGCGCAGGACCCCGGTTTGCCCCGCTTCGTCCAGCCATTCGGCGACAGTCGTTTCATGCCTCAGTTGGAATCCCTGGCGCTTGATGCCATCCATCCACCACGCGGTTTTTGCCTTTTCCCGCCAGTCGACCGTGGGGCTGGTCAGCAGCCCCCAGGCGATGTTGAGCGGTGCCGGCAGCTTGGGCAGGACGAGACGAAAGCCGGTGTTGTCGATGACCTGCAGCGGTCGGCGGTCGAATAGCCGGTCGGGATCGGCGCCGACCTGGCGCATCAGGGCCAGCGTATCGCGGTAGGCGCCGAGCAAAATGTGCTGGCCGTTGTCCATTTTGCGGCCGTCGATGGTCACGCTTCTGGCGCGGCCACCGAGGACGCGGCCGGCTTCGAACAGGGTGGTTGCGGCGCCAGCCGCCGTCAGTTCTACGGCGGCGGCAATGCCCGCCCAGCCGCCGCCGATGACGGCTACACGCACCGTATCAGCCCTTGATCCAGGTCTTGGCGGCCAGCCACAGTTTGCGCGTCGGCGGCAGCGAAATCCGCTGGTGCAAAACCTGGAAATTCTCGCGCTTGATCTCGTCGAGCAGGGTACGGTAGATCGCCGCCATGATCAGGCCGGGGCGCTGGTTCTTGCGGTCGACGGCCGGCAGTTGGGCAAAGGCCTGCTCGTAGTATTTCTCGGCGCGCTCGTACTGGAACTGCATCAACGCCGTGAAATTGTCCGAATACTTGCCGTTCAGAATGTCGGCGGCCGGCACGTTGAACTGCTTCAGTTCGTCCATCGGGATATAGATGCGGCCACGCCGGGCATCTTCGCCGATGTCGCGGATGATGTTGGTGAGCTGGAAGGCCATGCCCAGATCGTGGGCGTACTTCTGGGTCTGGCGCTCCTGGAAGCCGAAGATTTCGGCGGCGAGGAGGCCGACGACGCTGGCCACCCGGTAGCAATAGAGTGACAGACCCTTGAAATCGAGGTAGCGCGACTGGATAAGGTCCATCTCCATACCGTCGATAATTTCCAGCAATTGCTCCTTGGGCAGACTGATGCTGCTGTCCAGCCCCTTCAGCGCCTGGCCGACCGGGTGCTGCGGCTGACCATCGGCGACACGTTCAATTTCCTGGCGCCACCAGGCGAGTTTGGTCGACGCGATCGACGCATCCTGGCATTCGTCCACAACATCATCGACCTCGCGGCAGAAGGCATAGAGCGCCATGATGGCGCGGCGGCGCTCGACAGGCAGGAACAGGAAGCTGTAATAAAAGGAGGAGCCGCTGGCTGCGCACTTCTCCTGGCAGTATTGGTCTGGATTCATGGGGTCACATTGTAATGGAACGGGTCGCCAGAACGACCCAATCCCATTTGCCGAGCTTTGGCCGGCGGGTAAATACGTCGCCGCGAACTTGCCGGATACGCTCCAGAATGCGCAGGCCTCCTTGCAGGGTGAGCCGGATTTCCCAACCGAGCCGGCCGGGCAGGGCATGGACCAGCGGGGCGCCGCGCTGCATCAGGGCCGTTGCCCGATCGATTTCGAAGTCCATCAATGCCGCCCAGTTGGCTGACCAGCGGCTTTGTGCGATGTCGTCTTCGCTGACGCGGAAATGTGGAAAATCCGTCTGCGGGATGTAAACGCGGTCTTTTTGCCAGTCGATCGCCACGTCCTGCCAGAAGTTGATCAACTGCAGGGCGGTGCAGATGCAATCTGACTGTTCGAGGTGTGCCGGTTCGGTGCGACCGAACAGATGCAGGACCAGTCGTCCGACCGGATTGGCCGAGCGTCGGCAGTAATCGAGCAATTCCGGATAGTCGGCATAGCGTTTCTTGACGACGTCCTGCGCAAAAGCATCGAGCAGGTCGCGGAAAAGCTGGAGGGGCAGGGTGTGGGATGAAATCACCTTGGCCAGTGCGACGAATAGCGGCGTCTGCGGCGTCGTCCCGTTAGCGATGCGATCCAGTTCGGACCGATAGGCGGCCAGTCCGGCCAGCCGTTCCTCGGCCGTTGCATCGCCCTCGTCGGCAATGTCATCGGCACTACGCGCAAAGCGGTAGATCACCTCGATTGGCTGGCGCAGGCGGGCCGGCACCAGCAGCGAGGCAACGGGGAAATTTTCATAATGATCGACAGGCATGGGAATCTGCTCTGGAGAAGGTTGCTTAGTCAGTGCTAGAATTCGCCCCGCCTGCCCAGGTGGCGAAATTGGTAGACGCACCAGATTTAGGTTCTGGCGCCGAAAGGTGTGGGGGTTCGAGTCCCTTCCTGGGCACCATTTTCAGTACTTCGCTGAAAAACTGTTCGGCCGGCAGCCGGAAGCCGGCTGCATTCGGATGGCCGCCGCCGCCATAGCGCGTGGCGATGACCGAAACATCAAGCGTATTCCCTTTTGAGCGTAGCGACGCCTTGACCTCTCCGTCGCCGGAAAATTGCCAGATTAATCCATAACTGCCGCTTTGCTCGGCCAGCGAATTGCCCAGTTCCGAGGCGAACAGGGCGTTGGCGTTGATGGCGATGCCGGGAATGGCCAGCCAGGCCAGTTCGCCGTCGGTGACGACCGCCTGACCGTGGCGCAAGGCTTGCAGGGGATCGACCGGTTCGCCGCGAGCCTGAGCAGGCGTGCGCAGATGGCTTCCGGCCAGACGCTCGACTTCGCGCTCAAAATACTGCTCGATCGCCGTGCCTTGAACGATGGTTTCAATATAGCGTGGTGCGGTTTCGTCCGGTGTCTCGGTCACCAGCCGGTGCCAGGTGGCCAGGTCGAAGGGCATTAATCGCAAGGCGCGGCAGAAGGCGCGTGTGCCAGGCAGGGCAAAGCGCCACATGTCCTGGTCCTCGATATGGCGGAGGGCCAGCGGTGGCGACATCTCGGGGTGAAAGTATTCCCAGGCGAGGCGGGCGCCGGATTTATCCAGGTCGAAAAAAAGGCGCAAGGGCAGGGTGGGATGCCGGTAAGAGTATGCGCCACCTGTGCTGGCCTGCAGTCGACTGCCCCAGGCTTTCAGGGCAGAGGCGTGATGATCGATCTGGGTCACCGAGGCGGCGATGGTTGCCAGTTTCTCCAGCACGTCGGGCGGAAACGAGAAATCCAGGATGTAGACGGTGTGGCTGGCTACATCCTCCAGTGTCCAGGGCTCGCCGTGATGCATAGGGCGATAGTTTGCAGCGTCGCCAAAGTGGTACCAGGCGGCGTAGGCCGAACCAAAACCGTCCAGGCAATCGGCATGGTACAAAACAGTAACTGCTCTCGTGGCGCGCATCTCAGTAGTGGGGCGGGAGTTCGTCGCGCAGGCTGAGTTGTTCAGCCTGTGGCGCGTTTCTCAACTGTTCGCGCAGGGCGCGAATTTCCACGACCAGTAGGTCGATCTGCTGTTGCTGGCGAAAAACGGTGCGGTTGAGTTCGTCGATCAGATCTTCAGCATAGCTGATCTTTATTTCGAGTTCGGTGATGCGGGATTCCAAAATATTTCCTTATTTTCCGTTGCGCCAGTCGCGCAGGGTTTCCTTGGGCGGCGGCGGTGGCACGTCGTTGCGTGGCCGGATCAGTGGCAGGGCGGCACCCAATACCACAATCAGGCAAATGCCGAGGATTATCCAGCCTTCATTCATGTATATCTCCATTGCTTGGCAGTGAAGTTTACTTCGCTTCGAAAAAAATCGCGAAAGGCTGTTGACATCGGCGTTCAGAGGTCTATAATGCGCGCTTCTCCAGGCGGTTAGCTCAGTTGGTTAGAGCGCCACGTTGACATCGTGGAGGTCGTTGGTTCGATTCCAATACCGCCTACCAAATTCCTGACGGAGCTGAATTTGATGATTTTCCGAACTAGCACTACGGTTCAGAAACGCTAATCGAGTCAGCCTTCGTTTGACCAAAAAAGTGCGGCTCATCCCCGCACTTTTTTTTCGCCTAGAGATTTGCCATGCCCGATATCAAACTGCCCGACGGTTCGATCCGCTCCTACGAGCAAGCAGTCACCATTGCCGAGGTTGCCGCCAGTATCGGCGCCGGGCTGGCCCGCGCAGCGCTGGCTGGTAAGGTCGATGGTCAGTTGGTCGATACCTCTTATTTGATTGAGCGGAACGCCGATCTGGCCATTATTACCGAGCGAGATGCTGAAGGGCTCGAAGTTATTCGGCACTCGACGGCACACCTGCTGGCCTATGCCGTCAAGGAGCTGTTCCCGGAGGCGCAGGTGACGATCGGTCCGGTCATCGAAAACGGCTTCTATTATGACTTCGCCTACAAGCGTCCATTTACGCCCGAAGACTTGGTTGCCATCGAAAAACGCATGGCCGAACTGGCGAAAAAAGATATTCCGGTCAGTCGCGAAGTCTGGGCGCGTGACGATGCGGTCAAGTTCTTCCTCGATCAGGGAGAAAAGTACAAGGCTGAACTGATCGAGGCTATTCCCGCTGACCAGCAGGTGTCGCTCTACCGCGAGGGCGATTTCATCGACCTCTGCCGTGGCCCGCACGTGCCGACCACGGCCAAGTTGAAAGTCTTCAAGCTGATGAAGGTGGCTGGCGCCTACTGGCGCGGCGATCATCGCAACGAACAATTGCAGCGCATCTACGGCACGGCCTGGGCCAAGAAGGAAGACCTCGAAGCCTATCTGCACATGCTCGAAGAGGCCGAGAAACGCGACCATCGCCGCCTCGGTAAGCAATACGACCTGTTTCATATGCAGGAAGAAGCGCCTGGCCTCGTCTTCTGGCACCCCAAGGGCTGGGCGGTGTGGCAGGAAATCGAGCAGTACATGCGCGCCGTCTACCGCAACAATGGCTACCAGGAAGTGCGTTGCCCGCAAATTCTCGACAAGTCGCTATGGGAAAAATCCGGTCACTGGGAGCACTACAAGGACAACATGTTTACGACGGCCTCGGAAAACCGCGACTACGCGGTCAAGCCGATGAACTGTCCGGGTCACGTCCAGGTCTTTAATTCCGACCTGCGCTCCTATCGCGAGTTGCCGCTGCGCTACGGCGAATTCGGCTCCTGCCATCGTAACGAACCGACCGGCGCGCTGCACGGCCTGATGCGCGTGCGCGGCTTCGTCCAGGATGATGGTCACATCTTCTGTACCGAAGACCAGATCGAGTCCGAAGTGACCGCCTTCAATGCGCTGGTCAAGAAGGTTTATGCCGATTTCGGCTTCAACGACGTGGCCGTCAAGCTGGCGCTGCGCCCGGATAGCCGGGTCGGTTCCGACGAGGTCTGGGACAAGGCCGAGGATGCGTTGCGTCAAGGCTTACGCGCTTCCGGCCTGGAGTGGACGGAGTTGCCGGGCGAGGGCGCGTTCTACGGTCCGAAGATCGAATTCCACATCAAGGATGCGATCGGTCGTTCCTGGCAGTGCGGCACCATGCAAGTGGACTTCTCGATGCCCGGACGGCTCGGGGCTGAGTACGTCGCCGGCAATGACGAGCGCAAGGTGCCGGTCATGCTGCACAGGGCCATCCTTGGGTCGCTCGAGCGGTTCATCGGTATTTTGATCGAGAATTTTGCCGGAGCGTTGCCTGTGTGGCTGGCCCCGGTTCAGGCTGTGGTCCTGAATATTTCTGAAAAGCAGGCCGATTATGCGGCCGATGTTGCGCAAAAGCTGCACTCGGCAGGGTTCCGGGCCGAGGCGGATTTGCGTAACGAGAAAATTACCTATAAAATCCGCGAACATAGCTTGAACCGGCTGCCTTATCAGCTCGTTGTGGGCGATAAGGAAAAAGCGGACGGACTGGTAGCCGTGCGCACTCGTGGTGGTCAGGATCTTGGGCAGATGTCCGTCGATGATTTGATCAGGCGACTTCAGGGAGAAGTCGCGGCGCGTAGTGGCACGGCTTAATTATTGTTGTTTTCGGGGGTCTTACCATAGCTCAGAACAAGGCGCATCGCCTCAACGAAGAAATCACGGTTCCGGAGATTCGTCTCCAGGGTGCAGAAGGTGAACAGCTGGGCATCGTCAATATCCGTGCCGCGCTGCAAATGGCTGAAGAAGCCGGCGTCGATCTCGTTGAGATCGCCCCGACCGCCAAGCCGCCTGTCTGCCGCATCATGGACTATGGCAAGTTCAAGTACCAGGAACAGAAGCGTGCGCACGAGGCCAAGCTGAAGCAGAAACAGGTGCAGGTCAAGGAAATCAAGCTGCGCCCGGGTACCGACGAAAACGATTACCAGATCAAGCTCAGGAATATGACGCGTTTCCTGGAAGAAGGCGACAAGGTCAAGGTGACCCTGCGCTTCCGGGGCCGCGAAATGGCGCACCAGGAATTCGGCATGCGCCAGCTGGAACGGATCAAGGCGGATCTCGACGCCGTCGGCGCGGTCGAGCAGATGCCGAAAATGGAAGGCCGTCAGATGATCATGATCATCGGACCGGCCAAGAAAAAGTAAGAAAACGTAGTAAAGCAGCACCCATAAGTGCTTTCGGGTAGTAAAAGCGTTCCCGCCGGGAACCACCTGACGGCATGTCATTAAGGAGCATATAAATGCCCAAGATGAAGACCAAGAGCAGCGCCAAAAAGCGCTTTTCGGTCCGCGC
>CAMLHL010000033.1 GCA_946479855.1 uncultured Pseudomonadota bacterium
GCAGCGAGATCGAGGCGATGGCGCCGAGCAGGATGGACATCGTGCGCGTCGTTTCCGCCTCGGATTCGGCCGCCGCCGACAGGTTGCGCATGAAGAAATCGTTGCCCATGCCCTCGCGCAGCCGGTGGCGCTGGCGCAGCAGCGATTCGCTGGCATCCATGACGCGCTGCATGCCTTCGGCCGAAGCGGCCTGGACCATGATCATCCGTACCGAGCCCAGGAAGGGTGTGCCGAATACCTTGCGCTGGGCGGTGCTCAGCGGAATGATCACGGTGTCGTCCTGGTCGCGGCCATCGAGGCTCTGCCCCTTGCTGCCGAGCACGCCGATGACGATGAACGGGTTCTGCTGGATACGCATGGTTTTGCCGAGCGGGTCGTCAGCGCCAAACAGGTTCTCGGCGACGGTCTTGCCGATCAGCGCGACGCGGGTCGCCGAACGGACGTCGGATTCACCGAAGGCGGCGCCCCGGACGATGCTCCAGGCCCGGGCGTCGAGGTACTCCGGCGTCGTGCCGACGACGCTGGAACTCCAGTTCTGCGAGCCGTAAACCAGTTGCCGGGTGCCCTGATGCGTCGGCGCCACGTTGACCACGCCGTCGAGTTCGGCGATGGCCTCGCCGTCGGCGACGGTCAGCGTCGGCCCGCCGGCCGAACCGCTGCGCACCCCGGCGGTGGTAAAGGAGCCAGAGAGGACGATGAACAGGTTGGCGCCCATGGTGCTGATCGTCTGCTGCACGGCGTACTGGGCGCCCTGGCCGATGGCCATCATGATGACCACGGCGCCGACGCCGATCACCATGCCGAGCATGGTCAGCGCCGTGCGCAGGCGGTTGGCCCCCATCGCCAGCCAGGCTTCGCCGAGCATCGGATGGATCATGGCCGCCTCTCCCGGCAGCGGATTTCACACGGCTGCGGTCGACCGCCCAGACAGGCAAAAACCATACGCCTCGTCATGCTGTCGCCTCCGTCAGGTGGTCGCTGACGATCTGGCCGTCGAGGAAGCGCACCTGGCGCTTGCAGTGCGCCGCGATATCCGGCTCGTGCGTGACGAGGACAATGGTGATGCCTTCGGCGTTGAGATCGCCGAACAGGCGCATGATTTCCTCGCTGGTATGGCTGTCGAGATTGCCGGTCGGCTCGTCGGCCAGGATCAGCTGTGGCCTGTTGACCAGGGCCCGGGCAATCGCCACGCGCTGCTGCTGGCCGCCGGAAATGCGATTGGGCAGCGACTCGGCGTAACGGCCGAGACCGACCTTGTCGAGCATTTCCCGCGCCCGCAGCCGCCGCGTTTCCTTGTCCACGCCGGCATAGACCAGCGGCAGGGCGACATTGTCCTGCAGGCTCATCCGCGGCAGCAGGTTGAACCCCTGGAAAACGAAGCCGAGCGTCCGGTTGCGCAGGATGGCCAAGGCATCCTTGTCCATCTGGGCGACGTTCTCGCCGGCCAGCAGGTAATCGCCGATGGTCGGCGTATCGAGGCAGCCGAGCAGGTTCATGAAGGTCGATTTGCCCGAACCCGAGGGCCCCATGATGGCGATGTATTCCCCGGTCTGGATCTCGAGGTCGACCCCCTTCAGCGCCGGAAACAAGCCCGCCGCCGTTGCATAGGATTTGCCCAGGCCCGCGACCCGGATGACCGCTTCACTCATCAGAACATCCGCATGCCGACCGAGGACGGCGGCTTGACGCCGTTGGTGTTCTCGCCGGTGACAATGCGGTCGCCTTCCTTCAGTTCACCGCTGATGACTTCGGTATTGCGGTTGTCGGTGATGCCGAGCTGGATGCTGACCGGCCTGATTTCGGTGCCGGCCAGGATGTAGACCGTACCACTCTGCCCGTCGCGCTTCTTGCCCTTGCCGGCGCCCGTCGGGCCGCTGCCGGTGGCGCCGCCCCCTGCGCCGGGCGCGGCGGCGGTCGACCCGGTTTTGGGACCATTTTCCGCTTTCTTGTCGGCGCCATCGGCCGGCTTGAAGCGCAGCGCGGCATTCGGCACGAGCAGTGCGCCTTCGCGCTTCTGGACGCCGATATTGACGTAGGCGGTCATCCCCGGCAGCAGCTTGAGATCCGGATTGTCCACCCGGATCCGCACGTTGTAGGTCACCACATTCTGCTGGTTGGTCGGATTCAGGCGAATCTGCTGGACCAGCCCGTGGAAACTCCGGTTGGGGAAGGCATCAACGGTAAAGCGAACCGGCAGCCCTTCCTTGATGTTGCCGATGTCGGCTTCGGCAAAACTGGTGTCGATAGCCATCTTGGACAGATCCTGGGCAATCTGGATCAGTGTCGGCGTCTGGAAACTGGCGGCCACGGTCTGGCCGAGGTCGACCAGGCGGGCCACGACCACCCCGGAAACCGGCGAGGTAATCGTCGTGTACCCGAGATTGACCCGGTCCTTTTCGGCCGCTGCCCGGGCCTGCAGCAACTGCGCCTCGGCCGACTTGAGAGCCTGGTAGGCCTGATCATATTCCTGGCGCGAGACGTATTCCTTGTCGAGCAGCGCCTTCATGCGGGCTTCGTTGGCCCTGGCCAGATCGAGCGCGGTCGACACATTCACCACGTTGGCCTGGCTTTGTTTGGCCTGGGCCTGGAGCAGCGACTGATCGAGTTCGAGCAATTTCTGCCCGGCGACCACCTGATCGTTGAAATCGACATACAGCTTCCTGACCGTGCCGGACACCTGCGTGCCAACATTGACCAGCACCAGCGGCGTCAAGGTGCCGTTGGCCGACACCGTCTGCGTCACATCGCCCTTCTCGACGGCCGCCATCTTGTAGCGCTGTTCCGGATCCTGCGCCGCCCGTTGCTTGACATACCAGACGCCGCCACCGACCAACCCGGCGGCCAGCGCGACCCCCAGGACTATCTTGCCAATACGCTTCATGGTCTTCCTTCCGCCGCCGGTTGCAGCAGCGTGTAATCGAGCGCGCCGATGGTCTGGGCCAGCGTGGCGCGGTAAACATTCCAGTCGAGCTGCGCCTGAATGCGCTGCAGCCGGGCGCTGGCCAGCGCACTCTGCGCCGTCAGCAGATCGAGCACGGTACCGACGCCAGCCTTGTAGCGACCGAATGCGACGCGCTCCGACTGCTCGGCGCTGGCCACCAGGTCAGCCGTCGTCTTCAGGCTCTGCGTCGCCGTCGTCAGGCTCTGGTAGGCGCGCCAGACATCGAGCGCCACCTGGTTGCGCAGGCGGTCGCGCTGCGCCGCCCGCACGTCGGCCTGGGCCGCCGCCGAACGCACGCGGTAGGTAGTGTCGAAACCGGCAAAAATCGGCACGTTCAGCGTCAACCCGATGCTATTGCCCTGGGTGATGACGCCGGCCGACTCCTGCCAACTCGGTCCCGCCGCCAGCGACAGGGTCGGCCGCCCCTGGGCGCGGGCCAGATCGACGCTGGCCTCGGCCGCCTTGAGCTGCGCCTCGGCCGCCCGCAGATCGGGACGCCGGGCCTGCGCCTCGCCGATCAGGGCATCGACTTCCTTCTGGAAAACCGTTTCGGCCGGCGCCGGCGGCAATTCGGCCAGCACCATCGCCTTCTGGGCGCCAAAACCCAGCGCATTGGCCAGGGCGCCCAGCGCATTGCGCGCCTCGCCCTCGGCCCGGATGCGGTTCAGTGTCGCCTGCGACAGCGCCGTCTGGGCCTGCAGGCGGTCGGCCGGCGTGGCGACGCCGACGCCGTAGCGGGCATCGGCCGCCAGGTAACTCTCGCGGGCCGCCCGCTCGGCCTCCTTGGCCGAAAGCACGGCGGCCTGCGTCGCCTGCGCCGAGTAATAGGCCTGCAGGGCCGCCAGGAACAGCGCCTGCACCGTCGCATCCTGCGTTGCCGCGGCGGCATTCAGCAACTGCCGGGCGTTCTCGACATTGGCCGAGCGCTGGCCAAAGTCATACAGCAGCCAGGACAGCGTCAGCGCTGCCGAGCTGCGGGTAAACGGGTCGTTCTGGTACTGAAAGCGCGTCGTGCTGGCGCCGGCATCGAGATTCGGCAGCCAGGCCGCCTGCGCCACGCCGACCAGCGCCGCCTGCGCCCGTGCCGCGGCCCACACCTCGCGGGTCTGCGGGTTGTTGCACAAGGCCAGATCGACGGCATCGACGGCGCTCAGCGCCGTTGCCGGCAAGTCCGTCGCGCAGGGCGCGTCGCCGACCCGGGCGGCGACGCGCGGCGAGGGCTTGAGCGGCGCCATGGCCTCCGTGCCGAAGGGGTCGTTGAGGCCGCCGGCCCAAACGGGCCGGAATGCTGCGGTCAACAGGAAAAAACAGGGCAAAAATCGCATGGGCAGAAGTTTAGCCTCGCCGGGGAAAATTAGTCGTTTCAGTTTGTTTCGGAATTCAGTGCCAGCCGCCATGCACCCCGGCTACCGCCGCCGCCACGGCAAGCAGACTGATGCCGAGCAGGATCACGTGCATGCGCTGGACGCGCCGGAAGGCGCCCCGATCATCGCGCCCGGCCAGTTCATGAAAGCGGCGGTGCAGGAACAGCGGTTCGATGACGAACAGCGCCAGCGTAAAAACCAGCCAGACGGCGGTCATCAGGTGCACCCACCAGAACTGCGGTTGCCGGTAGCGCCCCCAGGCGTCCAGGAAATCGAGCATATAAAAGCCGGAAATCCCGGTCAGCAAGGTCGTCAGCCGCGCCTGCCAGGCAAAACGCCCTTCCAGGCGCTCGAACAGGTCGAGCCGCACCCCGGGCTGATCGATCCGGCGCAGGGAGGGAATCAGGACCGTGGTGACGAAAGCCACGCCGCCGATCCACAGCACGACACCGAGCACATGCAGCACCCGCGCCAGGACAAATCCGTCAGCCTCGCTCATCGCTCCCCCCAGATCATTCGGAAATAATCGATTATCGCCGTCCGGCCGGTACTTGCCCTCCATCCAAATCAAGAAAAACGCCCGCCGCGATCAGGGGCGCCGGGCATCGGCCGGCGCAATGCGCTAAAATGCCGCCCCATCATGCTATATCCCCTGATCCGCAAATTCTTCTTCTCCCTCGACGCCGAAACCGCCCACGGTATCGGCATGAAGGGCATCGATCTGATGAATGCCGCCGGCCTGGCCTGCGCAGTAGCCAAGCCGGTGACGCCTTGCCCGGTCGACGTGATGGGCCTCAGGTTTCCCAACCCGGTCGGCCTGGCTGCCGGCCTCGACAAGAATGGCGACCACATCGACGGCCTGGCCCAACTCGGCTTCGGCTTTATCGAAATCGGCACGATCACCCCGCGCCCGCAGGACGGCAACCCGAAACCGCGGCTGTTCCGGATTCCGGAAGCGCAGGGCATCATCAACCGGATGGGCTTCAACAACGCCGGCGTCGACCAGTTGCTGCGCAACGTCCGCGCCGCTGATTTTCCGAAGAAGGGTGGCATCCTCGGCATCAACATCGGCAAGAACGCGACGACGCCGATCGAGAAGGCCGCCGACGACTACCTGATCTGCCTCGACAAGGTGTACAACGACGCCAGCTACGTCACCGTCAACATCTCTTCGCCGAACACCAAGAACCTGCGCGAACTGCAGAAGGACGAGGCGCTCGACGACCTGCTGGCGCAATTGAAGGCGAAGCAGTTGCAACTCGCCGACCTGCACGGCAAGTACGTGCCGATGGCGCTGAAGATCGCCCCCGATCTCGACGACGAGCAGATCACCGCGATCGCCGACGCGCTGCGCCGCCACCGTTTCGATGCCGTGATCGCGACCAACACCACGCTGTCGCGCGAGGGCGTCGAAGGCCTGCCCAATGCCGCCGAAACCGGCGGCCTGTCCGGCAAGCCGGTGTTCGCCAAATCGACCGCCGTGCAGAAAAAGCTGTCGATTGCCCTGGCCGGCGAACTACCGATCATCGGCGTCGGCGGCATCATGGGCGGCGAGGACGCGGCCGAGAAAATCCGCGCCGGCGCCAGCCTGGTCCAGTTCTACAGCGGCTTCATCTATCGCGGCCCCGACCTGGTGGCCGAGGTGGCGGAAACGCTGGCCCACGTGATGCGGAAGAAATCCGTATAAGGTCATAAGGAGGCTCAGTTGTCCGACTTATGGCAAAGCCGGATAATGCAAACCTCAAACTACCGCCCCCTATGAGCCACTACTTATTCATTCTCGTCGGCGCTGTCCTGGTCAACAACGTCGTGCTGGTGAAAATCCTCGGCCTGTGCCCCTTCATGGGCGTTTCCAAGAAACTGGAAACCGCCTACGGCATGGGGGCCGCAACGACTTTCGTGCTGACCATGGCAACCGGGGCCAGCTACATCATCGACCATTACCTGTTGATGCCCTTCGGCCTCGAGTATCTGCGCACGCTGTCCTTCATCGTCACCATCGCCGCCATCGTCCAGCTGACTGAAATGGTCATTGCCAAAACCTCGCCGACACTGCAGCAGACGCTGGGCATCTACCTGCCGCTGATCACCACCAACTGCGCCGTGCTCGGCGTGCCGCTGCTCAACGTCTCGAACGGCTACAACTTTATCGATTCGCTGCTCTTCGGCGCCGGCAGCGCCGTCGGCTTCTCGCTGGTGCTGATCCTCTTCGCCGGCATTCGCGAACGCGTCGAAGGCGCCGATGTCCCGGTCTATTTTCGCGGCGTCGCCATCGCCATGGTCACCGCCGGCTTGATGGCGCTGGCCTTCATGGGTTTTGCCGGCCTGGACAAGTACCAATAATGGACATCCTGCTCGCCATTGCCATCATGGCCCTCGGCGCCGTCGTCCTCGGCGCGGCACTCGGTTTCGCCTCGATCAAGTTCAAGGTCGAGGGCGATCCGCTGGTCGACAAGATCGAAGCCATCCTGCCGCAGACACAGTGCGGCCAGTGCGGTTACCCGGGCTGCAAGCCCTACGCCGAAGCCATCGCCAAGGGCGAGGAAATCAACAAGTGCCCGCCAGGCGGGGCCGAAGGCGTCCAGCGCCTGGCCGACCTGCTTGGCCGCGAGGTCAAGCCGCTCGACGCCGAGGAAAAGCCCAAGCAGGTCGCCATCATCGACGAAAATACCTGTATCGGCTGCACACTGTGCATCCAGGCCTGCCCGGTCGATGCCATCGTCGGCGCCGCCAAGCAGATGCACACCATCATCGCCCAGCAGTGCACCGGCTGCGAACTGTGCCTGCCGCCCTGCCCGGTCGAGTGCATTTCCATGCAGCCGGTCGGTGAAAACATCGACAACTGGAAGTGGAAATATCCGGTCGTCGAAATCAAGGCCGCGCAGCTCTCCGCAACGGATACCCCCTCTGGCGGGGCCGGCGGTATAAAGGAAGCCGCCTGATGCTGATGAATCTTTTCAAGTTCAAGGGTGGCGTCAAGCCGCCGACCAACAAGACGCAATCGGTCGGCTTGCCGATCGCCCAGGCACCGCTGCCGTCGCGCCTCGTCGTACCGCTGCACCAGAGCATCGGCGGCATGCCGCGCCCGGTGGTCCAGGCTGGCGATCACGTCCTGAAAGGTCAGCTGATCGGCGAAGCCGATGGCTGGATCTCGGCTGCCGTTCATGCGCCGACCTCGGGCACGGTGGTCGAGGTCGCCATGCAGATGCAGCCACACCCCTCGGGACTGGATGCCATGTGCGTGGTCATCGAGCCGGACGGCAAGGATGAATGGATCGCCCGCACAGCCGTCGACTACAAGTCCCTGTCCCCCGAAGAAGTCCGCGAGCGCCTGCAACAGGCGGGCGTCGTCGGCCTCGGCGGTGCCGTCTTCCCGACCCACGGCAAGCTGACCGCCTCGAAGACCGTGCCGATGGACGAACTGGTGATCAACGGTGCCGAATGTGAGCCCTTCATCACCTGCGACGACCTCCTGATGCGCGAACGCGCCGAGGAAGTCGTGCGCGGCATCGCCATCTTCCGCGACCTGCTGCAGCCGAAGAAGGTGCTGATCGGCATCGAGGACAACAAGCCGGAAGCCGCCGCCGCCATGCGTGCCGCCGTGCAGGCGGTAGGCGAGGATTTCGCCGTTATCCAGGTACCGACGCTCTACCCGGCCGGCGGTGCCAAGCAGCTGATCCGCGTCCTGACCGGCAAGGAAGTCCCGGCTTCAAAACGGTCGACCGATCTCGGCGTGCAATGCTTCAACGTCGCCACCGCCTACACTGCCTGGCGGGCCATTGCCCACGGCGAACCGGTGATTTCGCGACTGGTCACGGTGACCGGCAACGTACATGCGCCACGCAATTACGAAGTGCTGATCGGCACGCCGATGGACGAAGTACTCGCCCTCGCCCAGCCGCATCCGGACACCGACGGCATCGTCATGGGGGGACCGATGATGGGCTTCCTGGTTCCGACGGCCACGGTGTCGGTCATCAAGGCGACCAACTGCCTGATTGCCCACTCCGAACGCCTGTTCCCGCCCAAGGCCCCGGAGATGCCCTGCATCCGCTGCGGCGCCTGTGCCGAGGCCTGTCCGCACGAACTGCAACCGTTCGAGATGTACTGGTTCGCGCGCGCCAAAAACTTCGGCAAGACGCAGGAATACAAGATCTTCGACTGCATCGAATGCGGCTGCTGCTCCTTCGTCTGCCCGTCGCGCATTCCGCTGGTCCAGTATTTCCGCTTCGCCAAGAGCGAGATCTGGGCGCGCGAACGCGAAAAGAACGCTGCCGACCAAGCCAAGAGCCGCTTCGAATTCAAGCAGTTGCGCGAGGAACGCGAAAAGGCCGAGAAGGCTGAAAAACTGGCCAAGGCAGCGGCCGCCCAAGCCGCCAAGAAAGCGGCCGAAGCGGCGGCCGCCGCTGCCGCAACGAACGATAGCAGCACGGCGCCCGTCGAAGCCGCCCCGGGCGTTGCCGCGGCGACCCCGGCGGTCGACTCCGAAAAAGAGGCAAAAAGGGCCACCATCGAAGCCGCCATGGCGCGCGCCAAGGCCCAGCGCGAGGCCGCCCAGCCAAAGAATATCGACCATCTGACCCCCGAGCAGCAGGGCGCCGCCGCCGAAATCGAGGCACGCCGGCTCGCCGCTCGACAGATCGACGCCCAGCCCACCCCGGCCAGCGAGAAACCGGAATAATGTTCGCCCCCGCCCCCTTCCTCCTCAAAGACGTCAGCGTCAGCCAGGTGATGATCCAGGTCTGCATCGCGCTGATCCCCGGCATCGCCGCCTACGCCTGGCTGGTTGGTCCGGCCATTCTGGCCCAACTGGTCATTGCCTCACTGGCGGCGCTGATCGCCGAAGCCGCCCTGCTGTACCTGCAGAAAAAGCCGCTGGCGATCTTCCTCTCCGATGGATCGGCCATCGTCACTGCTTGGCTGATCGCCCTCACCTTCCCGCCGCTGGCGCCGTGGTGGCTGGTCGCCACCGGCACGGTATTCGCCATCGTCGTCGCCAAGCATCTTTATGGCGGCCTCGGCCAGAATCCCTTCAATCCGGCCATGGTCGCCTTCGCCGTCTGCATCGTCGCCTTTCCCGCATTGATGTCGCAGTGGCCGAGCGTCGGCCTGCAGATGCCGCTGCTCGACCAAATCAACATCATTCTCGGCCTGGCGCCGCGCGTCGACGCCCTTTCCGGCGCCACCCCGCTCGATGCGCTGAAGACCGCCCTGAAACTCGGCGAGAGCAACGTCGATGTCGCCAACCTGCTGGCCAATCAGGACATCTATGGCAATTTCGCCGGGCGCGGCTGGGAATGGGTGGCCGCCGGCTATCTGCTCGGTGGCCTCTGGCTATGGCAGCGCAAGCTGATCTCCTGGCATGTGCCGGTCGCCTTCATCGGCGCCCTGGGGGTCATTGCCGGCGCGCTCTGGTTGTACAATCCGGGCCAGTTCGCCAGCCCGCTGTTCCATTTGTTCTCCGGCGGTTCGATGATCGGCGCCTTCTTCATCGCCACCGATCCGGTGTCCGGCTGCACGACGCCACGCGGCAAACTGATCTTCGGCGCCGGCGCCGGCCTGCTCGCCTACATCATCCGCGTTTTCGGCGGCTATCCGGACGGCGTTGCCTTCGCCGTGCTGCTCATGAACCTGTGTGCGCCGGTCATCGACCTGCTCACCCAGCCGCGGATTTTCGGCATGAAGGGTAAGGCATGAGCGACGCACGCGAATTCACCGCTCAAGGCATGGCCATTCGTACGGCAGCAATCCTCTTTGTGTTCGTGATCATTTTCACCGGCCTGCTCTCTGGCGCCTACCTGTGGACCAAGCCGGCCATCGAAGCCTCGGCCACCGAAGAGAAAATGAGGCTGATCAACGAAGTGCTGCCCCGCGCCGAATACGACAACACCTTGCTCGAAGATACCGTTGCCCTGCCGGCCACGCCGGAACTCGGGCTGGGCGACGCGACCACCGTCTTCCGGGCGCGCCGCAACGGCCAGCCGGTAGCCCTGGTCTTCGAAGCCATTGCACCGGACGGCTATGCCGGCAAGGTACGCCTGATCCTGGCCATCCGCGCCAATGGTCAGGTGGCCGGCGCCCGCGTCACCCAGCACAAGGAAACCCCGGGCCTCGGCGATTACGTCGAGGTGAAGAAAGACAAGAACAAGGCCCGGCCGTGGATCACCCAATTCAATGGCATGTCGTTGGCGGAAGTCACCGACAAGGACTGGAAGGTCAAGAAAGACGGCGGTCGCATCGATTATTATGCCGGTGCAACCGTCACCCCGCGCGCCGTGTCCAAAGCCATATTCAAGGCTGCCAAATGGGCCGAGGCCAACCGCGACCGGCTGTTCGCCGAAGGAGCCACCCAATGATCACCCGCGACGAATTCCGGACCATTTCCCGTAACGGCATCTGGAAGCAGAATACCTCAATCGTTCAGATCCTCGGGCTGTGTCCCCTGCTGGCCACGACCACCAATGCGGTCAATGGCATCATGCTGTCGCTGGCCACGATCATCGTCATGGCGCTCTCGGGCTTCGCCATCGCTGCGCTGCGCAACTTCATTCCACACGAAATTCGCATCCCGGTCTTCATCCTGGTCGTCGCTGCGCTGGTCACTGTCGTAGACCTGCTGTTCAACGCCAACCTGCATGAGCTCTATCTGGTGCTTGGCATCTTCATTCCGCTGATCGTCACCAACTGCATCGTGCTCGCCCGCGTCGAAGCCTTTGCCGCCAAGAACCCGCCGCTGCAATCGACCTTTGACGGCATCTTCATGGGGGTCGGCATGTTGTGGACGCTGGGCCTGCTCGGCGCCATGCGCGAGCTGCTCGGTAACGGCACGCTGCTGGGCGGCATTGACATGGTTTTCCCGAGCCTGCATCCCATCCAGGTGCTGCCGGAAAGCTACCCTGGCTTCCTGCTTGCCCTCCTGCCACCGGGCGCCTTCATCCTGCTCGGTTGCATGATTGCCTGGAAAAACTGGATGGACGCCAGGGCAGCCGAGCGTGCCAAACTGCAGCCACCGCCCCCGGTCGCAACAGCCGGCTGCCACTAAGACTGCCGAGCCCGCAGATTGCGGGTCCGGGAAAGACCCGCATGCGCATCGAAACCCTCCGCCAGTCCCTGTTGGCCACAGGCGCCAAGGATTGCCACGTCGACCGCGTGCTCCGCGCCTGGACCCAGGCCCGGCCGCTCGATGCCGGTCCTCGCCGCCACCCGCCCGAAAGCTATCTGCCGCTGAGCCTGCGCAATGTCCTGCCGAACCTGCAGGAGCAACTGTCGGCACTGGCCCGCGTCCGCTCCGAACATTCGGGGGAAGATGGCTCGTCGCGCCTGCTGGTCGAACTGGCCGACGGCCAGATGGTGGAAAGTGTGCTGCTGCCCCGCGATGGGCTGTGCGTATCAACCCAGATCGGCTGCGCGGTCGGCTGCACGTTCTGCATGACCGGCCGCGACGGACTGCTGCGCCAGGTGAGCAGCGCTGAAATGGTGGCCCAGGTCGTGCTCGGCCGGGCTCGCCGCACCGTAAAACGCGTCGTCTTCATGGGCATGGGCGAGCCCTCGCACAACATGGACAACGTGCTCGAAGCGATCGATCTGCTCGGTACGGCCGGGGCCATCGGCCACAAGAATCTTGTATTTTCGACGGTCGGCGACCGCCGGGTGTTCGAACGCCTGCCCAAGGAACGCGTCGTGCCCGCCCTGGCCATTTCACTGCATTCGACCCGGGCCGAACTGCGCGCCGAACTGCTGCCCAAGGCGCCGGCCATCGATCCCGGCGAGCTGGTCGAACTGGCCGAGCATTACGCCCGGACGACCGGCTACCCGATCCAGTACCAATGGACGCTGATCGACGGCATCAACGATAGCGAAGCCGAAATGGACGGCATTGTCCGCCTGCTGACCGGCAAGTACGCAATCATGAACCTGATTCCGTACAACACGACCGCGGCCCTGGCCTACCGTCGCCCGCCACTCGAGCGCGTCACGGCGCTGACCCGATACCTGCACAGCCGCGGCATCCGCACCACGGTGCGCAATTCGGCCGGCCAGGATGTCGATGGCGGCTGCGGGCAACTACGGGCCCGCAGCCTGGATCAGGCGGGCGCCCCGGCCAGCCGGAAAGTCACGCTGACACGACTGAAAACCGGCCCCCGTTCAGTCGGCTAACTCGCCCAGTACGACGCAATTCTTGCCCCGATCCTTGGCGCTGTAGCACGCCTCGTCGGCCCGGCGAATCAGGGAATTTTCGGTGTCGCCCGGCATATGGCGCGAGACACCGATGCTGACGGTACACTGGATTTCTTCACCCGAGGGGGTTTGCACCCGCTGATTGGCGAACATCTCGCGCAGACGGTCGGCGAGGGCCATGGCCGCTGGCTCTCCGGCTTCCGGCAGAAGAACGACAAATTCCTCGCCGCCGTAGCGAAAGGCGCTGTCAGAGCGGCGCATGCACTGCCCGATGACATCGGCCAGGGTCATCAGCACCTTGTCTCCTTCCAGATGGCCGTAGCAGTCGTTGATACGCTTGAAATTGTCGCAGTCGAGCACCAGCAGGGACAACGGCCGACCATAGCGGTTGGCCCGCTCGATCTCGGCCGGTAGGCGCTCGTGCAAGAAGCGGGAGTTGTAGAGCCCGGTCAGCGAGTCGGTCTGGCTCAGGTTGCGATAGCGTTCCTCGCTTTCGCGCAGCGCTTCCTCGGCCCGCCGGCGCTCGGTAACGTCCTGCAGGGTTTCGAGCGCTCCGATGACTTCGCCACTGGCATTGCGCAAAGGGGCTGCCGTGAAAAACAGCCAGCGCCCGGCATCCCCGAAATGCGGGAAGAAATCTTCCGCTTCGTAGCCGCCGAGGATCAGCGGCGAAGGCCGGAAGCGCCCGTGATACAGACGGTCGACGGCGGTTTCCGTGGCATCGTCGAGGACCAGGTCGGCCATCAGCGGACGGCTTGAGGAGTAAAAGCTTTTCCACTGGTCACGGGTACCGATGACTTCCTTAGCCGACGTCCCGGTCAAGGCTTCGCAGGCGCGATTCCAGTGCGTGACCCGATGCCCGGCATCGACGACCAGCATCGCCACCGACGAGCCATCGACGATCTGCGCCAGGTAGGCCTCGCTGTCGCGGAGCGCCGCTTCGGCTCGCCGCCTTTCGGTGACGTCCTGCAGCGTTTCGATGGCGCCGATGATTTCGCCTGCCGCGTTGCGGATCGCGGCCGCCGTAATGAACAGCCAGCAACCGTTGTTGCCGAAGGCGGGAAAGAAGTCTTCGACCTCAAAACCGTGGTCGACCAGTGCCGAACGCCTGAATTTTCCGTGATAGTACTCGGCCAGCATCGCATCGGGCGCACCATCGACCACCAGGTCAGCCAGGATGGGACGTGCCACGTTGTAAAAGGCACACCACTGTTCCGAACGTCCGAGGACATTTTCTGCCGGAACTCCGGTGAGTGCGGCGCAAGCACGGTTCCAATGGGTCACTCGGTGCTGCGCATCGATAACGATTGTTGCTACCGGGTTGCCCTCGACCAGTTGGGTCAGGGCAATCGCATTGCCATCTGTTGTTCGTGGCATGGCTAACCTGCCTTCTCTGTCAGGTAGAATTTTGTTTTCGACAATATGGCGCATCTTCAGGCGCCTGACAATCCACTTCGCCCCCCGCCCGTGAAAAAAGCCGACATAGCGCAGTTCTACGCCCGCCTGCGCGACGCCAATCCGGCGCCGACCACCGAATTGCACTACGCCACGCCCTTTCAGTTGCTGGTCGCCGTCATCCTCTCGGCGCAGGCGACCGATGTCGGCGTCAACAAGGCCACCGCCCGGCTGTTTCCGCTGGCGCCGACGCCGACCGCCATGCTGGCGCTGGGTGAGGAAGGACTGACCGAATACATCAAGACCATCGGTCTCTTCCGGACCAAGGCGAAGAATGTCATCGCCACCTGCCGCATGCTGCTCGAATTGCACGACGGCGAGGTGCCCGCCGACCGGGCGGCGCTCGAAGCCCTGCCCGGGGTCGGGCGCAAGACTGCCAATGTCGTTCTCAACACCGCCTTCGGCCACCCGACCATCGCTGTGGACACCCACATCTTCCGACTCGGCAATCGCACCGGACTGGCTCCGGGCAAGACCGTCGAAGAAGTCGAAAAGAAACTGCTCCGCGTCACCCCGGACGAATTCAAGAAAGACGCACATCACTGGCTGATCCTGCATGGCCGCTACGTCTGCAAGGCGCGCAAGCCCGAATGCGGCCGCTGCGTCGTCGTCGACCTTTGCGCTTTCCGGGGGAAAACCATATGAAAGTGGCGAGCAGCCTGATCTCCGGCCAGCGCCCGCTGGCGGAACTCGCTCAGGAGGCCGTTTGTGCGGCCCTGGCTAAGGCCGGACTGGAACGGGCGGATAGCGTCATTCTTTTCCTCAGCCGCGATTTCATCCGTAATCCACAACCCGCCGTCATTGCGGCAGCCCGCGCCGCCGGTTGCCTGACAGTCTGCGGCTGCACGGCCAGCGGCTTGTTTACCGAACAAGGCTGGCAGCTCGACCAGCCGGCTGCCGCGGCCCTGGTCCTTGCGTCTGCTGCCGCCAGGCCGGACGGCGACTCGCCCCTCCTTTCCTTTAGCGGCCACAGCCGACTACCTTTCGCCTGGCAGGATGGGGCTCCCCGGGCCGGCTTCCTCGACTCCGATGCCGTTGCCTGGGCGCATGGCCGGATCACCGGCAACAGCTGCGCGGAATTTCGCCTGCCCGGCCTGGATGCCTGCCTGCTCCGCTCGGACGGTCTGCAGCGGCTTGGCGACCCCTTGCCGGTGACGCAATGTCACGGCTACGAACTGGAACGCGTCGGCGGCGAGCAGGCGATCGACAGCCTGAATCGCGCCCTGCCGCCTGAGTGGCGCACGCAGCCGCCGCTGCATCAGATGGTTGTCCTGCGCCACGCGGATGAGCCGGGCATCGCCATCCTGTCGGCCAACGGCGACAGCTCACTGATGCTGGCGGAAGCTCTGCACGAGGGCGAAACGATCTGCTGGGCGATCCGTCAGCCAGTGGCGGCCGAACAGCAGATGCGCCAGGCCCTGAATGCCGCGGCCGGGGAGACCCAGGCCGGTCCTGCGGTCGACGGCAAAAAAAAGGTGAATTTCGCCCTGATGTTCTCGTGCATCGGCCGTGGCCCGCTGTTCTACGGCAAGGACGACCGCGACTTGCAGGCTTTCCGCGAGGCCTTCCCCGAGACGCCGCTGCTCGGCGCCTACGGAACCGGCCAGATCGTGCCGCTGGCCGGCCACAACCGCCTGTTCCACAACACCGCACTCACCCTGCTCTTCGAAAGCTCCCATGTTTAATCCCTCCCGCGAACAGGTCCGTCGTTTCTTCTGCGATGCCTGGAAAAAACACGTCGAACGCCTGCCACTGGTTGGCGCCGAAGTCACCGCCGCCGACATCGCCGCCCGCCACCCGGAGTACCAGGCCATGCTGGCCGATGCCAACGCCGCCGTCGAACAGGAATGGACCCCGGAAGGCGGGGCGATGAATCCCTTCCTGCACCTCTCGCTGCACCTCGCCATCCACGAGCAGGTCAGCATCGACCAGCCACCCGGCATCCGGATGGCCTTCGAGCAGCTGCGCGCGCGGATGGACCCGCACGCCGCCGAACATGTGTTGCTCGAATGCCTGGGGGAAACAATCTGGCGCGCCCAGCGCGAAGGCAAGCCGATGGATGCGCTGGCCTACGTCGACGCGGTGCGCCGCAAGGCTAGCCTGCTCTAGTTGCCGGTTGCTGGTGGTCGCCGGCGACCGGGGGCTAGCGACGCCTAGCCCTCGTCGGAAGGCGGGGCCACCTTGATGACTTCTTCCAGCGAGGTCAGCCCCTGCGCCACCTTCAATGCCCCGGAGATGCGCAGCGGACGCATTCCCTCGCGGAAAGCCTGTTCGCGCAGCTTGGGGATTTCCGTCAGCGGCTTGATCTGGCGGCGGATCTCCGGCGAATTGACCAGGATTTCATAAACGCCGACGCGTCCGGTGTAGCCGGTCATCCGGCACTCCAGGCAACCGACCGGCTGCCAGATCTGCGAAGGCTCGGCGGATTTCCACGGGGCGACCAGCGAGCGCCAGGCAGCACGCTGCTCTTCGCCAGGCGGCACGGCCTTTTTGCAATGCGGGCAAAGGGTACGGACCAGACGCTGGGCCATGACGCCGAGCAGCGTCGAATTGATCAGGTAGGCCGGCACGCCGAGGTCGAGCAGCCGGGTAATGGCCGACGGGGCGTCGTTAGTGTGCAGCGTCGACAGCACAAGGTGGCCGGTCAAGGCTGCCTGGATGGCCATTTCGGCCGTTTCCAGGTCGCGGATTTCGCCGATCATGACGATATCCGGATCCTGTCGCATCAGGGCGCGCACGCCGTCCGAAAAGCTTAGCTCGATGCTCTGCTGGACCTGCATCTGGTTGAATGAAGCCTCGACCATTTCGATCGGGTCCTCGATGGTGCACACATTGACTTCCGGCGTCGCCAATTGCTTGAGCGTCGTGTAGAGCGTTGTCGTCTTGCCCGAGCCGGTCGGGCCGGTAACCAGGATGATGCCGTTCGGTGACGCCGTCATCTGCTTCCAGCGCGTCTGGTCGTCGTCCGAAAACCCCAGCGAACGGAAATCGCGGACCAGCACTTCCGGGTCGAAAATCCGCATCACCAGCTTTTCGCCGAAGGCGGTCGGCAGCGTCGACAGCCGCAACTCCACTTCCTGACCGGCCGGCGTGCGGGTCTTGATCCGGCCGTCCTGCGGGCGGCGCTTCTCGATCACGTCCATCCGGCCAAGCAGCTTGATGCGGCTGGTCATGGCGTTCATCACCGCCATTGGAATCTGGTACACCTGATGCAGCACGCCGTCGATGCGGAAACGGACAATGCCGAGGTCGCGCCGCGGTTCGATGTGGATGTCCGAAGCGCGCTGGTCAAAGGCGTACTGCCACAGCCAGTCGACAATATGGACGATGTGCTGGTCGTTGGCATCGAACTGCTTGTTGCCCTTGCCCAGTTCGACCAGTTGCTCGAAGCTCGACAGGCCGCTGGTCACCTCGCCGCGTGCCGCCGCCTTCTTGACCGATTTGGCGAGGTTGAAGAACTCGACCAGATAGCGGCTGATGTCTTCCGGGTTGGCCATTACCCGACGAATTTCCTTGCGCAGGATAGGCCGCAATTCCTCTATCCATTCCCGCACGAAGGGCTCGGCCGTGGCGATGACCACTTCGCGCGTCGTCACCTGTACCGGCAGGATGCCGAAACGGGCAGCGTAGGCACTCGACATCACGTCGGCAACGCCGGTGAAATCAATCTTCAATGGATCGATATGCTGATAGTCGAGGCCGGTCCGGCCGGCCAGCCATTCGGTCAGGATTTCGAGGCTGAGCAGACGCGCCGGTGGCGTGGCGCTGCGCCATTTCTGGTCGGCGATGACGATCAGCGGATGGATCTTGCCGCCGTAAAGGCGCCGCTCGACCTTCAATGCATCTGCATTCTCGCGGTCGACCAGGCCATCCTCGATCATCCAGTCGAGAACTTCGGTCAGCGTCAGGCGATGTTCGCCAATAGTCCTGTCATTCATGCGCGGCAATATAGCATGCGGCTGGTAACGATTTGTAAGCGCCAGGAACTCTGTTTGCACTCCTTTACATCTTGCCGGGAACAATCGATTTCATGCGTCTAGAATGAAGTCGTAACCCATTCACAAGGAGCAAAACATGAAAACCCGTCTGATGATGATTGCCAGCGCCCTGCTGGCGTCCCTGATCTGTTTGCCGGCCAGCGCCCAATCCGGCCCGGGCATAGGCGGCGGTGGCATGGGCGGCATGGGGCCGGGTGCGATGCAACAAGACATGAGGTCGGGCATGACCCAGGGCAGCGGACCACGCGCTCGCGCCCGGCAGGACTGCAGCCAGTCGCCCAACCCGGCCGCCTGCACGGCCCACCGCGAAGCTCGTGCCAAGGCCCAGGAGGCCTGCAAGAACAGCGCCGGCCCGCAGCGCCGGCAATGCATGCACGAGCAGATGCAGAACTTCGACTGCGCCAAGGCCGCCAATCCGCAGCAATGCGAATCGCGCAAGATGGCCTACAAGGAATGCCAGGGCCAGACCGGCCCCGCCTTCCGTCAGTGCGTGCAGCAAAAGATGCCGCCGGTCGACTGCAGCAAGGCGCCGAACCAGGCTCGCTGCGATCTCCACCAGAAAGCCCGTGAAGCCTGCAAAGACAAGCTGGGTCCGGAACACAAGGCCTGCCTGTATGAGCAGTTCAAGATCAAATAAGGTCGCCGGGCGCCGGAAAGTCGGCGCCCGTTTTTTTGCCTCAAATCCGGTTGACCGCAGCATTTCGACTATCTTGTTCAGTCAACGGGGCGGCAAGGGACGCGTGGGTCCCCAAGGAAGCTGCGGCCGCCTTTTAAATCAGGCAAACGAAAAATATTCGGTGCAGCCCCCGGAACCGTTATCGCCCCGAAAAATCCGGCAAACAGCGGGCCGACAACTGGCCGCTTTGCAGTGCCCGGCTTGAAATAGGCTAAGATCATGGAAGACCAGCCGTTCTCCTGGCAATACAAATTGCAGCCTGAGCGATGCGGTCGCCGGCAAACAACAGGGAGAAAAACTCTTGGTGGCAGACGGAATGCAAAACACAGGTCTGGTCGTTGTCGCCTTCGGAGCCTCGGCCGGTGGCCTCCCTGCCCTGCGCCCCATCATTCAGGGTCTGAAGCCGCAGGGCAAAGCTGCCTACATCGTCGCCCACCACCTGTCGCCGACGGCCCCCAGCAACCTGATGGAACTCCTGACCGAAGGCAGCGAGTTGCTGGTCACTCATGCCAATCATGGCGACCATTTGCTGGCCGACCATGTATATGTTTGCCCTCCGGGGTGCGATATCGAAGTGACGGAAAATGCCCTGTCACTTTTCCCCCGCGACAAATCAGCCTACGTTTCCCCATCGGTCGATCGGCTCTTCCATTCCCTGGCCGAGAGCCATAATGACCGCGCGATCGGCGTCATATTGTCCGGTTCGGGACAGGACGGCGCCAGGGGCGCCCTGGCCATCCACGCCGCGCAAGGCCTGGTAATCGTTCAGTTGCCGGAAGAAGCCATGCAGCCGGGCATGCCGGAAGCGACGATCGACGCCGGAATCGCCGACCTGATCGGCAGCGGGGAGCAGATTACCAGCTGGCTGAACCAGATTGACCGCCTGCAGGAAAAATCCGACCCAGACGCAGCCGATTCATCCGCTCAGACGTTCGCCGAACTGTTTCGCCTGGTTGCCGAAGCAACGCATATCGATCTGGCGCAGTACAAGGAAAACACGCTGCGGCGTCAATCGATTCGGCGCTATCGTAGTCTGGGCATGTCGTCACCGGAACAATTCCTGGCCCATGTCCGCAACAATGCCAACGAACTGCAGCTATTGCAGCAATCGTTCATGATCTCAGTCTCTTCCTTCTTCCGCGACCCCGAGGCTTATGAGGCCCTCGAGCCGGCACTGCGCAACCTGATCGCCGGCAAACAGGAGGGCGACACGCTGCGCGTCTGGGTTCCCGGGTGCGCGACAGGTGAAGAGCCATACTCCATTGGCATATTGCTTGCCGAATTGCTGGGTGATCGGCTGGGCCGCTTCGAGATCAGCATTTTTGCCACCGATATCGATCATGACGCCCTCGATGTCGCCCGCAACGGCATCTATTCAGCCGAAGCCCTGGCTCCCCTGACAGAAGAACGGAGGCAACGCTGGTTCACCCCGGAAGGCAGCCGCTGGCGGATTCACAAGATGGTCCGCAACCTCTGTGTTTTCTCGGTGCAAGATGTCATTGTCCATCCGCCTTTCATCAAGATGGATCTGATCAGTTGCCGCAACCTGCTGATCTACTTCAAACCCGACCAACAGCTCAGTCTGATCCAGACCTTCCACTACGGGCTTAACGAGGCGGGCTTGCTGCTGCTCGGCCACTCCGAGTCGGCGGGCTTCAACTCCCCCTTGTTCGAGACGGTCGACGGTGCTCATAAAATCTATCGGCGACGCAGCGGCACGGCGGCACGCCCCGTCCGCTTCAACCGTCTGACGGCACCGGGCCAGGCGTTACGCCCACCTCTGACCAAAACCAATACGACCGCCAGGCGCCAGTTGATGCTCGATGCCGCATTGTCGACCATTGCCGGGGCCTACGCCCCGCCCGGCGTGCTGGTAAATGCCAGCTTTGAACCGCTGCACTTCTTCGGCGCATCGCGACGTTACTTTTCGCTGCCCGATGAGCATGCCGATTTCTCGGTATTTGCCCTTTGTTTGCCGGAATTGCGCAATGAGTTGAAAGCAATCGGTTATCGCCTGATTCAGGAGAGTCTGAGCATCCTGGAAGGAGTGCCCACCGAAATTTTGGTCGGTGGCGAGAATATTCGCGTCAAACCGGTTCTCCGGCGAGTCGCCCCGACCCCGGATTACCGCGAGTCGACCTTTCTCTTCAGCTTCGAGGAGAGCCGCCTCGATCCGGCTTTGCCATCGGCGCCGACGATCGATGCGACGGACCATCTGACCCGCGAAAATATCCGCCTGCGCCAGGAATTGGCGGATACCCGCGAGCACTTGCAGGCGGTCATCGAGGAATTCGAAGCCTCCAACGAGGAACTGCAGACGCTCAACGAAGAAGTTCAGTCGTCGAGCGAAGAACTGCAGGCCTCCAACGAAGAGCTGCAGTCGTCGAATGAGGAACTGACGACCCTGAACGACGAGTTGCGAATCAAATCCCAGGAAGCGACACAACTTACCATCACGCTCGGCAACATCCAGAGTTCCATCCGCACCAGTCTGGTCGTCGTCGACCGCGAAGGACACATCACGCGTTACAACTCGCTGGCCACGCGTATTTTTGGCCTGGTGCCCAGCGATGTCGGGCAAAGCCTTTACGGCGTCCCGTGCCACCTGCCCCTTCCCAATCTGCGGACCCAACTCGCCGGGGTAATCGCCACGGGAAGCTCGCTGGTCGAACGGGTTGAGCAGGGCGATTTCCAGTTTCTGATGCAGATCGATCCCTACCGCAACGAACAAGGGCATAGCGACGGCGCCGTCCTGACCTTTTCCGACATTTCCGAACTGCACCGGGCGGAAGTGGCCAAGGAAGGCAGCGAGATTCGCTTCCGCCACATCTGGGAAGCCTGCCTGGAAGGGCTACTGGTGGTCGATGGCAGTGGCCGGATCGTCATGGCCAATCCGTCCCTGCATACGATGTTCGGTTATGCCGCCGGCGAACTGATCGGGCAGTCGCTCGAAGTACTGGTTCCCGTCCCCTTGCGCGAAAAGCATGTCGGCCTGCGTTCAACCTTCAGCGTTTCGCCGCAGGCCCGCCAGATGATGCCGATGCGCGACCTGTTCGGATTGCGCAAGGACGGCAGCACATTTTTCGTCGAAGTGAGCCTGAGTGGCATGCCATCGGGCGACGGGGGCTATGTCATGGCCACCGTCGCCGACATCACGACCCGCAAGGAAGCGGATATTGCCTTGCGCCAGAGTAAACAGCGTCTGAAACAGGCGCTCGACGCCGCCCATGCCGGCACCTGGGAGTGGCACCTGGACAGCAACCAGAATGTCTGGTCGGACGAAATCTGGACTTTGTATGGATTGGACCGCGAACAGGTCTTGCCCGGCTATGACGCCTGGCAGAACAGTATCGCCCCGCAGGACAGGGCGCGGGTCGAGGCGGTGATCACTGATGCGGTCGACCGGGCGATCGAGTTCGAAACCGAATGGCGCACGCAGCGCCCGGGCCACCGTGGAATGCGCTGGCTATGGTCGCGTGGCCGCCCGACGCTGGATGCCAACGGCAAGCCACGCAGCTACAACGGCATCGTCCTCGACATCAGCGAGCGCAAGGCGGCCGAGGAGCAACAGCAGCAGCATGCCTTGCTCGAAAGGGAGCTCAACATCCTGCAAGGCATCCTCGAGACGACGCTCGCCGGCTACTGGGACTGGAACATCGCCGAGGGCAGCCTCTACCTGAGTCCCACCCTGAAACGCATGTTCGGCTATGCCGACGACGAGATTCCAAATTCGCCGCAGAGTTTGCGGGCTTTGATCGCGGCCGAAGATCTGCCCGCGCTCCAGGAAGTCTATGACAAACACGTCAGTAGCCATGGCGAGGTACCGTATTACACTGAAGTTCGCTACCGGCACAAGAACGGCTCGACAGTCTGGGTGATCAGCGCCGGTCGGATCGTGCAGTGGGCGGCAAATGGCGATCCGGTCCGCATGGTCGGCTGTCACATCGACATCAGCCCCATGCACCGCCGGGTCGATGAACTCGCCGAGGCGACGGCCCGGGCCGACAGCGCCAATCGCGCCAAGAGCGCTTTCCTGGCCAATATGAGCCACGAGATACGAACCCCGCTCAACGGCATCATCGGTCTCTCGCACATTCTCAAGCGTAGCGGCCTGGAGCGGGTGCAGGCGGAACTGCTCGATAAAATCGATCGCTCAGCCGGGCATCTGCTCGAAGTAATCAACGATGTCCTTGATCTTTCGAAGATCGAGGCGGAAAAACTGGAGCTCCTGATCACCGATTTCGACCTTGGTGAAATCGCCGGAAACATCGCCTCCATGGTCCAGGAAAAAGTGTCTGCCAAGGGCCTGACGCTGGTGGTCGACTGTGAAAAAACCGGGCAGGTGCTGCGGGGCGACGCCAAGCGCTTTACCCAGGCCTTGCTGAATCTGGTTGGCAATGCCGTGAAATTCACCGACTCGGGCAGCGTTGCCATCGTAATCAAATGCCAGGAAGAACACGCCGATCGGGTCCTGGTCCGGACCGAAGTGCGCGACAGCGGCATCGGCATCCCCCCGGAGACTATGGTCCGCCTATTTACCCCCTTCGAGCAGGGCGACAAGACGATGACCCGGAAATACGGGGGCACCGGCCTGGGGCTGGCCATAACCAAGCGTCTGGCCGAGTTGATGGGCGGGGACGCGGGAGCGAGCAGCGAGGTCGGTGTCGGCAGTACCTTCTGGTTTACCGCCTGGCTGGACAAATCAAGCAGATCGGCGGCCAGCGCTCGGAAGAATGCGGCGGATTCTGCCGAAGCGCAATTGCTCAGGGAATTTCGCGGCAGCCATGTGCTTCTCGTCGAGGATGAACCGATCAATCTGGATGTAACGGCGACTTTCCTGAGAGATGCCGGCCTGGTGCTCACGGTGGCGGTGGACGGAGGACGGGCAGTCGAACTGGCCAGGCATCAGCATTTTTCGATCGTTCTGATGGACATGCAGATGCCGGTCATGGATGGCCTGGAAGCCAGCCGCCAGATACGCAAATTACCCGGCTGGCGGGACATTCCCATCATTGCCGTATCCGCCAATGCCTTCGCGGAAGACCGCAAGCGCTGCCTGGCGGCAGGAATGACCGATTTCGTCAGCAAACCCTTCGATCCGAATGAGCTCTTTGCCACGCTATTGCACTGGCTGACTTTCCACCGGGATCATCCGTCGCTCGGAACCCCAGCCACGGACGTCTCCTGACGCCGCTTCGCTCAGACACCGCTGGTTGGCGAAGTTAATACGGCTGCCGGACACCAGCAACGCCACAGGCTTCTTCCCGGTTAGGGCCGGCGCAAGGGAGCCAGCAACGGCGACAGGCCGTTGTGGTCGATCTCCTGCATCAGTGCCAGCAGGCGGCCTATCTCACCGGGCGGGAAGCCTTGGCGGGCGAACCAGTTGAGGTAATTGCCGGGCAGGTCGGCGATCAGGCGGCCTTTGTGCTTGCCAAAGGGCATGACACGGGTCACCAGGAGTTGCAGGTCTTCGGGATTCATCGGCGACTGCTTTCAGGCGAAGCCGCCATTGTGCCAAAACTGCGCCGTCGCCGAAAAGTGCGGGCAACCCGGCTTCAGTGTGTCGTCCGCCACAAGGGGTAAAGTCCGAGCAGCCCGAATAGCGGTCCGGGCAACAGCAACCAGGCGATGTTCATGCCCCAGTGGGCGATCCAGGCCGTACCGAGTTGGATCGAAACCATGGTGATGGCAAAGCCGATCGAATTCTGGAAGGCCAGCGCACTGCCGACGATCTCCGGAGCACAGGCGCGTGCCGAGAGCGCCGAGAAATGCGGTGAATCGGCCACCACCGAGGCGCCCCAGAGGAGCAGCAAGGCCAGCTTGGCCCAGGCCGGCCAGCCGCCAACCAGCGGGAACAAGGCGCAGCAGAAGGCCGAGATGGCCAGGGCCGTGGCCGCCACCCGCGCGCTGCCGAGGCGATGGCTCCACCAGCCACCAAGCAGGCAGCCGAACGCACCAATGCCGATGATGGCGAAGGCCAGGCCGGACAGTTCGCGGCTGCCCGGTCCGGCCAGGCCGCTGAGGATGACCAGTGCCGGGGTCAGTGTCCAGAAGGCATAAAGCTCCCACTGGTGGCCGAAATAGCCGAAGGCCGAGGCACGGAACTCGCGCCCCGAGAAGGCGTAGAAGACCCGCCCCAGGCGTAGCGGCGGGGCATCATGCCGACGCTTCAGATGAGGCCCGTCGCCAAGGCGGAAAATCATCGCAGCCGCAGCCAATGCCAGCCCCGAAGAAACGAGAATGGTCGCCTGCCACGACCAGCCTGCCCCCGCCAAGCGAATGCCGTGCGGCAGGGCGGTGCCCAGGGTCAGCATCCCGACCAGTTGGGCCAGTGCCGCACCGGCCCGCTCCGGCACCCAACTGACCACCAGCTTCATGCCCAGCGGGTAGACGCCGGCCAGACAGAAGCCGACCGCGAAGCGCAGCGGAATCGCCGTCGCCATGCCATCGGCCAGCAAGGCAAAGGCGGCGTTGCACAGCGCCCCGAGCACGGCACAGACAGCAAAAATGCGACTGGCGGCAAAACGGTCGGCCAACCCAGAAATGGCAAAACTCAGGGTGCCGAGGATGAAGCCGAGCTGAACGGCATTGGTCAGTGTGCCGATGTCGGCGGGTGCGATGCCCCAGGCGCGGATCAGGTCGCCCGCCGCGCTGTTGGCCGAGAACCACAGCGAGGTGCCGAACAATTGGGCGATGACGATAACGAGAACGGGGTTTTGCATGGTACGCGCCAGAGTTTGAACGTCCGCCAGCATATAACCGTTTGGTAAATTTCGGGCGGCAACGGTTAGGGAAACGCGCTTTCCGGGGAAGTGCTTCAGTACAATCCGGGGCTTCCGCCACCTGATCGCCGTCCATGCGCCCGACTGCCCCACCCAACTACCTTGCCGGTTATCCAGCCCATCTGGTCGAGCCGGTCAGGCAAGCGATCGCCGAGGGGCGTCTGGGGGAAATCCTGCGCCGGAAATATCCACAAGCTCACGAAGTGCGCACTGACAAGGCGCTCTACGACTACGTTCTGGAGATCAAGGGCGATTATCTGCGCAACGCCCCGCAGCCGAGCAAGGTGGCGTTCGACGGTAAATTACAGACCTTGCGCCAGGCACTCGGCACGCATACCCGGATCGCCAGGGTCCAGGGCGGCAAGCTGAAGACCAAGCGCGAAATTCACATCGCCAGCGTCTTTCGCGACATGCCGCCCGAGTTCCTGCGCATGATCGTCGCTCACGAACTGGCACATCTCAAGTACGGCGACCACGACAAGGCCTTCTACCAGCTTTGTGTGCACATCGAGCCCGATTACTTCCAGCTCGAATTCGACCTGCGCGCCTACCTTTGCCATCTGGAGGCGACCGGAAGATCGCTGTGGGGCAATCCTGCGGTCGACGCCCCAATAGACTGAAAACCGACCCCGGGGCGGGCCGGTTGTCTGCTCTGACCCAGCGAGCGTTTAGCCAGCCAGTATCCTGACCTTGACCGTCCTGCCCTTGAGCTTGCCGGCCGACAGCTTGCGTACGGCATCACGGGCGATATCGCGCGCTACGGCGACGTAGGTGCTCTGGTCGGTCACGGTGATCTTGCCGACCTGCTCGCGGTTCAGCCCGGCCTCGGCGGCCAGGGCGCCCATGACATCGCCGGGGCGGATCTTGTCCTTGCGCCCGCCGAGGATCAGCAATGTCGACATCGGCGGCACCAGGGGCGAATCGTCGGTGACGGCTAGCGTCGCCAGATCGTGTACGTCGAGCTTGCACTGCATCATTTCGGCAATCGTCGCCACCCGGCGCCGATCGCCCGGAGTGCACAGGCTGAGCGCCCAGCCCTGCTCGTCGCCACGGCCGGTGCGGCCGATCCGGTGGATGTGGATTTCCGGATCGGGCGTCACATCGACGTTGATCACCGCCTCCAGCTGGTCGATATCGAGGCCGCGCGCTGCCACGTCGGTCGCCACCAGCACCGAACAGCTGCGGTTGGCGAACTGGACCAGCACCTGATCGCGCTCGCGCTGCTCCAGATCGCCATTCAGCGTCAGCGCGTGAATACCGGCGTGGCGCAGCACATTGAGCAGATCGCGGCATTGCTGCTTGGTATTGCAGAAAGCCAGCGTGCTGAGCGGGCGGTAATGCTTGAGCAGGCGTACCACGGCGTCCAGACGTGCTTCGTGTTTGACCTCGTAGAAACGCTGGCGAATCTTGCTTTCCTCGTGCTGCTCGAGGAGCTTGACCTCCCTGGGCTGGCGCAGGAACTGCCGGGCCAGCTGGGCGATGCCCTCGGGATAAGTAGCCGAGAACAGCAGCGTCTGGCGCTGCGCCGGGCAGCGCTTGGCGATGTAGGCAATATCGTCGTGGAAACCCATGTCGAGCATGCGATCCGCCTCATCGAGAACCAGCGTGTTCAGTTCGTCGAGCTTCAGATAGCCGCGTTCCAGATGATCCATGATGCGGCCCGGCGTGCCGACGACGATATGCACCCCGTTTTCCAGGCTGTTCGCCTGGTTGCGCAGCGTCGAGCCGCCCACCAGCGAGAGAACCTTGATGTTTTCCTCGAACCGGGCCAGACGCCGTAGTTCCTGAGTGACCTGATCCGCCAGTTCGCGCGTCGGGCACAGCACCATGGCCTGCACGGAAAAACGCCCCGTCGTCAGGCGGTTCAGGAGCGACAAGCCAAAAGCCG
Source organism: uncultured Pseudomonadota bacterium (assembly GCA_946479855.1). Next base: position 27,283 of record CAMLHL010000033.1, read on the forward strand.
CCGTCTTGCCGCTCCCCGTCTTGGCCTGCGCAATCAGATCATGCCCGGCTAGAGTCAGCGGCAGGCTGGCCGCCTGAATCGGGGTCATCGTCAGATAGCCTAGCTGTACCAGATTGGCCTGCATGGCCGTAGACAGTGGCAGGGCGTCAAAAGCCCGGGCGGCCGAGGTTGTTTCGCTCATGCCGGGACTCAAGCCTTGCGCTTGCGAGCCGGCATCGGCTTGCGCTGACGCTGGCCGGGGCGCGATGTTTCGGCTTCCGGCTTCGGCTTGGGGATTAGGAGATTCTTGGCGGATGTCTTTCCGGCCGCGCGGTGCGCCTGGATCGCTGCCGTCACCTGCTCGGCCGTCAGCGCAACTACCGCGTGCTCGCCCTTGACGTTGAACATCGACAGGTTGTCCTTGATTGCAAACAGGCGTTCCGGCGTCTCCGCCTTGCGCGGCAGGCCGGTGACGATCGCCTGGGCGGCCGGCGTCAGGGCATAGCCGCCCTCTGCCGCACAGATCAAGCCATTTCTGGACAAGCGCTCGAAAGCATCGACGATCTTCAACTCGCCGGGAACGTTGTTATTCACCAGGTCAGCCGCAGCCACAATCTCAAGCAGCTCGGCTGGCCGCCGTTTCGAGGCAAGGGCAGTGGCCAAAATAAGTAGTGCGTCAACATCGTGGACGGGGTGCATGGAATCGCCTTTGCAAAACGGGAATGAGAACCGGGAAACGGAAGTGGCGGAAAAAACGCGCCGGGCGGTTTCTCGAAAGGATAGGAGTGTACTGCTTTGTCGGCCATTGCGCCGGCAAACCTGAGCCTCAGTGACCGGACCCAAGCCTGAAGAAGAGCGGAAAGGCTGTCGCTACGGTCGACAGCGGGATAATGACTTTTTCGGGGACGCGTGCGCGATCAAGGTGCCAGCCCGGTTCGACTAAACGACAGCAAATACCCGCACTGGTCGCAGCAACCGGATAACTATGGTCTGTTTGTGCTGGCGGTCATCCAGGCTTGGGGCAATCCGGAAGGTATTACCCCCGAAGCATCCATCACGAAGATCGAGGTCAATACATGGCGGCCGGAGAACGGCTCGAGAAGTAGGATTAACATGGCCCAACAGTGCTTCATCGCCCGCCCTGTCGGCGATGCCGACAGGGCGGGGACGGAAGCGCCCCGGGGCTGGCCGCTTACTTGCCGGACAGGGCCATCATCAGATCGTTGATACGCTTGACGAAACCGGCCGGATCATCGAGCTGGCCGCCCTCGGCCAAAGTAGCCTGTTCAAAGAGCAAGGCAGCCCAGTCATTGAAACGGCTTTCCTCATATTTCAAACGCTGCACTACCACGTGCTGCGGGTTGATTTCGAGGATGGGCTTGACGTTGGGTGCCGCCTGACCGGCCGCCTTCAGCAGACGGGCCAGATTGCCGGAAGGATCATGCTCGTCAGAGACCAGGCAGGATGGCGAATCGGTCAGTCGATAAGTCACGCGCACGTCTTTGACCTTGTCACCGAGTGCGGCCTTCACCTTCTCCAGCAGATCCTTGTATTCATCGGCCGCTTTTTCGGCTTCCTTCTTCTCTGCCTCGTCTTCCAGCTTGCCGAGATCGAGGCCGCCCTTGGCGACGGACTGCAAGTGCTTGCCATCGAACTCGGTCAGATGACCGACGACCCACTCGTCCACACGATCGGACAGCAGCAGCACTTCAATACCTTTCTTGCGGAAGATCTCGAGATGCGGACTGTTCCTGGCCGCGTTGAAGGTATCGGCGGTCACGAAGTAAATCTTCTCCTGGCCTTCCTTCATGCGGCCGATGTAGTCGGCCAGCGAGACGGTTTGATCCGGGGTATCGTTGTGCGTCGACGCAAAGCGGATCAGACCGGCGATCTTTTCCTTGTTGGCGTGATCTTCGCCGACGCCTTCCTTAAGTACCGCACCGAAAGCCGTCCAGAACTGGGCGTACTTCTCCTTGTCGTTCTCGGCCAGGTCTTCGAGCATGCCCAGCACCTTGCGCGTGCAGCCATTGCGGATGCCATCGATGTCCTTGCTCTGCTGCAGGATTTCCCGCGACACATTGAGCGGCAGGTCGGAGGAATCGACCACCCCGCGCACGAAGCGCATGTAGAGCGGCATCAGTTGCTCGGCATCGTCCATGATGAAGACGCGGCGAACATAGAGCTTGATGCCATGGCGAGCGTTGCGGTCCCAGAGATCGAAGGGCGCACGTGCCGGGATATAGAGCAACTGCGTGTATTCCTGCTTGCCTTCGACGCGGGCATGGGTCCAGGCCAAGGGGTCTTCAAAATCGTGAGCAACGTGCTTGTAGAACTCCTTGTACTGCTCGTCGGTAATGTCGGACTTGGAACGAACCCACAGCGCATTGGCCTGGTTCACCGTTTCATCTTCCTCGGTCATCACCTGCTCGCCGTCCTTCCACTCCTCCTTTTTCATGACGATCGGCAGGGTAATGTGGTCGGAATATTTTCGGATGATCGATTTGAGCTTCCAGCCGCTAAGGAACTCGTCCTCGCCCTCGCGCAGATGGAGCGTAACGTCGGTGCCACGCGTCGCCTTCTCGACCATTTCAACCGTGTACTCGCCCTCGCCTCCCGACTCCCAGCAAACCGCCTGGTTAGCCTCAAGACCAGCACGACGGGAAACCACCGTCACCTTGTCGGCAATGATGAAGGAAGAGTAGAAACCAACGCCGAACTGGCCGATCAGGTGCGCATCCTTGGCCTGATCACCAGTCAGCGCAGAGAAGAACTCCTTGGTTCCAGACTTGGCGATAGTGCCGAGATGCTCGACCGCTTCGTCACGCGAAAGGCCAATACCATTGTCGGAAATGGTGATCGTGCGGGCATCTTTATCGAAGGCAATGCGAATCTTCAGATCGCCATCATCGCCGTACAGCGCACTGTTGTTCAGCGCCTCAAAACGCAGCTTGTCACAGGCATCCGAAGCGTTGGAAACCAGTTCGCGCAGGAAAATCTCCTTGTTGCTGTACAAGGAGTGAATCATCAGTTGAAGAAGTTGCTTTACTTCAGCCTGGAAACCCAGGGTTTCGCGATTAGCGTTCGCGGTTGCAGACTCGGACATGCTTGAAACTCCCAATGAAACATTAAGAACGTGGATTGGGAGTTGGGGGCAACAGCGCCAAATTCAAGAGGAAGATGATTTCTTTTCCAAAGCAAAAACCCCTGTTAGCGGTGCTAACAGGGGTTTTAATGGGGAGT
>CAMLHL010000034.1 GCA_946479855.1 uncultured Pseudomonadota bacterium
ATATAGGCATGGAAGAATTCATCGGCAAACTCTGGCATAACTGGGTCACCAAGGCAGCTGGAGCACATCATCCGCAGGCGGCAGTGAAACTCGGCGAAGTCGAGAAGACGGCCGGCATCCTGTTTCGCGCCTTCGGCGGTGACGCCGGACTGAAAATTGCCGCGGCCACGGCCGAAGCCCATGGCGCACATCGCCGCTGGCTGCAGCGACTGGCAGGCAGCGGCGAACGTGTCGCGCAAGCCCGGCGCGATGCCGAAACGCTGCGCCTGCCGCCGGAAATCGCCGCTTTTCCCGACAAGGTGCTGAACCGTGACCTCTATCTCTGGCTCGCGGCGCAGGCCGCCTGCGATGTCGCCCCCGGCCAGCCCTGGTTTCTGCGCAACCAGCAGGCGAGCAAGGCGGCGCTGGAACGCTATCCCGGACTCAAGCCACGTTACGAACGCCTGGTCGCGGCGCACATCGCCAGTCGCATTGCTCCCGAACAGTTGGCGCCGGATGAAGCCGAGCAGGAAAAAGCCATTCGCCAGGCCTTGCGTTACCCTGCTACGGTCGACGGCCTGCCGCCCCTGAATTCGAGAAAATCCAATCCTCCCCAGCCGGTTCTGCTCTGGCTGGTGGGCGCCGACAGTGCCGAGGCCATCCGGCTGGCCGACCCGGGCGAACAATTGCCACCGGAAGGCAGCGGCGGCGCCGAGTCAGCCAAGGACGCGCACAAGGCCGAACAGGTCGAAACACCGGACAACAAGAATCCGATGTTGGCCATGTTCCGCGCCGAAAGTCTGCCGACCTGGGCTGAATACGTTCGCGTCAACCGCGCCTTCGATGAAGACGAGGACCCGAATGCCCGCAGCGCCGCCAAGGACCTCGACAAACTGTCGCTGACCCGCGATGGCGAAACCGCCAAGTCGCGCGTCAAGTTCGACCTCGACCTGCCCTCGGCGGCCGAGGACGACACACCGATCGGTCCCGGCATCGCCCTCCCCGAATGGGACTATCGCAAAGCGCTGATGCAGGAGAAGCACTGCCTGCTCCAGCCAATGATCGCCCACGATGCCGGCCGCACCGAGCTGCCAAGCGAGCTGGCCGCGACCGCCAAGAAATTGCGCAACCAGTTCGCCGCCCTCGCTCCACAACGACGCTGGTTGAAAGGCCAGCAGGAAGGCGCTGAGCTTGACGTCGATTCCTGCGTGCGCAACCATGCCGACCGCGCCTCCGGCCACACCCCGGAAGCCGGCGCCTATCTCGCCCAGGCTCGCTGCGAGCGCGATCTCGCCTGCCTGTTGCTGGCGGACCTGTCGATGTCCACCGATGCGCCGATCTCCGACTCACACCGCATCGTCGACGTCATCCGCGACTCGCTTCTGCTTTTTTCCGAGGCCCTGACGGCCACCGGTGACCGTTTTGGCATCTACGGCTTCTCGTCGCTACGTCGCCAGAACATCCGCTTCCACCTGCTCAAGGATTTTTCGGGACGCTACGATGCCGCCGTGCGTGGCCGCATCATGGCCATCAAACCAGGCTACTACACGCGCATGGGCGCCGCCATCCGTCAGGCTGCGAACATTCTTGCCGAGCAGCCGGCCAGTCGTCGCCTGCTCCTGATCATCACCGACGGCAAGCCGAACGATCTGGACATCTACGACTCACGCTACGGCATCGAAGACACCCGGATGGCGGTCCATGAGGCCCGGCGCCTGGGCCTGACCCCGTTCTGCGTGACGATCGATCGCGAAGCCGGTGCCTACCTGCCCTACCTGTTCGGCCCGGCCGGGTTCTGCGTGATCCGCAAACCGGAAGATCTGCCGCAGCGCCTGCCTTTGCTCTATGTGCAGCTAACCCGCCACTAAGTACTCCCAAAGTCGTATTGCATTGGCACTAGACGAGTGCCACCATCGGCCGTCCCCGTTTTGGCACCATCGATCATGCACGGCACTCCCCCGATCAACATCGAAGCACTCCTGACTCACATCCCGCTGTTCAACGGATTGGCTCCGGAGGAAATCACCCGCATCGCCCGGGGGACCCGCGAAATTCACGCCAACAAGGGTGAAATCCTGTTCCACAAGGGCGATCCGTGCAACGGCTTTCACCTGCTGGTCTACGGGCAGATCAAGCTTGCCTTCACCTCTTCGCAGGGCAGCGAAAAAGTGGTTGAAATCATCAGCCAGGGCCAGAGTTTCGGTGAAGCGGTGATGTTCATGGAGAAGCCATACATCGTCTTTGCCCAGGCGCTGACAGATTCGCTGTTATTGCACATTTCCAAGGCTGCGGTTTTCGAGGAACTGCAGCGCGACCACAATCTCTGCCGCAAAATGCTGGCTGGCATGGCCATGCGCCTGCATCAACTGATGAACGATGTCGAATCCTATTCGCTGCACTCCGGCAAGCAGCGCATCATCGGCTACCTGCTGCGCGAACTGCCGGAAGCCGACCATGCAGGCATCAATGTTGCCGTGACCCTGCCGACCAACAAGGGAGTCATCGCCTCCCGGCTCAACCTAACCCAGGAACATTTCTCGCGCATCCTGCACGAATTGACCGAGCTAGGCCTGATTGTCGTCGAGGGACGCAAGATTCATATTCCCAACGCCACCAGACTCCGCAAGCACGAAAGCTGACGAGTGGCTGCCGGAACTGGCGAGGAAATAAAAAAAGGCGGCCACGGCCGCCTTTTTTAGCTTATTGCACAAAAGGTCAGGCGATCAACGGAACGATCAACAGGGCTACCAGATTGATGATCTTGATCAGCGGGTTAACAGCCGGCCCCGCCGTATCCTTGTAGGGGTCACCCACCGTATCGCCAGTCACGGCCGCCTTGTGGGCGTCCGAGCCCTTGCCACCGAAATGGCCGTCTTCGATGTATTTCTTGGCGTTGTCCCAGGCACCGCCCCCCGTCGTCATCGAAATGGCGACGAACAGGCCGGTCACGATAGTGCCGACCAGCAGGCCGCCAAGGGCGACCGGGCCAAGTGCCAGACCGACCACGATCGGCACAGCTACCGGCAGGATCGAAGGAATCATCATTTCCTTGATCGCCGCCACAGTCAGCATATCGACGGCCCGTGAATAGTCGGGCTTGGCCGTCCCTTCCATGATGCCAGGAATTTCCTTGAACTGGCGACGGACCTCAACGACCACGGCACCGGCAGACCGGCCGACCGCTTCCATGGCCATGGCACCGAAAAGGAAGGGAATCAGGCCGCCGATGAAGAGGCCGATGATCACCAGGTGATTGGAGAGGTCGAAGGTAAAGACCTTGCCGGAAACCGCCTCCAAACCGTGCGTGTAGTCGGCGAACAGCACCAGGGCCGCCAGACCGGCGGAACCGATGGCATAACCCTTGGTGACCGCCTTGGTAGTGTTGCCGACCGCATCCAGCGGATCGGTGACGTTGCGCACATCCTTGGGCAATTCGGCCATTTCGGCAATACCACCGGCGTTGTCGGTGATCGGGCCATAGGCATCCAGAGCGACAACGATACCAGCCATCGACAGCATGGAGGTCGCGGCAATGGCGATGCCGAACAGCCCTCCCAGGGCAAAAGCGGCATAGATCGCGATACACACGGAAATCACCGGCAGTGCGGTCGCTTTCATCGAGACACCGATACCGGCAATGATATTGGTGGCGTGACCGGTCTGGCAGGCAGCAGCGACGTGCTTGACCGGCGCAAAATCGGTGCCGGTGTAGTACTCGGTGATCCAGACCAGCGCCGCAGTCAGCACGAGACCGACAACCGAGCAGCCGAACATGGTCATGGTATTGATCACCGTACCATCGGCCAGTGTCGCCCCGGCACCAATCAGCCAGGAAGTCACCGGATAGTAGAAGATCAGGGCCAGCACCCCGGCGACGATCAGACCACGATACAGCGCCGCCATGATCTTGCCACCTTCGGTCGCCTTGACGAAGTAGCAGCCGACGATGGAAGCGATGATCGAGACGCCACCCAGCGCCAGCGGGTAGAGCACCAGATTTTCGCCGAGACCGGTCGCCGTCTTGATGATCAGCGCTGCCAGCACCATGGTTGCCACCACAGTCACGGCGTAGGTCTCGAACAGGTCGGCGGCCATCCCGGCGCAGTCGCCGACGTTGTCGCCGACGTTGTCGGCGATCACTGCCGGATTGCGCGGGTCGTCCTCGGGAATGCCGGCCTCGACCTTGCCGACCAGGTCGGCACCAACATCGGCGCCCTTGGTGAAGATGCCACCGCCAAGACGGGCGAAGATGGAAATCAGCGATGAACCAAAAGCCAGACCAACCAGCGGTTCGATGACATGGTGCAGATCGGCACCGGCGCCATTGATCGACTTGAGAAAGGCAAAGTAACCTGCGACGCCGATCAGACCGAGACCGACCACCAGCATGCCGGTAATCGCCCCGCCCTTGAAGGCGACGTCAAGCGCCGGGGCAATGCCGCCACGCGCCGCTTCGGCCGTACGGACGTTGGCCCGTACCGAGACATTCATGCCGATAAAGCCGGCCGCGCCGGAAAGCACGGCGCCGATCAGGAAACCCAATGCGGTCAGCCAGCCAAGCTTGGGAACAAAGCCGATGACGAGGAAGAGAACGATGCCGACCATGGCGATGGTCTTGTATTGCCGGCTCAGGTACGCTTCCGCCCCCTCCTGGATGGCTTTGGCGATTTGCTGCATACGCTCGTTGCCGGCAGGCAACGCGAGGATCTGTCGACTGGAAATCCAGCCATACAGGACTGCCAACACGGCGCAACCAAGCGCCAGTAACAACGCTGTACTCATTACTCCCCCTCCTTGGTTAACCACAAAATCAGATGATGAATGTCTCCAGTTTCTTGGTTACGGCAATGTTCTTCAAGCGGACGTAATCCGGCAGGCCGTTGCGATATGGCGGCGGTTCTTCACCCTCGATCAATGGCTGAAGATAGGCCCGGCACGCGTCGGTAATGTGGAAACCGTCCGGCGAAATGAATTCGGGTGGCATCTTGCGCTCGACATTGGCGATTTCGGCCAGCGGCGCATCGCCGATCTCCCAGCGATAAGGCGCATCGGCCAGACGACGGATGGTCGCCATGACCGCGTTTTTACCCTGCAAGGCAAGGTCGACCGCAGCGATGCCCAGGGCGTGCGCCTGGTCGAGATCGGTCTTCGATGCCAGATGGCGGGCCGAACGCTGCAGGTAATCGGCCAGTGCCCAGTGATACTTGTAACCCAGCTTATCCTTGATCAGCTGCGCGACGATCTGGCCAACACCGCCCAGTTGCGAATGCCCGAAGGCATCCTTGCTACCCGACTCGGCGATCAGGTTGCCGGCGGCATCGGACAAGCCTTCGGAAACGGCGACTGTACAATAGCCATATTGCTTGACGCATTCATCGACGCGCGCCAAAAAGCGCTCGGGATCGAAAGGTACTTCCGGAAATAGCAGGATGTGCGGCGGTTCGCCGACGCTCTCGGAAGCCAGCCCGCAGGCGGCGGTGATCCAACCGGCGTGACGGCCCATCACCTCGAGGACGAATATCTTGGTCGACGTACGGGCCATCGAGGCCACATCGTAGCCAGCCTCGCGGATCGAGGTCGCGACATACTTGGCGACCGACCCGAAACCCGGGCAGCAATCGGTATGCGGCAAATCGTTATCGACAGTCTTCGGGACGCCCACGCAAACGACCGGATAACCCATCTTCTCGGCAATCTGCGACACCTTCCAGGCGGTATCCATGGAATCGTTGCCACCGTTGTAGAAGAAGTAACCGATGTCGTGCGCCTTGAACACCTCGATCAGGCGTTCGTACTGCGCCTGGTGCTGCTCCAGGCTTTTCAGCTTGTAGCGGCAGGAGCCGAAGGCGCCGCCCGGCGTGTGGCGCAGGCGGGCAATATCCGCGTCGGATTCGAGGCTGGTGTCGATCAGGTCTTCGGTCAGGGCGCCGATGATCCCGTCGCGCCCGGCGAAGACTTTCCCGATTTTTTCGGGATGCCGGCGTGCTTCCTGGATCAGGCCGCACGCCGTGGCGTTGATAACGGCGGTAACGCCTCCCGACTGCGCGTAGAAGGCATTTTTCGCCGCCATCTATCGCTCCTTACTTCAGCGCTTCGAAAACGCTCTTCGTAATGCCGTCGACGCTACCGACGCCGGCCACCTTGCGCACCTTTGGTGCCTTGGCATCGCCTTCGGCCGCCCACTTGCCATAGAAATCGACCAGCGGCTTGGTTTGCGAATGGTAGATTTCCAGGCGCTTCTTGACGGTTTCTTCCTTGTCGTCGTCACGCTGGACGAGCGGCTCGCCGGTCACGTCGTCCTTGCCTTCGACCTTCGGCGGGTTGAACTTGACGTGGTAGGTGCGGCCGGAGGCCAGGTGGGCGCGGCGCCCCGCCATGCGCTCGATGATGTCGCTGTCCGGGACGTCGATTTCGAGCACGAACTCGATCGGCACGCCGGCGTCCTTCATGGCCTGGGCCTGCGGAATGGTGCGCGGGAAACCGTCGAACAGGTAGCCGTTCTTGCAGTCGTCCTGGGTCAGGCGATCCTTGACCATGCCGATGATGACAGCGTCCGGCACCAGGCCGCCCGCGTCCATGTGCTTCTTGGCTTCGAGGCCGAGCGCGGTGCCGGCCTTGACCTGTGCGCGCAGCATGTCGCCGGTCGAAATCTGGGGAATGCCAAACTGCTTGGAAATGAAAGTGGCTTGCGTTCCCTTGCCGGCGCCGGGTGCGCCCAACAGAATCAATTTCATGAAAAGTCCCTCGGGTTTTGTCTAAGAAATTCTTGTTATCGGCTTCAGTATTGGCCGTTCTCTAGGAGCGGAAAATTACTCGCTATTTCAGGTACGGTCAAACAGTTTGCGCATCCGCTCGGCATCTTCGGGCGTATCGACACCGGGCGCCGGCGCCGCATCGATCAGCGCCACGCTGATCCGGTAACCGTGCCACAGGGCGCGCAATTGTTCGAGCGATTCGAAGTGTTCGGTGGGTGCCACGGTCAGCCCGGCGTAGGCCTGCAAAAAGCTGGCCCGGTAGGCATACAGGCCAACATGGCGATAGGCCGGAAAATTGGCCGGCAGGGTTTCGCCGCCTGCCTCTTTGGCAAAATGGTCGCGAGCATAGGGGATCGGCGCGCGGGAAAAATAGGCGGCATCGCCATCGGCCCGGCAAACCACCTTGACGACGTTCGGATTGAAGAAATCCGCCGCCTCGGTGATCGGATGCGCCACCGTCGCGATGTCGGCACCGCTGGCAGCCAGCTGGCGCGCGGTCTGGAGGATCATTTCCGGCTCGATCAGCGGTTCGTCGCCCTGCACATTGACGATGATGGTATCGCTGCCCCAGCCGCGCTGCTCGACGACCTCGGCCAGGCGGTCGGTGCCGGTGGCGTGGTCGCTGCGCGTCATCAGGGCGGCGACTTCATGCGCCTCGGCCGCGGCACGGACTTCCGGATGGTCGGTCGCCACCCAGATTTCCTCGGCCCCCGTCAGACGCGCCCGCTCGGCCACCCGAACAACCATCGGCTTGCCGCCGAGATCGAGCAAGGGCTTCGCCGGCAACCGGGTCGATGCGTAACGGGCCGGAATGACGACCTTGAAGGCGAGACCGGACATTACTTACTGCCCGTCCGCCGTCAACTGGCGCGCCTCATCCTCGAGCATGATCGGGATGTCGTCACGGATCGGAAAAGCCAGTTTGCACGGCTTGCAGACCAGTTCTTTTTCGGCCTTGCGGTGTTCGAGATTGCCCTTGCAAATCGGGCAGACGAGAATATCAAGCAGCCTGGCGTCCACGGAGTTTCTCCAAAATCAGTTCAATAAGGGCCGGCGACAGCTCGGCCTCGACGGGCAGAACCCAGGTCTCGCCCGCCGTCAGACCCGCGCATTTTACTGCATCCTTCTCGGTCATCAGCAGGATGCCATCCGCTGCAAAAGCCAGATCAGCCGCCGAATAGCGATGGTGATCGGGAAATGGCCGCGTTTCGCAGTCCAGGCCCAGCGCTGCCAAGGTCTGGAAAAAACGTTCCGGATGGCCAATACCGGCCAGAGCGTAAAGCCGCCCCCGGTCGCGCAGCGCCGCGGCGGAGCAGGTTTTCTGCTCGTCGTCGAGGCGATAAAACAAGGCAGGCTGCAGGCGCATGTTGAAAATCGGGATCGATCCCAGCCCGGCGCTGCTCGCCAGATTATTGCCAATAACGGCGTCGACCGTAGCAAGACGTGCCAGCGGCTCGCGCAATGGCCCGACCGGCAGGCGCCAGCCATTCCCGACGCCGCGCGCATCAAAAACCACTAGCTCGACATCGCGGGCCAGGGCGTAATGCTGCAGACCATCATCGCAAAGCAGAACATCGACCTCCGGATGGGCGGCCAGCAGCGCCGCGCCCGCCGCTGCACGCCGGCGCCCGACCCAGACCGGGAGTCCACTGCGCCGGGCGAGCAACAAGGGTTCATCGCCGGCATCTGCCGGCGACGAACCCGCCGTGACCGGACTGACCACATCACCGCTGCGGCCATAGCCGCGACTGACGATCCCCGGATGCAAGCCGCGCTCGCGCAACTGCAGGGCCAGCCAAAGGGTTAGCGGTGTCTTGCCGGCGCCGCCGACGATGATGTTGCCGACCACGATGACCGGGACCGGCAGGCGCTGCGGCTTGGCCAGCCGGCGATGCAGCCCGCTGAGCAAGACATAGAGTCCGGCCAGGGGCAGCAGAAACCACAACGCCGGCGTTAGCCGGCGTTGTTCGAACCATTGTCGCTGTAACCAGCGGGCGAACATCAGCGATTCTGGGTAGCGAAGGAAATATGCGGATAGCCGGCTGTCTGCGCCGCCTGCATGACGTCAACCACGCTTTGATGCGTCGCCTTGGCGTCGGCATTGATGACGATCAGCGGATCTTCCTTGCCGCCCGCCGCCCGGCGCAGGCCATCGGCGATGCTCTTGACATCGGTAGCGGTCAACGGTGACTTGTTGACCAGAACCTGACCGCTGGCCGTCACCGCGACATTGACCTCATTCGGCTGCTCAGCCTGCTTGCTGGCATCGGCCGTCGGCAGGTTGATCTCCAGCCCCGAGAACTTGGCATAGGTGGTGGTCAGCATCAGGAAGATGATGATGACCAGCAACACGTCAATCATCGGAATCAGGTTGATTTCCGGCTCTTCCCGGTTGCGGCCGCGCTGGAAATTCATCACTTACTTCCGGTCGCCGTGCATGTACTCGACGAGGCGGACAGCCTGCTGCTCCATCTCGACGACGAAACCATCGACCAACGCCCGGAAATGCCGCCAGAAAATCATGCTCGGGATGGCAATCACCAGGCCAAAGCCGGTGTTGTAGAGCGCCACGGAAATACCGTGCGCCAGTTGCATCGGGTTCGCTCCTGCCGGCGACTGCGAGCCGAAAATCTCGATCATCCCGACCACCGTACCGAACAGGCCCATCAGCGGGCTGATCGAGGCGATGGTGCCGAGCGTCGTCAGGTAGCGGTTGAGGTCGTGGGAGACCGCCGAACCGGACTCCTCGATCGATTCCTTCATGATTTCACGCGACGCGCCGACGTTGCGCAGACCGGCCGACAACACGCGGCCGAGCGGCGAATGGCGCTCGAGCTCGTCGAGCAGCTTGTCATTGTTGGCGCCGCGCTTGAACTCGCCAACCGCCCGCTGCAGCAAGCCGGTCGGCACCACCTTGGAATGACGCAGGGCAACCAGACGCTCGATAATCAGCGCCACCGAAATGACAGAAGCCAGCAATAACGGCCAGATGGGCCAACCGGCCGCTTGAACGATCGCAAACACGTGATGACATCCTTGGTGGAATATTAGCCCGCAATTCTGCCCTGCCCCCCGCTGCAGAGCAAGTGACGAAATGTCGCGGTTGCCGGGGCTTATCCCCAAAACCTGTGGATAAGTCTGTGAATGGAATGTCATCAACTATCCTAAACCCCACTCAGCAAAGGACTTTTCCTACTCTGCCAAAAAACAAGGCATACATTATAGATGCTTAATAATCAACCACTTAACAAAACAATCAGCTGTCAACACTCCGCCGAAAATTTCTTCCCCGCGTTACAATCCGGCCATGCTCATCCCGCCCCCCCCTGTCAACAACTCTGTCCTCAGCGTCTCCAGCCTCAACCGCTTGGTCCGCGATTGTCTCGAATCAGCATTCCCGCTGACCTGGGTCGGTGGCGAAATATCCAACCTGACCTACGCCGCATCCGGCCATGTCTATTTCTCGCTGAAGGACAGCAACGCCCAGGTTCGCTGCGTGATGTGGCGCAGCCGCGCCCAGCTCCTTGGCTGGCGGCTGGAGAACGGTCAGCAGATCGAAGCCCGGGCCCTGGTTTCTTTCTACGAACCGCGCGGCGAATTTCAGCTCAACATCGAAACCATCCGCCGGGCCGGCCAGGGAGACCTCTTCGAGCGCTTCCTGCGCCTGAAGGCTCAACTCGAAAAAGAGGGTCTTTTTGCCGTCGACCGCAAGAAGCCACTGCCTCCCTTCCCTCGCCGCATTGCCATCGTCACCAGCCCGCAGGCAGCGGCGCTGCGCGATGTCCTGACCACCCTGCACCGGCGGGCGCCACACCTGCACCTCACCCTTTTCCCGACCCTTGTTCAGGGCGAAGGTGCCGCCGCCAGGATCGCCGAAGCCCTGGCCCAAGCCGCCGCCGGCGATTGTGAAGCGATCATCCTGTGCCGCGGCGGCGGCAGCATCGAAGACCTCTGGGCCTTCAACGAAGAAGTGGTCGCTCGCGCCATCGTCGCCTCGGCCATCCCGGTTATTTCAGGAGTCGGCCACGAAACCGACTTCACCATCGCCGACTTCGCTGCCGACCTGCGCGCCCCGACCCCCACCGCCGCTGCCGAGCTGGTCAGCCCGGATCGCAACGGGCTGCTGGTCCGTCTCGACACCCTGCAAAACCAGCTGCAGCGGCGCTTGGAACGTTCGCTGGCCGACCGACAGCAGCGCCTCGACTGGCTGGGCACCCGTCTGATTCACCCAGCCGAACGCCTGCGCCAGCGCCAGTTGGACACCATGGCACTCGGCAGCCGACTGGTACGCGCCCAGCACAGCCAGATCGCCCATTCCCGCCTGTTGCTCACCGCCCTCGGCCAGCGGCAGGGTTCGGCGCGACCGCGTCTCGACAAACAGATCGACCAGCTCTCCCACCTGCGTTATCGCCTCGACAACCGGACTCACTGGGCACTTTCGCAACATTCCGGGAAACTTAATACGTTGACCAGCAGTCTCAAGCAGCTGGACCCGCATGCGGTACTGACTCGCGGCTATGCGCTCGCCATTGGCCCCGATGGCCGGGCCATCCGTGATGCCGCCGCGCTCACCCCTGGCGACACCCTGCGACTGAGCTTTGCCCGTGGCGCCGCAACGGCCACCGTCGAGCAGGTTGTCGCCACGCCCGAAGCTGACTAGAATTTTCGTTTCACCCCCTCAATACAACGGAGAATATAAATGGAACATCAACTGCCCCAGCTGCCGTACGCCAAGGACGCGCTCGCTCCGCACATGTCGGCCGAGACCTTCGACTATCACTACAGCAAGCATCACCAGGCCTACGTCACCAACCTGAACAACCTGATCAAGGGCACCGAATACGAAGCCCTCGACCTCGAAGCCATCGTCAAGAAGGCCCCGGCCGGCGGCATCTACAACAACGCCGCCCAGGTCTGGAACCACACCTTCTTCTGGAACTGCATGAAGCCGAACGGCGGCGGCGCTCCGAGCGGCGCCCTGGCGGCCGCCATCGATGCCAAGTGGGGTTCGCTGGATGCCTTCAAGACCGCCTTCCAGACTTCGGCCGTCGGCAACTTCGGTTCCGGCTGGACCTGGCTGGTCAAGAAGGCCGACGGTTCGCTCGACATCGTCAACATGGGCGCCGCCGGCACCCCGCTGACCACCGGCGACAAGGCCCTGCTCTGCGTCGACGTCTGGGAACACGCCTACTACATCGACTACCGCAACCTGCGGCCGAAGTTCGTCGAGACCTTCCTGAACAACCTGGTCAACTGGTCCTTCGTCGAAGCCAATTTCGCCTGAGCATTGCTGTTCTGTGACGCAAAAATAAGGTCGTAAAAGACACTCGGGACAAAATTAATTAAGTTCCGAAAACGCTGGGGAGCCATGTGCTCCCCAGCGTTCTTTTGGCTTCCCGTCGTCGCAGCCGAGCCTGACCTAACGAATCGTAGTTGGCCAATCAACCGGTGTTTATGACGCCATTTTTGGGGCAATCGTCTTTCCGGATTGGCGTTCACCCCGCCCAGCATTTATCGATTAATCGCCCCATGCGGGCGGCAAGCGCCGGATCCAGAACGTCGACCACCGCATACTTTGGCTCGTTGGAATTCCGGAAAACCGGGTTCTGAAGTTGATGCCCCTGGGCATCGGTAAAACAAGCAACCTGGGGACCATCGAGCACGCCGGGGGAGTTTCGGATAGCGACCGCCATTTCATTGGTGCGCAGCCGAAGGACGCTACCCGGTGGATAAAAGCCAAGATCCCAGATCAGATATTCAATCAGGTAACCATCGTAACGATGGAGCTGATCTGAAATGAGTGACTCCAGCGCCTGGCGCGCGATAACCCGGTCGCGATACGGCCGAGGCCGCAGCATTGCACTGTATGAGTCGGCCAAGGCCAGGATGCGCACCATGAGGTTGAGTTCAATCTTGCCATGGTAACCACTGCCATCCAGGTATTCATGGTGGTTGCCAACGGCCTCCAACCATAGCGGATCGGAAACACCCTGGGCTTTCAGCATGTCCACGCCTCGCAGGACATGCTGCTTAATTCTTCCCCATTCTTTATCGTTTAAATCATCTTTCGAATTGATCAGGTCAGACATCGTCAGCAACCCGATATCGTGGGTCAATGCGGCACACACCAACGACAAACGCTGATCACGTGCACACCGAGAGGCCAGGGCCAGCCGACAGCAGACGATCGCTGCCATCATCGAGTGCACGACGAAGTAGGAATGATGAATATTCAGATGAACGCTGGCGAAGCAGGCATCGGGATCTCGATCGCACAGTTCGATAAATTCGTTGGCCAGAATCTCGACGCGCTTTGTAAAACATCCATTTTGTCTGCTCTCACAGAGATCCTCGAAAATATGGCCGAGGCGATCAGCCAGCCGCGTAAAGCTCATGAACAGGGAGTTTCGGCTCTCCTGCAAAGGCTTGAAGTAGCCTTTAAGGCGTATATCCTCGGCGTCATGCGCCGATTTAATCGGCGTACCCCGCAACAACATCAGCGTTTCATCGTCGTAGAAGACATCGAACGGCAGTCGTTGCCCGGGGGTGATTGGCTTGCTCAACAGGCGTCTCATGTCACTCAGACTCCGTGTTGCCCGACTCGAGAAACTTGGCAACTATTGCCCGCAGACTGGCTATGTGAAACGGTTTGACAATGTAGTCATCCGCCCCGGCCGCCTTGCCCTCGCTGATGTCATCGGCCTGCGCCAGCGCCGTCATCATCACCACCCAGGTCTTGCAAAGTTCGGCATCCTGCTTGACCGCCCGACAGACACCGAACCCGTTGAGCGTTCCAGGCATCATGACATCCAGCAATACCAGGTCAGGACGATGAAGGCGTATTGCCGCCAGCCCGGCATCACTTGTTTCAGCCTCAACCAGATCATATGCGAAGGGCTTAATAGCCATCGCAACAAGCAACCTGATTTCCGGGCGGTCTTCAACGACCAGTATTTTTCTTTTCTGATGCAGGTTCATGACACGACATCCTCGGTCACGCGAAAAGCAATCTCTGGCTTCGCGTCATTGGAGTGCGTAGGGAACCAGAGGACCACCTCCGTTCCCTGGTTCACAAGGCTCGATACGGAAATCTTTCCTGAATGCAGTTCGAGAATTTCCTTCACGATGCTCATGCCCAGGCCCGTCCCCAGGATTCGCCCCGAGTTATCCGCCCGGAAGAAGCGCTCGCAGATCCGAGACACCGATTCGGCCGTCATCCCCATGCCATGGTCCCGTACGCTGATCGCAAAGCCATTGTTTCCAGCAAGCTCGGATCGCGCCACCCGCAAAACAATGCCGCCCCCATTCGGTGAATATTTGTAGGCGTTCGAGAGCACGTTATTAATGGCCTGCGCGATCTTCCGCCGATCCCCCTCAATCACCGCCGTATCAACTTCAATCGAAAGCTCGACCGGTCGACTGTCGTTCGGAAATCTGAATGCCTTGATGACTCCCTGCACCAAGGCGCACAAGTCAATGCACTCGATCACAAAATCCTGCCCGCGACGCGCCTCGATTCTTGCCAGATCAAGCAATTCGTCGATGATCGACGCCATCAAAATCGATTGCCGGTGGATCGTTCCGATCAGTTCCTGTGTCGTATCGCGATCCTGACCTAGCTCGCTCAGGAGCAACTCAGAAAAGCCGAGGATGCTGACCATCGGGGTACGCAGTTCGTGCGCCGCAGTAGAAAGGAACTCACTTTTCAGGCGATCCACTTCTGTCTCATGCGTAACGTCCCTGAAATAGAAAATCTTCGACACACTCGTTTCTGCGCTTTGACGACGGCCGATCTCTACAACTCGATGTTTTGGCCGTTCCAGCTCCAGGAGATAACGCCCCCGCTCTCCTTCAACTACCAGGTTGTCCTGATCAGATTTGAGCGCTTCGAGAATTCTTTGATTGTTGCGGGAATTGCTGGAACACAAGGCCCCGAGCCTATCAAGCAGTTCGCATTCACTCAGCCCATAGACATCGTTGCTTTGCAGACCACTGATCTTGCTGAACGCCGCACTGGCGTATTCAACCGTCCCATTGTCGCCAAATGCCAGAAAGCCATCGGGGCTGAGTGCAAAAATCGCATTCAGCTGCGCCGTCCGCAATTTGAGGCCACTCTCGGCAAGAATCCGCTCATGAATATCCGAATGCGACCCCAGGAAACGGCTCGGGCGCCCTGCCGCATCCCGCACAGCCTTGCCACGCGCAAGAATCCATCGGTATCTTCCATCCTTGCAACGGACGCGATGCTCGACTTGATATAGAGCTGTTTCGCCCGCCAGATGCCGGCGTACCTCGACAAGTACGCGCTCGAGATCATCCGGATGAACGCGTGACTCCCATTCTTCGTAGCGGCCACTGATCTCGTCCGGCCGATAGCCCAGCATCGTCTTCCAGCGGTCGGACAGATACAGTGTTCCGCTATCAAGATCCCAGTCCCAGATGCCATCATTCGCCCCCGTCACCGCCAGTTCCCAACGCTCCTCGTTTTCGGCCAGCTGGCGCTGCATTTCCTTGCGCTCGGTAATATCCCTCGCAAAACCCACCGTGCCCAGAATCTCACCTTCCCGGGTAACGACGGGTTTCTTGAATGTCTCAATCCAGCGCCTTTCACCACCAATCTCGATAAGCTCCTCAAGATTCTTCTCCTGCCCCGAGTACATGACCGATCGATCATCCGCCCGATATTTCTCGGCCATCTCGATGGGCCACGCATCAAAGTCGCTCAAGCCACGCAACCCATCCGAAGTCCGGTACCCTGCTGCGTCAGCAAGACGCTGGTTAACCTCAAGAAATCGACTTTCAGAATCCTTCAGCCAGACCAAAAACGGGAAGTTATCCAGGATGGCCCGTAAATACAGTTCGCGCCGCCGTAGTTGATACTCTGCCTCGCTACGTTGTGTGACATCGGAGAGAATGCCATCGAGCCGTATGATCGCCCCCTCGTCATTCAAAACCGGATGCGCTCTGGCCTGCAACATGCGCAGCCCCTTTTCCGGATTCATGAAGCGAAACTCAAGGTCGATGGATTGGCCAGCCTCGACCAGCGACTGCAGGGCATCGGCGACACGCTCCCGATCATCCTGATAAACCGCTGCCAAAAAAGTGCCGAGGCCGCCGTCGAGCCGATCCTGATCAAGGCCGGTAACGCTGCCCAACGACGGACTTACATAGGTCAGTTGCTGGCCATCCGGACTGAGCGACCAGACTACGTCGAGCAAGGACGCGAGAATGCTGGCCAGCTTTTGCTCGGAGTCGCGTAAGGCGGCAGTTCGTTCCGCTACTCTTGACTCCAGTTCGTCGTAGGAATCTCTCAGGCGTACGAGCATGCACTGCAGCGCTCGCGCCAGACTGCCCAATTCGTCATTCCGGCGCACCTCCAGAATCGGTTCCGGGCGACCGGTCTGGCTGATGCGCTCGGCGGCAAAAGAGAGCTCGCTTAGCGGTTGCATGAGCAGGCGGGCAGCCCCCCGTGAGACCAAAGTGACCCCGATCAGCAAGACCGTACCGATAGCCACGAAGTACACCAGCAAGGTGTCCAGGGCATGCAGCGCGGTGTCCCGATCCTGGCTGATCACGACGGAAATCGGAACGCTCCCGAAAGGCGGTGGCATATCGACCGCCAACGAACTTTGAATGGCATTATCTCCGCTGAGGCCACCGGACAAGACACCGTGCTCAGTGCTAAGCAGGCTGACATGGTATTTCCCGACACTGACCTGCAATAACTGCGCGGCTGGAATGGTCAGGACAACAGCGCCTTCCGGCTGACCGGTCAACCGATACACCACGGGAAAGGCGGCAACCAGCATTGCCTGAGTAGCTCCGCCCTCGACAACCAGTGCAGCAGCGGGTTGCCCTGAGGCCAGCGAACTTTGAATAATGTTCGTCTGTGCGAATGTCCGGCTGAGATCGGCAGAAGTGCTGGATGCCACTATCCTGCCCCGGTAGTCGGTAAGCACCAGGTGGGCATCGGAAAAGGGAAGACTCTGACTGGAAAGCAGCGGTGTCAGATAGGTCATGCGCCCATGATTGTCCGCGAGGGCATTCGCCGTCACCGTATTGTTCGCCAGCGACCGGGCCAGCGCCACCGCAGACTCCAGGCGCAAAACCACTTCGCGCGCCTGTTGCTGTGCAGACAGAGCAAGAATCGACCGCGTGTTCGCCACAATCAACTGGCGGCTCAGCATGAAGGCGGCTATTGCAATGGCGGCCGTCACCAACAATCCGCCAATCCCCATGACCAGCGCGATCTTGCGCTGGAGCGAGGCATTCTCGTAACGGACACGGAGGGAGCGCAGGCAATCGAACATGCTTGTATCAGCGTCCGGAAAACCGAACCAGCGAGCCGTCAGAAGCGTAGCGGGCGATGAACACCTGGTGTCGACTCAATGCCTCATGATTGCTTGGTGTAAACGGCTGCTGATAAGTGCGCAGCAAACCGTCGTGACGATCGAGGTGCTCCAGCGCCAGACGTATCGCCCTTCTGTCGGCGCTCTTTGCCTTGTCGATGGCCAACACCAAAAGATGCGTCAGATCATAGGCATGGGCAAATCCAACCAACGCAGGAAGCGTACGAAGATTTTCACCCAGATGGCGTTGCGCCGAATTCAGGACCTCCACCTGCCGGGCAGTTGGCCGTGATGGAAAGGCAAAAGTCTGAACGGTCACGAAGTCGAACTGGCTCGCCAAGCCGTTGGTAATCCCATTGAAGTCGCCGCCAGTCATACCCCAATGAGCAATGATCGGCAGACGATCCTTCGGATCCATGCCGTCTAACATCTTGAGAAGATGTTTGCCCTCCGATTCGTTTGCAACCAGCAAGAGACCATCGCTGCGATTGCGGCGCGCCGCCAGCAGTTGTTCGGTAAAGTCGATATCGCCCCAGTTGTACCAGGTAGCCTGGACGCGTATATCCCGACGCCCCTTCAGATAGCGCTCGATCGCCGCCATGCTGCTGCGCCCCCAGCCGGTGTTCGGCAAGAGCGCTGTCAAGTTGCTCAACCGGCGCTTCCGGGCATGCTCCAGCATGGTTTCAATGGCCCAGCTATCAATCATCGACAGGCGAAAGACAAAATTTGGCCGTTGGCCATTGTTGGCGATTCCGTCGGCAGCCGCCCACGGGTCCATCAACAGCATCTGCGTTTCTGAGGCCACAGGAACCAGCTCCAGGGCCACCGGTGAAAAACGGCCGCAAAAAGTGGCCAGCACAGCCGGGTCAGATGCCAGTTCGCGCATGTTGTCGATCGCCCTGGCGGGCAACCCGCGATCGTCCCGGCGGATCACTTCGAGCTTCCGCCCCCCCAGCACGCCTCCTCGCTGATTGACTTCCGCCACGGCGAGCGCGACGCCCTTCTCGATACTTTGCGCAGCGAAGCTGCCATTCACGCCGTATTCGGCGTTCACGGCAATCTTCAGCACCTTCCCCGCTTCCGCGGCGTGAGCCCATGGCGCGACCAGCGCCGATGCAATCAGGCCAAGAAGCTTCCGGCGTTCAGGAAGCATGGCGTCCTCCTGCCGGTTGTTCCATCACCCTCATCCAGTCCTCGATCGATGACGGCAACATGGGCTGGGCAAACAGGAACCCCTGAATGGAAGTACATCCCTGATCCGTCAAATGGCGAAGCTGTCCCGTGGTCTCGACCCCCTCGGCCACCACTTCCAGTTTCATGACTCTGGCCATCGTGACAATGCACGTACTGATGGCCTGCGCATCACCATCGTGCTCGAGATCCTTGACGAAGGAACGGTCAACCTTGATGCGATCGACCGGGAGGGTGCGGAGGCGAGCAAGGTTCGAATAGCCGGTTCCAAAGTCGTCAATGGCGATCGAGATGCCTTGCTGCCGCAAATCTTCCAGCTTCATCATGGTCGACTCCGGATAAAGCATCAATTCACTCTCCGTGATCTCCAGCTCAAGCGCCGCCGCCGGTACACCGCTACCCTCGAGCTCGTCAAGGAGCAGGGTGGTGAAGTTGGCGTCGCGCAGTTGCCGCGGCGAAATATTGACCGCCACCCGACCGATCGAATATCCAGCCGCACGCCACACCGCCAACTGCTTGCACGCGGTTCGGATCACCCACTGGCCAATCTCGATGATCGCCCCGCTCCACTCGGCTATCGGAATGAACACCTCAGGCGAAACATCGCCGAAATCCGGGCTTCGCCAGCGCAGCAGCGCTTCCATTCCGTGAAGCACCTTGCCGTCAGCAGACAGCTGAGGCTGATAAACGAGATAGAGCTCGCCGCGCTCAAGGGCCTGGCGAAAGGCGCTCTCCAAGCTGAGTACCCGCGAATCCCCTTCATCGTCCCTCTCAAATACCCGGAAGGTATTGCCGCCGTCCCCTTTGGCGTGATACATCGCGGCGTCGGAACGACGGATCAGGGTCGCTTCATCATTGCCGTGCTCGGGAAAGAGCGTTATTCCTATCGAAGGCGCCGGAAACAGCAAGTGGGTGCCGATTTGAACCGGTGGCTGAAACGCATCGAGAATTTTGCTGGCCACCGTCAAGGCATCGCGAAGGTTCGCCAGATTGGGCAGGATGACCGTAAATTCATCGCCCCCCAGGCGGGCTACCGTATCGATTTTACGCGTCACGCTCGACAGACGCTGCGCAACGGCTTTGAGCAATTCGTCGCCAACATCGTGGCCCAGCGTATCGTTGACCTGCTTGAAACGATCCAGGTCGATAAAGAACAGCCCCATTTGCGTGTTGCTGCGCCGCGCCTGGCTAATGGCCATTTTCAGACGATCCTGAAAAAGGTGGCGATTGGGCAATCCGGTCAACACGTCGTAGTAGGCCAGCTTCGACAGGTGACGTTCCGACTCATGCAAGCGGGACAAATCATGAAATTTGCCGAAATAGCCAACGGTTCTCCCGTCGGCTCCACGAGAACTGTTGACGGAAAGCCATTCGGGATACAACTCGCCGCTTTTCCGGCGATTGACCACTTCTCCCTGCCAGTTGCCGCTCGTTCGTAAAGAATCCCAGAACATCCGGTAGAAATGCTCTCCCTGAACCCCCGACTGCAAAATTCGGATCGGCTGCCCGAGGCATTCTTTGGCTTCATAACCCGTGATATGACAAAAAGCTGCATTCACCAGCAGCAGATTGCCTTCAACATCGGTCAAGAAAAGCGCCTCGTTAGCCTGTTCTTGCCGCCCAGGTAACGCCTCCTGGGCCATAAGCGCCTCCTTGATCAACGGCCTGACAATCCAGTGCCGAAGGTCGCCCGGTGTTCCGGAACAAAGATCGCCGATGACAGCTATTGATGACTCGACCAGTTGCCCGTTGGAGGAAACCAACTGGATCACCCGGTGCGTCACTTCATCCTCACAGCCGCTCCGGCCGTCACCGCAGAGCAACTCGTCGAAAGCAGGCAGAGACTGCGTTGCCACAAAACTCCTGAAGCTCTTGCCGACAATTTCCTCGGTAGCCAGCAGCAGATTGGCGCTTCGGGAGCAGCTCAGGACCGTACCGGAGCTCGTGGTCAAGTACACCTCGTTGGCTGAATACATCAGCGTCGTCAGCAAATCTCGATACTCGCTGACCGAACGATATGACCTATCCAAGCTGCGAAAACGCTGCTGCAACTGATCATGCTCATTCATCAGGTGGTACAGGTCCTCCGCATAGCGATACAACTGGGCCTGTAACTGCGCATACATTGAATCGGGCTTATCGAGGCCCAGCGGATCTTGACGAATATTCATTGCCCGAAGTGTTCCTGCAGCAAGGACATCAGTTGCAAGGGACTGAAGGGCTTGATGAGATAGCCATCCGCTCCGGCAGCGATAGCCGATTCGAGATCAGTCTGCTGCCCCCGCGCAGTCACCATGACGACAAAAATCTTCTTGAGCCTTTCCTCGTTCCTGATGTGCGCCAAGACATCCAAGCCGTTCATGTCCCCCGGCATCATCACATCGAGGATGATGGCGTCCGGTTCGCCAGCATCCGCGATCGCCAGCGCTTCAGCAGCATTGGCTGCCTCAAGGATTTCATAACGCTTCCCCAGGGTCAGATGGATGAGCCGGCGGATATCCGGTTGATCATCGACTATCAATATCTTGCGCATACCCTTTTCCTTAGCAACTCGATTGGCAATCACGTGACTTCGACGCGGTGCTTCTTCTCAAAAATACTTTGCGCAATCGCCTCCAGGCGGGCAAAAGGTATCGGTTTTGAAAAGACCTCGACGCCTTCCGGCACCCCCCCTGCAGCCGCGATCTCCCCATCGCCAAGACCGGTTACCACGACAATTTTCATGGCCTCGCAATTCGCCATGGCGCGCAATGACCTAACCATCTGGAAGCCGTCGATGTGGGGCATTTGCAAGTCGGAAATCAACAGATCGGGAAGCGTCAGCCCAATCTTGACCAAAGCTTCGAAGCCATCCCTCGCCGTCTCAACGACAGGCGACATCGGCCAGACGGACAGACGTATCTGGTAGATGCGGAGCAACGTCAGATCATCTTCGGCAACCAGAATCCGCAGGCGCTGGGCGCCGCCGGTTTCCTCCACCCGTCGCCCCTGGATTGATCGGCGAGCCTCGGAATCGGCCAATAATTTATTGACCGACTCGCGTGAAATCCGGCGATGGCCGCCATCGGTTTTCCAAGCATCCAGCAAACCCGACTCCACCCAGTTCTGGGCGGTACTCAACGACACCCCAAGCAGCGAAGCCGCTTCCCGTGTTGTACAGAACGTCTTTATAACAGCCATCCCTTACCCACCTTTTCGACCGCGGAGAAACTGACAGCAAACACAAACATCACAAAAGCCTGTCAATACGTATGAAATGTAGATTATCATATTTCAATATATTTACGCATTTTTTACCATATTTAGCGCTTGAATGCCCCTCCCCGCCCCCCCCGCTTCCTGCTCCAATTCGCCAGATGCCACAGCCCCCGAGGTTGCCGACGATGTCTATCGGCACCTGTTGCATGCGCTGCCAGAGGCATTTGTCGCAATTGACGGCACAAGGCATGTCACCGAATGGAGTCCCCGAGCCGTCGATATATTTGGCTGGACATTGGCGGAGGTATCCGGACGCACGGCAGAACAGCTTGGCCTCCCGGAGGCCTATCAAGCATCATGCCTCCCCGAACTTCCTGTCTTTATCCGGCGGGTCAGCCGACCCGATGCCCGAAATGGCCCGCAGCACCTGGCCATCAATTCTGCGTGCCAAGAATTCCCGGTCGAATTCAGCCTTTCCAAGGCAATCGCATCCTCTTCAAATGGATCGCGATACTTTCTCCTGATCAAGGACATCAGTCATCGCCTCCTGGTCAAGGAGCGCTTTGCCCAGGCAGTAAAGATGGAAGCAATCGGCCAACTTACCAGCGGACTGGCCCACGACTTCAATAACGCCCTGGGCATCATTCATGGCAGCCTCGAAATGCTGGCCACTCGCCTCACCGATCCGATTGACCGGGAATTGGTCGAACTCGCCATAGCCGCCACGGAACGAGGAACAGAAACCACACGATCGATGCAGGCGGTAGCCCGCAGGCAACCTGTGCAACAGGAAGCGGCCAACATCAATGCAATTCTGCTCAACCTCCGCCCCTTGCTGGAAAACTCGGCCGGGAAGGACGTAGAGTTGGTGTTGCTTCCTGAAGCGGCGGCAGCCGAAGTCCTGATCGATATTGGCGCCTTGAACAATGTGCTGTTGAACTTCGTCATTAATGCCCGAGACGCCATGCCTTCCGGAGGCATCGTCCTGATCTACACCCAGAACATCGCCATCGCAGATGACCCCCTTGACGCCGTCGATCTTGAACCCGGCGGTTATGTCGTTCTCGGCGTTGACGACACCGGAAGCGGCATGCCCCGGGAGATCGCCGCACGCGCCATGGAGCCTTTTTTTACGACCAAGCCGAAAGGCAAGGGAAGCGGGCTGGGCCTAGCCATGGCGTATGCTTTCGCACGCCAGTCTGGCGGGGCTTTGCGTATTCGCAGCACGCCCGGCAAGGGCACCAATATTCATCTTTTCATACCGACAACGTCGAGCACCGGCGTCTGAGCATCGTTGTTCAGGAACTCGTCGAATTCGTCACGACAACCGCTGTGCGAGCCGCGACAGTGGCCGCCCGGGGGCTCTCCGCCCAGGAACCCGCGCCGCCGGTCCATACGGCTGGCGCGCCGGCGTTGTCTCGCTCCAGGCGATGCTTTCAGCCGCACCGGGAAAGCACAGCCGGAAGCGATTGATCAACGCAACGCGCGCCACCGGGCAAGTCTATTTTGCTGCAGTGCACAATTTTGTCGCCAAGTGCTCTATACTGCACCCCGAACACATTGAAACCCTACTTTTCAGGAAACAGCCATGTCCATCAATACCGAACAATTCACCGCCGCCAACAAGGCCACCGTTGACTCCCTGCTGGCTGTTGCCAACACCGCCCTGGCTTCGGCCGAGCGCATCGCCGCCCTGAACCTGAACACCGCCCGCGCAGCACTCGAAGACACTGTCTCCGGCGTCCAGTCGGTGATGGCCGCCAAGGATCCGCAAGCCGCCCTTACCGCCCAGAGCTCGCTGGCCAAGCCGGCGGTCGACAAGGCTGTCGCCTACTCCCGTTCGATCTACGAAATCACTGCCGAGACCCAGCAGGAACTGGCCAAGATGGTCGAAGCCCAGTTCGGCGGTTTCCAGAAATCCATGGCCAACATGATCGACCTCGCCGCCAAATCCGCTCCGGCCGGTTCCGAGGGTGCGGTGACCGCCATCCAGAGCGCCATTGCCGCTGCCAATTCGGCTTTCGGCAACATGAACAACGTCGCCAAGCAATTCGCCGAAGCCGCCCAGGCCAACGTTGCTGCGCTGACCAAGCAAGGCCGCTAAACTTCCCGGCTGTCGCAAGACCCAAGGCCCTGCGAGGTTCGCAGGGCCTTTTCGCTGGAACCCCACGAGCCATCGTTTCGAATGGAGAACACCATGCCGGACCAGGATATCGACCAGAAGGCCGAGAGCATGCTCGAAGCCGCACTCGGCGGCATGACGCCGCACGAAGCATTGATCCAGGCATCGCTTGCCGACAGCGCCGATCTTGCCGGGCGGGCTGCGGCGGCGGCCAAGAACCGCGAACGTGCGCTGAAGCTGCTGGCAGCGATCGAGAAATCGCTGACCTGAGGAGTGACCGGCAGCCCCGAGCGCGCCGATGAACGTCGCCCGCGGATATCCGGCGAGGGACCTTTATTTGAACCCGAGAATTGCCGGCAGAAAAACCTCGGTAACCAGCACCTGCTGCCCGCCCAGCCGGTGCAGCGAGCGGCGCGCCCACAGGGTAGGGCCGACTTCACCGTAGGCGGCAGCGCGCCGATAGAGCGGGTGGCGGGCGTCGAGGCGCAGATACTCGATGCCCCCGCGCCGGAACCCGGGATGGGAAAAAAGCAGCGAACCGAGCGAACGACTGCCCAGGCCGGCCATCCAGCGGTTCAGGCGGCCCCTTGCTATGGTCGACAGCGTGGTATGGGCAAAAATAACCGGCCGGCCGTCGCATTCGAGGAGAACTTCGCGGATCCAGGCCGGGGCGTGGCTGACCTGGCCGCTCACCGCTTCGTCAGCCAGTGCCCGCCCCTTGCCGTAGCGCAGCAGGCGCACACGAAACACCGAAGACAGCCGCTGACAGCGCGCCGTCAGCGAATCGGGTTCACCCAGCCAGGAGCGAAGCGGAGAATCGCAGGAAGCAGCGAGCGCTGTCCGCCATTTGCTGCGTTTCATCAATGCGGCCGCGGCGCCTTGTCGATGCCGCTCAGCTTCATTCCCGCCTTGATGCCGCGCTGGGCAAACCAGCCGAGGTTCATTTCCAGCGCATAGCGGGCGGGGACCTTGGCGCAATGGTTGTTTTCCGTTTGCGGCTGCATGTCTTCGATATTGATGATCACGCCGCTGGCGTCGATGAAGGCCACGGAGAGCGGCAGCAGCGTATTGCGCATCCACATGCAGTGGGTGTTTTCGTGGTCGAAGACGAAGAGCATGCCGTGCTGCGGCGCCATGGCCTGGCGATTCATCAGGCCGAGCTGGCGGTTGCGGTCGGTGGCGGCGACTTCCGCCTCGATACGGTGGAATCCGGCGGTCAATTCCATGACCGGCATGGCATTCTGCGCCGATGCTGCGGCGCTGACGAGAAGAGCGGCCAGCGCGCCGATGACGATTCTATTCATTGATCTTTCCTTGCAAATCCTGATAACTGCCGGCTAACTGCCGCCATTGCCCAAGCGCCAAGCCGTCCAGACTGATCGCCCCGATGGCGGCCCGTATCAAGCGCAGCGTAGGATAACCGATGGCTGCTGTCATGCGCCTGACCTGCCGGTTCTTGCCTTCGGAAATGCGGATTTCCAGCCACGCAGTGGGGATCGACGCACGGTAGCGGATCGGCGGTTGGCGCTGCCAGAGGCCGGGCGGTTCGGCGATCAGCCGCACCTGGGCGGGCTGGGCAGTGAAGTCGGAGAGCCGGATACCGGCGCGCAGTTTGTCGAGCGCCGCTTCGTCCGGCACCCCCTCGACCTGCGCCCAGTAAGTCTTGACCAGCTTGTGCTTCGGATCGGCAATCTTGGCCTGCAACCGGCCATCGTCGGTCAGGATCAGCAGCCCCTCGCTGTCGGCATCGAGACGGCCGGCGACATAGACATCCTTGACCGGAATGAACTCGTCGAGCGCCCGCCACTTGCCTTCCGGCGTGAACTGGCTCAAGACGCCGTAGGGTTTGTTGAAGAAAACGAGAGTGGACACAAGCGTCTGGCTATCAAGCATGGCGAAGAGCCTCGATTTTCGCCGATTTTTCGGGTTGACCGTGGGATCCGTGCAAAACACCGGAAAAATCTACCCATGCCGGCGATCCCGGGGAACCGCAAGCCAGGCTACCTGGCGATCAACCAGCCAGCACCCGCCAGATCGGCCTGGGCTCGCGCCAGGAATGCCGCGGCCTCGTTCCCATCTCGGGTCACTTCGTAACTCGTAGCACGATAGTGGAATGTCTGCTTGCCGACCGAATAGGCCTTGCCGCCAATGAAAATCAGATCGGCCTTGCCCAGCTTGTGCGCCAGCGGCTGCCAAAAACCGCACTTCGGCGAATCCGGCTCGATCATTTGTGCGTATTTCAATTGTCCCGGCTCGGCATTGTCCGGGCAAAGCCCCAGCGACGCGAAAACCCTGTAACGGCCGGCATAGGCCAGCCCGCCGGTGTGGACCGTGGTCGCCGAACTGTTGCTCAGGGCAGCCGGAAAATAGGCGAAGTAAAGGCTGTTATCCCCGGGCATTCCGCTGGTAAAGGCAGCCAGCACCGCAAGATACTCGCCGGGCTCGGCGTTCAGCAAATAGACGCGCCCGTCCTTGGCATAATTCGAAGCAACCAAGCGGTCGTCACACAGCGCATCGGCCGCGCAGCGCTTGATGAAATAGACGACATCCGCCCGATAAGTCGCCAATCCGGAAACGCGAACCTCGACGAACATCCCCAGCGCCGAGCTTTGCTCACTGGCCGGCGGGGGCACCTGGTCCAGCGAAGCGCATGCGGTCATGACCAGCGCTGACAATAGCGCGCCATATATTCTCATTTTCGCCTCCCCTTGCCTTGCGCTTGTTAAACTCAGCTTAGCAACGAGCCGGCAACTTACCAAGGGCGCCATCGCCATCCGACTCGACCAGGCCAAGCCCAAGCACACCGGGGACAAAGGCGATAAAAAACCCGCACGCAGGCGGGTTTTTTAGACATCAACGGACTGTAATCTGGTGCCTTGGGCGAGACTCGAACTCGCACAGCTTGCGCCACTACCCCCTCAAGATAGCGTGTCTACCAATTTCACCACCAAGGCTGCGACATCCGGAGATGCTGGCAAGTTTCATCCGTCGATGAAGGGGCGCCATTCTAACGAGAAATCGATGCGCCGTTAAGCCCCCTCAATGGTAAAAGGCGTAACCGATCAGAATCGCACCGACCAGCCCGACCGCATCGGCGATCAGGCCACCAGCCACGGCGTAGCGGGTCTTGGTGATATTGACGCTGCCGAAATAGACGGCCAGCACGTAGAAGGTCGTCTCGGTCGACCCCTGAATGATCGCCGCCAGCTTGCCCGGGAAGGAATCGACCCCATAGGTCGTCATCACGTCGACCATCAGGCCGCGCGCGCCGCTGCCGCTCAGGGTTTTCATCAGGCCGACCGGCAGCGCCGGGACGAAATCGTCGTTCATTCCCAACGCCACAACGATGCCGCGAATGACCTCGATCAGGTAGTCCATGCCGCCGGTGGTGCGAAACACCGAGATCGCCACCAGCATGGCGATCAGATAGGGGATGATCTGCACGGCGACGCCGAAGCCCTCCTTGGCCCCCTCGACGAAGCTCTCGTAAACGTCGATGCCGCGCCACGCAGCCACGGCGACGAAGAGCACGACAATGGCGACGATGATGCCGCTGCCGAGCAGGCCGATCATCTGCGCCATCTGCTCTGGCGACATACCCGCCAGCCAGAAATACAGGCCGCCCGTCAGCGCCGCGAAACCGCCAAGGAAGGCCAGCACCGGCCGGCAGAACAGGTTGATGCGCTGCCAGAGGGCTACCGCGACCAGCCCGGCGCAGAAGGAAACGAAGGTGCCGAGCAGGGTCGGCAGGAAGATATCGGCGGCATTGAAGCCGACCAGCCCCTGCTTCAGCGCAATGCTCTGGCGAATGGCAATTACCGAGGTCGGAATCAGCGTGATGCCAGCGGTGTTGAGGACCAGGAACATGATCATCGGATTGCTGGCGATCTCCTTTTGCGGGTTGATCTCCTGCAGTTCGCGCATCGCCTTCAGGCCGAGCGGCGTTGCCGCGTTGTCGAGGCCGAGGATATTGGCGCTGAAGTTCATCACGATGCTGCCGCTGGCCGGATGCCCCGCCGGAATGTCGGGAAAGATGCGGCGGAAAAACGGCGCAAGGGCCCGCCCGAAGAGCTGAATCAGGCCGCCCCGCTCACCGATCTTCATCACCCCCAGCCACAGGCTCATGACGCCGACCAGGCCGAGCGAAATGTCGAAACCGGTCTTGGCCGACTCGAACAACCCGGTCAACACACGCGTGAAGATGTCGAGATCGCCCTGCAACAGCTGGAACACTGCCGCGACAAAGCCGACGAGGATGAAGGCGACCCAGATTCGATTGAGCACAGGCGGAAAGACTGCAAGGTGAAAGGCCCGCCAGTCTAGCCGGCGGGCCGCCCACTGTCACCGACAGTCAATGCCGCCGGAATCAGGCCGCCGCCGCCAACACCGGCAAAGACCAGGCCTCGCGCCAGCGTTCGTACTCCACCTGCGGCAACTGCACCAGCAGCGGCCGCGCCGCGCCATCCAGCCAGCCGGCAATTTCGCTCAGGTCGGCCAGCGCCATCGCCGTACACCCGGCCGTCGGCACGCCCTCGTTTTCCCAGACATGCAGGAAAATGCACGATCCAGCCCCCGGCACCTGCCCGCTATTGTGGGCAACCACCGCCCCCAGCGCGTAACGCTGGTCGCTGCGCAACATGTCCTCGCACGAAACCCAGTCAGGCTGTGCCACCGACGACTGATCGACGATCCGGTTGTAATGCACCGAAGCCGGATCGTCGATCGCCTTGAGATCGGGGCTGGCGGGCCAGTAGGGCAATTTCATCCGCTGGACGAATGCGCTCTCCGGTCCCGCGTATCCGAACAGCGCAGGAATGGCAAAAATCCCGGCCGGGGCACAGCCATCGCCTTCGCGCTTCACCGGCTCCCCTGGCAAATCCTGCAAGCCTCGTCCCCAGGCGAGGCCGGAACGGCCCAGGCTGACCGCCACCGGCCGACCGACGGAGCGCCAGCCAGTGGCCAGACGATCCCGCTCGAAGCGCTGCAATTGCGCGCTGCTACTCCCCCACTCCGAAGCGATTACGAGGAGCAACTGGCGCGAATTTGCCGTCGCGGCAAGCGTGCCGTTCCTGGCAGGAAGCGAGGTAGTGGATGGCATCTGAGCAATGGGGGCCAAAGAAAGCGGCACGGCTTGCCTGCTGGCCGATTTTCCCGGTTGACCGTCACAGCCGACGGCAGCGCCTACCGCGGGCAGCCGGGAAGTTCGTCGCGAAGGCGAAGCCCCCAGTCTCCACTCAGTGGCTCGTCCCTTCCGACTTGCTGATCTTGTTCCAGACGTTGTACTTGCCGACCGGCTTGTTCATCGGCAAGCGCTTCACTTCCTTTAGTGTCACGGCGTCGTAGATGATGATCGCGCCGTCGTTTTCCCACAGGCTGGCCAGCACGTATTTGCCGTCCCGGGTGAATTCGACGTGGGCAAAGGTTTTGCCCGGCTCGGGCTTCAGTTCGGCAACGATTTCCAGTTTTTCCTTGTCGATGATCTGCATGGTGTCCTTGAATTCCTTGCTCATCATCGAGTCTGTCCACGCATAGCGACTGTTCTCATGGCTGCGCATGAAGAAACCCGGGCCGCGCGTCCTGATCTGCTTAACGGTCTGCCAGGTTTTCATGTCGATGATGCTGATCAGGCCCTCGTTGAGGTTCGGGGTCGCCATCACCGCCCGGCCCTGCCAGGTCCAGCTGATTCCGGAACCGAGGTGCGGCATGCCGGGCAGTTCGAGATCGGCAATTTTCTTGCGCACATCGAGATTGACCACCTGACCGCTGACGACGCTCTTCGAATCGTTGCGCGAGGCGCCCATCACTTCGTCGTAGCCCTGCGTGAAGTAGAAATCGTCGAGGTAGTCGTCGAGCTGCGTGCGTTGCGGGTTGAGGAAGCCGGGGATGAACTTGCCTTCGCGATACTTGAAGTCGTGGATCATGCCGGTCGGGATGTCCGGGGCATTCGGGTTGTAGGAGACTTCCCAGACTTCCTTGACGTCCTTCAGGGCGGCCACGAAGCTCTGGCGCGGCGATGCGTCGTAGACGGCGGAAACGCGCGAACTGACCTTGCCGTCCTTGTCGGCCACCGGCAGGATTTTCTTCAGGTTGAGGTCGGCATCGAGAATGACCAGCGAGTGCGGCAGGTAGTTGGCCACCGCCACCCATTTGCCGTCGCCGGATACCGCCGCGTTGCGGGTATTGATGCCGGCGCGGATCTCGGCGACAACCTTGAGATTCCAGAGGTCGAACTTGGTGATCCAGCCATCGCGCGAAGCGAAGAAGACGTAACGCCCATCCGGCGTGAATTTCGGCCCGCCATGCAGGGCGAAGCGGGACTGGAAGCGATAGATCGGTTCCAGTTTGTCGCCGTCGAGAATGGAGACATGGTGGTCGCCGCTTTCGACGACGACGAACAGGTTGAGCGGGTCGGCAGCAAATTGCGGCTTGTCCGGCAGACTGCCCGGGGCGTAGTTCACGATCCGCGACGCCTTGATCTCGGCCTCGCCCCAGGCCGGCATCGGCTTGATCGGCGTATAGGCGTAATCGACCAGCGCCTTGATCTCGTCGGCCGACAACTGGTCGCCAAAACCCCGCATCTGGGTCGCCGGCCGCCCGTCGCGGATGACTTTCTCGGCTTCCGGCTTGCGCAGCCGGGCCAGGTTATCCGGCAGCAGCGCCGGGCCGAGGCCGCCGAGGCGGTCGGCGCCATGGCAGGATGCGCAATGCTCTTTGAAGTTGGCGGGGGCGTCGG
>CAMLHL010000035.1 GCA_946479855.1 uncultured Pseudomonadota bacterium
GTAGATGGCGTAGCCGGCGGCGACCTGTTCGCAGCCCGGGCGCAGGTAGTCGCCGAGCTTGGCATCCCCTGCGGTCGACCGGGCAAAAATGGAGAAAATGGTGCCGACCGACACATTGACGTCGCTGTTCGACGAGCCGTCGAGCGGATCGAAGACCAGCAGGTAGCGGCCGCGCGGATATTCGGCCGGGATCGGGTAGGGGTCGTCCATCTCCTCGGAAGCCATGCCGGCCAGCTGGCCGCCCCACTCGCAATGGCGCAGGATGGCTTCGTTGGTCAGTACGTCGAGCTTCTTCTGCACCTCGCCCTGGACATTGGTGCTGTCCAGCGCGCCGAGATTGCCAGCCAGCGCCCCCTTGGCGACCATCGCCGAGATGGTCTTGACGGCGGCGGCGACGTCGATGAGCAGGGCGCCCAGTTCGCCGTGGCTGGAACGGGTGTTTTCGATGACGAACTTCGAGAGGGTGGTACGGCCGAATTGCATGGTGTCTCCAATCATTCTTGTGTTACCGCATTGGCAGCCAAGATAAGTGACTTATTAATTAAGTAACAGTCAGATTTTCTTAAGCCGATAGTAAGTCATGTCTTATTAAACGATGCCTTAAAGCACGCTTCAGAATTACTGACTGGGCTGCGCCCGCCGCCACCGCTATCGTTGGCCGCCATGAACCTGCTCCAAGCCCTGATTTTCGACGTGGACGGCACGCTGGCTGACACCGAGCGCGATGGCCACCGCCCCGCCTTCAATGCCGCCTTCGCCGAACTGGGGCTGGACTGGCACTGGGACGAGGCGCTCTATGGCCGGCTGCTCGCCATCACCGGCGGCAAGGAGCGCATCCGCCACTACGCGGCATGCCACGCTGCGGAGATCGCGGCCGGTCCGGCGTTCGAGGCACTGGTCAAGCAACTGCACGCCACCAAGACGCGCCACTACCTGCGCCTCGTTGAATCCGGCAGCTTGCCGCTCCGGCCCGGCGTCGCGGCGCTCATCCGGCAAGCCCGCCAGAATGGCCTTCGCCTCGCCATCGCCACCACGACCACCCCGGAAAACGTCACCGCGCTGCTCCATGCCGCGCTCGGGCCGGACGCACCCGGCTGGTTCGAGGTCATCGGGGCCGGCGACGTCGTGCCCGACAAGAAGCCAGCACCCGACATCTACTGCTGGGTGCTCGACCGGCTCGCCCTGCCGGCCGACAACTGCCTGGCGATCGAAGACTCGGCCAACGGCCTGCACGCCGCCCGCGCCGCCGGCCTGCGCTGCCTCGTCACACCCAACGGCTATACCGCCGGCGAAGACTTTACCGGCGCCTGGCGGGTGCTGGCGGACTTGCGGGACGTCGGCCTCGACGCCATCGCCGTCCCGTCAATTCGGAATTAGGCCGTTTTCGCGGTTGACCGCAGCAAGCCCGCTGCCCCCCCTCCCCGCCGCGTAAACTCAAGTTCGTACCTTGGCCGGCCGTAGTAAGGGAAAGAACAACCTACCCGGGAGCGAGCGCATGAGCGAAAAAGAAAGCAATGACAGCAAGGACCAAGCTGCGAAAGTACGATCATTTGAAAAGCCGACGATGATCCTCGTTGCCGTCGGCCTCGTCCTGACGCTGGTCAACACCGGGCTGATCGTCATGAATCCGACGGCCAAAAAGGTGGAGCAATTCAATGAAGACCTCAAGACCGAACTGGCGGAAAGCGTAGCCACCCTGCACAAGAAGATCGACGGCCTGCGCTCGGCCGAGGTCGAATGGCAGAGCGTGCTGAAAAAGGCCCAGGCCAAGCCCGACGCCATCTACAAGGTGGTCAATACCCAAGACGGCTACCTGACGCTGACGGAAATTGAAAAAACCGAAGACGCCGGCGCGAAGTAAGTCGCCCGACCGGCGGCCCGGCGCCGGCCGCCGGGGAACGGAGGTCAGCCTGGGCGCTTTTCCCCGGGTCAGCGCGGGCGTTTCTTAGCAGGCCTGCCGGTATCGCCCAGCCGACATTCGAGTTGCTCGTACTCGGAAATCACCTGCCCCCCGAGGAGCAGCAAGGTCGCCGCCAGTTCGATGCTGAACAGCGCGACGACGGCGGTCGTCAGCGAACCGTAGACGACGCTGGCCGAGGACAGGGTGGCGAAATACCAGACCAGCACGTGGCGAACGACTTCCCAGATCAGCGTGATGACCACCGCTCCGAGCAGGGCATGGCGAACGCGGGTCCGGCCCACCGGCAACACGGTGTAGAAAAAGGTCAGGATCAGGATCTCGGCCACCAGCCCCATGCCGTAGAAGGCCGGGCCAGACAGGCGGCGCAACGACCACTCGACACCGAAAACGTAGAGATTTTCCTGCGCCAGGCTCTGGATGGTGATCGACAGCACGGTAATGCCAAACAAGGCCAGGCCGGCCAGCAGCAGCAGGCTGTAGGGCAACAGCGCCGAGACCAGGGCATGCCGTTTCACGGTGGCCCGGCGATGCGCAAAGATCTGCGCCATCGCCTTCTGCAGAATGGAAAAGGTCAGCGAACCGAAAAAAACCAGGGTGCCGAGCAAGACCACGCCAATCGACACCTCGTGCTCGAGGAAACCCGAGACATCGGCCAGCACGGCGGCGGCCTGGCTGGGCACCAGCCATTCCAGGTAACGCAGCAAGGTAGCCAGCAGTTCCGCCTGATCCACCCAGTGAGAAAGCCCCAGCACCAGCAGAATGATCATCGGCAGCAGCGAGAGCAGGGCGTAATACGCCACCGCCCCCGCCAGCAGCAAGCCCTGGTTCCGGCCGAAATTGTGCAGCACCGTCAGGGCGAAGCTCAGGGGGTGGAAGATCAGCTGCTGATCGGTTCTGGAGAGAATGGACATGGGCGCTTGGAAGAAATGCCGCAGCAATGACAGACAGTTATAACCCGAGCGGGCGACGCCGAATGTAACAGTTGTCGACTTGCACAGGCGCCATGCCCGAGACCGCGCAAACCGCTACACTTCTTGTTCCCAGCTACTTCAATCACCTCCCATGGAAAACCTGCTCTACTGGATCGGCCTCGTTGCCGTCGCGGTCAACGCCCTGACCGGCGTCCTCGACGCCGGCCGCCAGCGGATGGATCTGATCGGCGCCGTCATGGTCGGCTGCGCCACGGCGCTCGGCGGCGGCACGGTGCGCGACGTGCTGCTCGACCGCAAGGTCTTCTGGATCAGCGACCAGACCTATCTGGTCGTCGCGCTGGTCACGACGCTGGTGATTTTTTTCGTGGTGCGCGGCCTGCGCCTGCCGCAACGCCTGTTCCTGATCCCCGACGCCATCGGCCTGGCGCTGTTCACCGTCGCCGGCACCCAGGTGGCGCTGGAATGGCAGGCGCCGTGGCTGGTCGCCAGCCTGCTCGGCGTCATTACCGGCGTCGTCGGCGGCGTGCTGCGCGACGTGCTCTGCAACGAAGTGCCGCTCGTTTTCGTGCGCGGCGAACTCTACGCCTCCGCTGCCTGGGCCGGCGCCCTGGCCCTGGTCGGCCTGCAGGCGATCGGCGTGTCGTCGGTGATCGCCGCCTGGTCGGCAATGGCCATCATCGTCGCCGCCCGTCTGCTGGCGATGACTTTCCGGATCACCCTGCCCACCTATTCCGAACGGCAATAGGCGCGAGCCGTGCAGCCGGCCCACGACCCGGCCGGGAAGGCAAGCCGCGTCGGGAAGAACGGCATCCGGAAAGATGGCCGGCACCTTCTCGCCGCCGAGGGAGAAGCCGATCGCCACAAATACATCAACCATGACTGACGTGTTCGATAAAAATACGTGACTATTATTTATCAATAGCCCTTCCTAATATTCACTCCACAGCGTTGCCCCGACGAACAACCAAGGAGAGAAGACGATGGACCAGTCAAACCGTTATGCCGACCTCAGCCTCAGCGAAGCAGAACTGATCGCCGGCGGCCAGCACATCCTGTGCGCCTACAAGATGAAACCGAAAGCCGGCCACGGCTATCTCGAAGCGGCCGCTCACTTCGCCGCCGAGTCCTCCACCGGCACCAATGTCGAGGTGTGCACCACCGACGACTTCACCAAGGGCGTCGATGCGCTGGTCTATCACATCGACCCGGCCAACGAGGACATGCGCATCGCCTTCCCGCTCGAGCTGTTCGACCGCAACATGATCGACGGCCGGATGATGATGGTTTCCTTCCTGACCCTGACCATCGGCAACAACCAGGGCATGGGCGACATCGAGAACGCCAAGATGGTCGACTTCTACGTGCCGCGCCGCGCCATCGAGCTGTTCGACGGTCCAGCCAAGGACATATCCGACCTCTGGCGCATCCTCGGCCGGCCGGTCAAGGATGGCGGCTACATCGCCGGCACCATCATCAAGCCCAAGCTCGGCCTGCGCCCCGAGCCCTTCGCCCGCGCCGCCTACGAATTCTGGCTGGGCGGTGATTTCATCAAGAACGACGAACCGCAGGGCAACCAGACCTTCGCGCCGCTGCAGCAGACCATCCCGCTCGTCTATGACGCGATGAAGCGGGCGATGGACGAAACCGGCGAGGCCAAGCTGTTCTCGATGAACATCTCGGCCGACGACCATTACGAAATGTGCGCCCGCGCCGACTTCGCGCTGCAAGCCTTCGGTCCTGACGCCGACAAGCTGGCCTTCCTGGTCGACGGCTACGTCGGCGGCCCGGGCATGATCACCACCGCCCGCCGGCAATACCCGAACCAGTACCTGCACTACCACCGCGCCGGCCACGGCGCCGTCACCTCGCCCTCGTCCAAGCGCGGCTACACCGCCTACGTGCTGGCCAAGATGAGCCGCCTGCAGGGCGCCTCGGGCATCCACGTCGGCACCATGGGCTACGGCAAGATGGAAGGCGAGAAGGACGACCGCGCCTGCGCCTACATCATCGAGCGCGACAGCTACACCGGTCCGGTCTATCACCAGGAATGGTACGGCATGAAGCCGACGACGCCGATCATCTCCGGCGGCATGAACGCGCTGCGCCTGCCCGGCTTCTTCGAGAATCTCGGCCACGGCAACGTCATCAACACGGCCGGCGGCGGCGCCTACGGCCACATCGACAGCCCGGCCGCCGGCGCCCGTTCCCTGCGCCAGGCCTACGACTGCTGGAAGGCCGGCGCCGATCCGGTGGACTGGGCACGCGACCACTACGAATTCGCCCGCGCCTTCGAATCCTTCCCGCAGGATGCCGACAAGCTCTACCCCGGCTGGCGCCACAAACTGCGGCCGGCCGCCTGAGACCCACCGACCACCCCGCTGCGGCGGGGTTTTTTATCGGGCCAAGCCGCCACGAGCGAAGCGGTCACCGCGCCGATAGCCGAGGTTCCGGTTTTTGGCCATTTTTCCGGTCGACCGTAGGAGCAGCCGTTGCTTCGATGGTCGCCGCAATGTTCCCGGCACCTTGCCATTCACCCGCAGCGCAGGGTTAAACTGCTGCTTAACCGACGCCCACCAAAATCGAGCCACCCTGAACATGAACTTCATCCGCACCCTGACGCTCCGCCAGTTGCAGATCTTCGTCGTCGCCGCCCGCCACCTCAGCTACGCCCGCGCCGCCGAGGAACTACACCTGACGCCGCCGGCCGTCTCGATGCAGTTGAAGCAGCTCGAAGACAACGTCGGCCTGCCCCTGTTCGAGCGCATGGGTCGCGGCGTCGCGCTGACCGATGCCGGCGACCTGCTGATGCACCACGCGCTGCGCGTGCTCGGCGAGATCAAGGATGCCGAGGCCAACCTGCAGGGCCTGCTCGGCGCCGAGGCCGGCCAGCTGTCGGTCGGCCTGGTCAGCACCGCCAAGTACTTCATGCCCCGCCTGCTCGCCCAGTTCTCGCAGGCGCACCCCGGCATCGAGGTGCAATTCTCGGTCGGCAATCGCGAGAGCCTGTTGCAGAAGCTGCAGGACAACGCCATCGACCTCGCCGTGATGGGCCGCATCCCGGTCGAGATCGACGCCCATGCCGAGCCGATGGCCAGCCACCCCTACGTGCTGATCGGCCCGGCCGACCACCCGCTGCGCGACGCCCGCCGCTTCGACCTGCACGAACTGCGCCGCGAAACCTTCCTGCTCCGCGAGGAAGGCTCCGGCTCCCGCCGGGTGGCCGAGGAAATGTTCAAGAACCACCTGTTCACGCCGGCCCGGACGATCAGCATGGGCAGCAACGAGACGATCAAGCAGGCGGTGATGGCCGGCATGGGCATCGCGCTGATTTCGCTGCACACCCTGCCGCTCGAACTGAAGACCGCCGAGGTCAGCGTGCTGGATGTGATCGGCACGCCGATCGAGCGCACCTGGTACGTCGTGCATATGAACAGCAAGCGCCTGCTGCCGGCCGGCCAGCGCTTCCGCCAGTTCCTGCTCGAACAGGCGGCGCCCGGGCTGGACAATGAATTCGGCCGCTACCTCACCGCCCGCGCGGCATCCTGAATTTGTTGCGCTACAATCTGCTGCACCGCAACAATCCCTGGACGCGACCACCATGCATCCTCGCCTGACGCTTGCCGAACTGGAAGAGCACCCGCTCCGCCAGCGCCTGAATAACGAATTCCACGCCCGGCCGCCGGTGCCGCTGGTCGGGGCGATGCTCGTCTCGCATCTGGTCTTCAAGCACAGCGCGACGACCGCGCCGGAAGAGCGCGACAACCTGCAGAAACTCTGCCAAAGCCAGGTGTGCACCTCGATCGACAGTTCCGACTCGCACCTGATGCTGGAAACCGGCGCCTTCCGCATGCGCTGGGAACTGCACACCGAGTTTTCCAGCTACACCTTCTTCCGCCCGCTGGCCAGCGGCGAGGAACTGCACCCCGACGTCACCGCCTTCGACGCCGTGCATCCCGAATGGCTGTCCGGCATCCCCGGCAAGCTGATCGTCGCCACCCACGTCGAGCTACGGTCGACCGACGAAATCAGTCCGGAATCGATTCTCGCCAGCCTGACCCCGAATGGCCGCACCATGGTCGCCGCCAAGGTCGCCGACGACGCCGCCTGGATTTTCACCGACTTCAAGATCGACAACGGCTTCTCGCGCTTCCTCGTCCTCAACGAAGGCATGACCCAGCGCCAGACCGGCCGCACCGTGCAGCGCCTGGTCGAGATCGAGACCTACCGGATGATGGCCCTGCTCGGCCTGCCGGTCGCCAAGGAAGTCGGCAAGTGGCTGTACTCCGGCGAAAAGCAGCTGGCCGAACTGATGGACCACATCGGCCAGGCCCGCTCGGCCGACGACGAACGGGAAGTGCTCGGCGTGCTGTCCACGCTGGCCGCCGAAGTCGAACACTCGGTAGCGCGCACCACCTTCCGCTTCGGCGCCTCGCGCGCCTACCACGGGCTGGTCATGCAGCGTATCGAGGAACTGCGCGAAACGCGCATCTCCGGCCTGCCCACCTTCTACGAATTCATGCAGCGGCGGCTCCTGCCGGCGATGAACACCTGCGAAGCGATCAGCCGCCGCCAGGAAGAACTCTCCGCCCGCGTCGCCCGCAACAGCCAGTTGCTGCGTACCCGCGTCGATATCGAACTGGAGCGCCAGAACCAGGAACTGCTCGGCCAGATGAACAGCCGCGCCCGCCTGCAACTGCGCCTGCAGGAAACGGTGGAAGGCCTCTCGGTGGTCGTCCTCACCTATTACGGCTCGCAACTGGTGCAATACCTGGCCAAGGGGACCAAGGAACTGCATCACCAGAACACCGACGTGATCACGGCGATTTCGATTCCGATCATTGCCGGCTTGGTGGCGTGGGGGACGAGCCGGATGCGCAAGAAACTGGCGCTGGAAGAAGGCGGAGCCGCGCATTAATTTATAATGCGCGTTTTGCCTTCGGGAACACCATCGTGACCGCTCCGCTTTTCGAATCCACCATCACCAGCCTGCCCCTGCTCAACAAGGGCAAGGTCCGCGACATCTACGCCGTCGACGCCGACAAGCTGCTGATCGTCACCACCGACCGCCTGTCCGCCTTCGACGTCATCCTGCCCGATCCGATTCCGCGCAAGGGCGAAGTGCTGCAGGCCGTGGCCAATTTCTGGTTCGACAAGCTCGGCCACATCGTCCCGAATCAGCTGACCGGCATCGATCCGGAAACCGTCGTCGCCGCAAACGAGCGCGACCAGGTGCGCGGCCGCGCCGTCGTCGTCAAGCGCCTGAAGCCGCTGCCGATCGAGGCCGTCGTCCGCGGCTACGTGATCGGTTCCGGCTGGAAGGATTACCAGCAGACCGGTGCCATCTGCGGCATCGCGCTGCCGGCCGGCCTCAAGATGGCCGCCAAGCTGCCCGCCCCGATCTTCACGCCGGCCACCAAGGCCGCCGTCGGCG
This sequence comes from uncultured Pseudomonadota bacterium, assembly GCA_946479855.1. The sequence continues at coordinate 8,285 of CAMLHL010000035.1, forward strand.
ACCATGACGAGAACGTCTCCTTCGCCACCGCCCAGGCCAACTGCGCCGCCGACCTGGCCGAAGCGCTGGCCGGCACCGGCAAGAATGGCGCTGGCCTGGCCGACGAAGCCCGCATTGCCGCCATCCGCCTCTACGAAGAGGCGGCCGCCTACGCCCGCGGCCGTGGCATCATCATCGCCGACACCAAGTTCGAGTTCGGCATCGACGCCGCCGGCACGCTGCACCTGATCGACGAAGCCCTGACCCCGGATTCCTCGCGCTTCTGGCCGGCCGACCAGTACCAGGAAGGCAGCAACCCGCCGTCCTACGACAAGCAGTACGTCCGCGACTACCTGGAAACCCTGGACTGGGGCAAGGTCGCCCCCGGCCCCAAGCTGCCGGCCGACGTCATCGCCCGGACCAGCGCCAAGTACATCGAAGCCTACGAAAAGCTCACCGGCAAGACGCTGTAAGCGACCGTCGCTTCAAGCAAAACGCCCGCTTGATGCGGGCGTTTTGCTTGGCCCCGGGAGAGGAAATGGGAAAACTACGCGGGCGATCGCAGCGATCGGAAATTTTGGCTTCGACCCAATGCCTTCCCTCGGGTATTTGCTGCAAGAGACTGCAATCCGGCTGTCAGCTGCCCTCCGGCCATTCTTGTGGCTGCTTCCTGGTTCGAACTTCCCGGCCACCACGAGCAGCTCATCGCATATCAGCGTCAACTTCGTCATGATTGCTTTGTACCGATAAGTGGTCAGATAGCCTATCGAGCCACTTTAAGAGCGTGCGGTAGAGCCGGTCGGGGTCGACTGGCTTTGAGACAAAGTCATTCATGCCGGCCGCCAAGCAACGCTCCTCATCTTCGCTGAAGGCATTCGCCGTCATGGCCACGATGGGAATGTCCTTGCCGCCCTCCAGTTGCCGAATGGCCCTGGTCGCAGTCACCCCATCCATCTTCGGCATCTGCATATCCATCAGAACCAAGGCATAAATCCTCGCCTGGGTACTGCGAATTTTCGATACGGCCTCTTCCCCATCGTTGGCCAGATCGCAAACCAAACCGACCTCTCGCAAAATTTCTTGGGCAACCAGCTGGTTGATCTCGTTATCCTCGACCAACAATATCCGGGTTCCAATAAAGTTCTGCTTTAGCCGAGCGACGACCTCATTCCCGGGGTTGCTCGCACCATCGACACTTTCACTATCCGTTTTTTTCAAACGCACCGTTATCCAGAACTTGCTGCCTTCGCCCAAAACACTTTCGACGCCTGCATCGCCATGCATCAAGTGAGCTAGCCGACGGGTGATCGCCAAGCCGAGACCGGTTCCACCATGGCTACGTACGGTTGAGGAATCGGCCTGCTCGAATGGATTAAACAATCGACTCATCGCCTCCTGGGAAATGCCGATACCCGTATCAATCACCTCGAAGCGAATCGAGAGTGAGTTGTCGTCCTCGCCCTCCTTGATCGCTCGTACAGTGACTGAACCCGCCTTGGTAAATTTAACTGCGTTGCTGACGAGGTTGAGTAGCGCCTGCGTGAGGCGGGTCACATCTCCCAGCAATTGAGGCGGCAGAAAATCGACTTCCGTCTTGAGTTTTACGCCCTTGGCATTGGCGGCTTCAGCCACCATGGAGCACACATTGACGGGCAACAGGCGAACATCCACCTTGTCTTCCGATAACTGAAGCTTACCCGCCTCGATTTTTGAGAAATCGAGGATGTCGTTGATGACTGCCAGGAGATGTTTGCCGGCAGCCCCGATTTTCTTGAGCTTGTCCGTAGTGTCCGGATCATGTTGCTTTCTGCTCAAGATTTCGGAAAATCCAATGATGGCATTCATCGGGGTCCGGATTTCGTGACTCATATTGGCCAAGAAATTCCCCTTTGCGATACTGGCAGCTTTTGCTGCCTGCATGGCGCCAGACAGGGCAGCGGTGCGCTCATTTACCAGCGCCTCCAGATGGTTTCGATGGCGCTCCAACTCGGCTTCCGCTGTCTTTAGTTTTGTCACGTCAACCGCGACACCGGCCCACACAGCACCGCCATTCGGCCCCAGCATAGGTGCCGAGCGCACATGTAACCAGACCTTGCCGCCACCGAGCGGATTGAACTGCAACACGCCAGCATACTGTGTCAGTTCCCGCAAACAGCGGGCCTCGTCTTGCATGTACTGGGCGTAAGAGTCCGGTGCCATCAAATCAAACAATGGCTGGGCATCGATCATCAAGTCCGCTGGCTTCAGTCCGAGCATTTTCTCTACCCCCGCACTGATGTAACTGAAACCCCGCCTGGTATCGCTTAATTCAAATTGATAAACGAATCCATCCGGCAAGTTGTCGCCGACGGCGCGCAACTGCCCTTCGCGCTCCCGCAAGTGGGATTCGCTGAGGCGGTAGTCGTATTCGATGCGTTGGGAATTCATGCTGATGAGCGTCAGGGTCACCAACTGCACCGTCAGTATCTGGGCCATGGCGTAGTAACTGCCAAAGCCCTTCAAGGCTTCGAAAGCCGTGATGATATTTGGATCGCTGAGTTCCTGGACGATACGGAAGAAATTGAAAGCCCCGTAAACCAGCAGCCATAGCGCCAGCATGACATCGTTCGAACCAAAATAAGGAGGTCGATTGCGTAGCGTGAGGACTGCCGTCGTAAAGCTGAGGATGCCGGCAAGCGTGCAATAGAGGCTGATACGTACCGCAAGCTGGTTCGGATCAAGGCTATAGTAGCCAAAGACGAAAAGGAAAGTCAGCGCGAACAGGGCGTCCCAGCGGTAGCTGACGCTCAATCCGCGAAAAAGCAGCATGCCGCGTAGCAAGAGCAGGAGGCCGCCGAGCAGCATGCCATTTCGCAATACCACCACTAACCAAGTCTTCGGCAAGACACCCGGCACGAGCATCGCGGCGCCCAAGGCAAGGCATGCGATACCGACTGTCCAGCAACCGAAGCCAGGGTAAGTCTTGCGCGTGCGTTGGACCACGAACATGATGAGTGCCGCCGCAGAAGAGAGCAGTGCATTGGTACTCAGCAGAGTGGTTGTATCCATGTCACGCGCCTCTCTTGTTTCGATTGATGACTCGGCAAGGCTATCTTAATCCTAAAGTCATCTCGGCCCAGGTCAGACGCCCTGTTTGGAGCTTTCCGACACCTATTTTGTATGCCCTTGGGCTATTTTTCTCCCGCAGAGTTCATCGTCAGAACAGTCATCGCGAACTGGATATGCAAGCGATGGCTGGTCGCCGATCCGGGTCCTCCCGCAACTGAACCCCACCCCTTCCCCCCGGTCAAATCTCCGTGACCCCGACCAAGGAGGCTGCCATGAAACACAGCATCGACCATTTCTCGCCCTCCGGCTTTGTCCTGCCCGGCCTCCGCCAGATCGGCATGGATCGCCCCCTGGCCTGGCTCAAGGCCGGCTGGCATGACCTCAAGGCCAACCCGCTGCCGTCGCTGGCCTACGGCCTGCTGTTCGCACTGGGCGGCGACCTGATCATCCTCGCCCTGCTCGAAACGCCACATCTGCTGACCGTCTCGATCTCCGGCTTCTTCCTCGTCGCGCCGCTGCTCGCCGCCGGACTCTACGAACTGAGCCGCAAAACCGAAGCCGGCGAAAAGATCCTGTTCATCGACTCGCTCAAATGCTTCGGCCGCAACGGCCAGTCGCTGGCCTTCTTCGGCCTGATCCTGGCCTTGGTCACGTTGATGTGGGAGCGCTTTTCCGCCATCGCTTTCGCCTTGATCGGCGCCACCTCGGCACCGGCCGCCGGCGTCTATCTGAACGAAATCCTGTTCGACGGCCAGCATCTGGCCTTCACCGCCACCTGGTTGGTGATCGGTGGCGCGCTGGCGCTGTTCGTCTATGCCCTGGCCGTCGTTTCGGTACCGCTGATGCTCGACCGCGACGCCGACGTGGCGACGGCGATCATGACCAGCCTGCGCACCTTCGCGCTGAACACCGGCCCGCTGCTGCTGTGGGCGGCCCTGCTCGTCGCCCTGACGCTGTTCGGCTTCGCCACCCTGCTCTTCGGCCTGGTCGTCATCATGCCGATTCTCGGCCATGCTTCGTGGCATGCCTACCGCGAGCTTGTAGAATAAGACCTTCCCCTCCTCCAAACGGGCGGCGCAGACCGCCCTTTTTTAATTGCCCCCGACAACCATGACCGCCACCAATCCCCTGCTCGACTTCTCCGACCTGCCCCGCTTCGACCTGATTCAGCCGGAACACGTCAAACCAGCCATCGAAGCGCTGCTGACCGAGGGCCGCGCCCTGATCGAGCGCCTGACCGCTGACGCCACGCCGGCCACCTGGGCGGGTTTCGCTGGCGCCCTGTCCGACGGCCTGGAGCCGTTCAGTCGCGCCTGGGGCATCGTTGGCCACCTGCACTCGGTCAACGATGTGCCGGCCTGGCGCGAGGCCTATAACGAGATGCTGCCCGAGGTCTCGCGCTTCTACGCCGAACTCGGCCAGAACCTGAAACTGTTCGAGAAATACAAGGCCCTGCGCGGCAGTGCCGAATACGCCGGCCTGAGCCGCGAGCAGAAGAAGATCGTCGATAACGAGGTGCGCGATTTCCGCCTCTCCGGCGCCGAACTGCCGGAAGACCAGAAGCCGCGCTTCCAGGCGATCATGGAGGAACTGTCGCAACTGTCGGCCAAGTTCGCCGAGAACCTGCTCGACGCGACCAACGCCTTCGCCGAAGTCGTCACCGACGCAGCCCTGCTCGCCGGCCTGCCCGACGATGCGCTGGAAGCCGCCAAAACCGCGGCCGAGAAGGCCGGCGTCGAGGGCTGGAAATTCACGCTGCACGCGCCCTCCTACGGCCCAGTCATGCAGTATGCCGAAAACCGCGAGCTGCGCGCCCGGATGTACCGCGCCTACGCCACCCGCGCCGCCGAATTCGCCGACGGCAGCAGCCAGCCGGCATGGGACAACACCCCGGTCATCCAGCGCATGCTGGAGCTGCGCCAGGAAGACGCCAAGATGCTCGGTTTCGCCAACTTCGCCGAAGTCTCGCTGGCCCCCAAGATGGCCGATACGCCGGCCCAGGTGCTCGCCTTCCTACGCGAACTGGCAGCCAAGGCCAAGCCTTTCGCGGAAAAGGATATTGCCGAACTGCGCGCTTTCGCCAAAGACGAACTGGGCCTGGCCGACTTCCAGCCCTGGTATGCCGCCTACGTTTCGGAAAAGCTGTTGCAGAAACGCTATGCTTTCTCCGAGCAGGAAGTGAAGCAGTATTTCACCGAACCCAAGGTGCTCGGCGGCCTGTTCCAGGTCATCGAGAGCCTGTTCAACGTCAGGGTCAAGCCGGACACGGCGCCGGTCTGGCACGAGGACGTCAAGTTCTTCCGCCTGGAAGCCCCGAGCGGCGAGCTGGTCGGCCAGTTCTACCTCGACCTCTATGCCCGCGAAACCAAGCGCGGCGGCGCCTGGATGGACGAGGCCCGCTCACGGCGGCGCACGGTCACCGGCATCCAGAAGCCGATTGCCTACCTGAACTGCAACTTCGCCCGCCCGGTCGGCGGCAAGCCGGCAACTTTCACGCACGACGAAGTAACCACGCTGTTCCACGAAACCGGCCACGGCCTGCACCACCTGCTGACGCGCGGCGAGGAGCTGGGCGTTTCCGGCATCCACGGCGTCGAATGGGATGCCGTCGAACTGCCGTCGCAATTCATGGAAAACTACTGCTGGGAATGGAGCGTCGTCGAAGGGATGACGGCCCACGTCGACAGCGGCGCAACACTGCCGCGCCAGCTGTTCGACAAGATGCTGGCCGCCAAGAACTTCCAGAGCGGCATGATGGCCGTCCGCCAGATCGAGTTCTCGCTGTTCGACATGCTGCTGCATTCGGAATTCGACCCGCTGGGCTCGTCGACCGTGATGGACCTGCTCAATACCGTGCGCCAGGAAGTCGCCGTGCTGATCCCGCCGGCGTGGCACCGTTTCCCGAACAGCTTCTCGCACATCTTTGGCGGCGGCTACGGCGCCGGCTATTTCAGCTACAAGTGGGCGGAAGTGCTCTCGGCCGACGCCTATGCCGCTTTTGAAGAGGCCGGCGATCCGTTCGATGCCACGGTCGGCCAGCGCTTCCTCGACGAAATCCTGTCGGTCGGCGGCTCGCGCCCGGCCATCGAATCGTTCAAGGCCTTCCGCGGCCGCGAACCGAGCGTCGATGCACTGCTGCGTCATAGCGGTATGATTGCAGCCTAAGCCGTCCAAGGGGAGAAGAAAAGCATGCGTTACCTGCTGATGCTGTGTCTGGCGCTGTCCAGCGCCTCGGTGCTGGCCGACACTTACCGCTGGTCCGACTCGTCGGGCAAGACGGTCATTTCCGACTCGCCGCCGCCCGGCAAGGCCAAGGACCTCGTCAAGACCGGCGACAAGCCCGAAGCCAGCGACGGCCAACCCTACGCCACCAAGAAGGCAGCCGCCGATTTCCCGGTCACGCTCTACACCGGGCTCGAGTGTCTCGATCCCTGCATCCACGCCCGCGAGTTGCTCTCCGGGCGCGGCATTCCCTACAGTGAAAAGTTGTTGCAGAAGCAGGAAGATGCAGACGAGTTAAAGGCACTGGTCGGCGATGCGGTCGTCCCCGTCCTCAAAGTTGGCCGGCAAACGCAGCGGGGCTTTGAAGCCGGCGCCTGGAACAAGCTGCTCGACCTCGCCGGATACCCCAAAACAGCCCCCAAGTCTACCGCCAAGGCCGCCCAGTGAAGATTGCCAGCTGGAACGTCAATTCGCTGAAAGTTCGCCTGCCGCATCTGCTCGACTGGCTCGCCGCCACCCAGCCGGATGCCCTGTGCCTACAGGAACTGAAGCTCGAAGACCATAATTTCCCGCGTGCCGAGATCGAGGCGGCTGGCTACCAGGTCGCCTTTTCCGGTCAAAAAACCTACAACGGCGTCGCCCTGCTCGCCCGCCAGCCGATCCACGATGTCGTCTGCGGCAACCCGCACTTTCCGGACGAGCAGAAGCGCCTGATCAGCGGCACCATCGGCGACACCCGCGTCGTCTGCGCCTACATGCCGAACGGCCAGGCGGTGGGCAGTGACAAGTACGACTACAAGCTGCGCTGGCTCGATGCCTTGGCTGCCTGGCTTGGCGAGGAGCTGGCCAAGTACCCGAAGCTCGCCCTGTGCGGCGACTACAACATCGCCCCGGAGGATCGCGACGTCCATGACCCCAAGGCCTGGGCCGGCAGCATTCTCTGTTCGGAACCCGAGCGCGCCGCCTTCCAGCGCTTGCTCAGCCTTGGCCTGAGCGATAGCTTCCGGCTGTTCGAGCAGCCGGAAAAGACCTTTTCGTGGTGGGATTACCGGATGCTCGGCTTCCAGAAAAATCTCGGACTGCGCATCGACCATGTGCTGCTCTCGGCGCCGCTGGCCGGACAATGTAGCGCCGCCGGCATCGACCGTGCCCCGCGCAAGCTGGAGCGGCCGTCCGACCATGCGCCGGTATGGGCAATCGTTGACTGATCCGGCATGAATCCGACGACCAGTGACGCCACGGCCCATCCTACGGTCGACCCGCAAAAACTGGCAAAACTGTACCCGGCCCTCGCCGGCCTGCCGGCCGAGCGGCTCGCCGCGCTGGTGTCGCCGCAAGCGGTCATGCACTTGCCGGCCGGCGTCCAGATTTTCGCCGAACACCAGCCCTGCCGGGGTTTCCCGCTGCTGCTCGAAGGCCGCATCAAGGTCATCAAGCTGGCCGCCAATGGTCGCGAACTGATGCTTTATCGCGTCGCCCCCGGCGGCTCGTGCATCATCAGCTCCAGCTGCCTTCTTGGCCACACCGACTACAACGCCCGCGGTATCGCCGAAACGCCGCTCACCCTGCTCGCCCTTCCGGTCAGTGATTTCTCCGCCTTGATGCTCGATCATCCGCCCTTCCGCGATTTCGTCTTCCACCTGTTTGCCGAACGCATCGGCGAACTGATGCAACTGGTCGAGGAAGTCGCCTTCGCCCGCCTCGACCAGCGCCTGGCCAAACTATTGCTGTCCCGCCAGCAAACAACGATCAACGTCACCCATCAGCAACTGGCCGACGAACTGGGTAGCGTCCGCGAAATCGTCAGCCGGCTGCTCAAAGGTTTTGCCGCCCAGGGGCTGGTTGCTCTCGGCCGGGAACAATTGACCCTCACCGACCGCGAGTCCCTGCAGAAACTCGCCGCTGTGTGACCCAGGTTACATACACCATCCTGTCGCACCGTTACATTGGCGCTGTCCAAACAACCTGACGGAGAACACACCATGGCTGCAAATGTTGGCGGAATCGACAAAATCCTGCGTATCGCTGTCGGCCTCGGCCTGATCGGTGCAACAGCGGCCGGCCTGCTCCCGGCCTGGGGCTACATCGGCATCGTGCCGCTGGCCACCGGCTTGATGGGCTGGTGCCCGGCCTACACGCTGCTCGGCATCAAGACCTGCCCGATGAAGAAATAACGAGACAGCACAAGGCTTTCCAAGCTTTTTCGCAGAAGGCGGTAGGGGCAACCCGGGCCGCCTTTTTCGTCGGTTTGACCCTCATTTTGTTGATCAAAAGGGAGACAGGAAGGACAAGAAATTCCCCCATCTCCCTACGTCACTCGCCGTCTAAACGTCGAGCGGAAGCCATTCAGCGCCCCCGCACCAAGCGCCCAAAGCTGATTTACGGTTCATCTGAGGTGTATGCCGAACGGGAGCGGGCACCAACCATTGTAGGAACGAAGCCCTAGCCAAGCTTCAGCACCACGAAGGCAACGAGAATTAGGACTGTCATGGAGATTGCTCACAAGGTGCGGGTGAGTTGGTATGAGCATTGCCCCTTAGGTCCGCTCAAGGACGAAATTTTCTGATGGGCTGCTGCCCGGCCTACACGCTGCTCGGTATCAAGACCTGCCTGAGCAAGAAAGGCCAAGGTCGGTCCATCCAATAAAAAACCGCCAATCGGCGGCTTTTTATTGTCCGGTTCCCGGTGAAATCAATAGAGGCTGCCATTGCTGGAAGTCATCACCCCGCCGTTCACATTGATCTGGTAATTAAGCGGTGCGGCGCCTGCCGGTAGTTTCCTCACTTGGACGTTGGTAAACGTCAGCGGTCTTCCGGGCTCGGCCACCAAGCTGCTTCCGGAACCGGCGCTGAGCACGTAGCCTGACCCGGCCACATCCGGGTTGGCAATGGTCGTCACCGTGGAGATCGAGGGAGACTTGTCGTTGTATTCGAAAAGCAGGGCAGTTTCCTGATCAACGCCAATGGCCCGCGCCGCACCGGCTTTGGCCCAGCCGTCCTTGATCGTCCGGGCCAGGAAAGCCACCAGTCGCCCCATCCGGTCACGGGTATCGAAGTGGGAATCGGTCACGGTCGAAAGTAGCGGCGGGAAGGGTGTACGGTTCGTCCAGAAATCGTTTTTCAGCGCCATGTATCCGGGCAGATAAGGATCGGCCAGCGCCTGGAGAGAAGTAACGGAATAGGGGTCGGCGATGTAGTTGAATTCGCTGAGTATCATCATGCCGGCGCTGGTCCCTCCGATAGGGATCCCGTAGTTGGCGACCTGCTGCGACACCAGGCGTTCGAGCAAGGTCCCTTTCCAGAAATTGTAGTAATCACCCTGGTCGCCACCGGTCAGCCAGATGGCGCCCGCATTGCGGATATAGGATTCGATCTCCGGGTCATTGGCGCTGTCCACGGTCGGCACGACAATGGTTTCCACGGAAGCAACCGGACCAAGCTTGTAAATGAAACGATCGTAGTCCGGGTTGCCACCAGCCCGAATGACCAGGAAATTGCCCAGCCGCCCGGTGCTACCGTCAGCGCACTTGCCCATCTTGCTGATCATCCAGGTGTAGGCCCCCTTGACGTCGGAGCCGCCCCCCATCAGGACAGATGTGCGGTCCTGCAGTGGCTGCGTGCCGCATGGCAATCCGATCACCGGCTTACCGGACTGATAGGTGCTCAGTTTCGACTTGTTCGCAGCATAAGCCGGCAGGCAAACGCTACTCAGTGAGGCAGCAATTGCCAAAAGCAGCAGCCAGGGTCGAGCGGTCTTGGCGAAAATCGGCTTTCCCGACAGCGTCGGTTTCTGCCCTAGCGGACCAATCATGTCTTTCTCCTTCGCGGCCAACCAACACGTCGACAACCTACATCGTCAGTTGATGATACACCTTGCCGCGGGCATTTATGCCATCAGGAAATTAGCGATGCGGACATAATCCTCGACCGGAATGTCCTCGGCCCGGCGGGTCGGGTCGATGCCCAGTTCGGCGAAAGCAGCCTCGCTCAACAGGCCCTTCATGGTGTTGCGCAGCATCTTGCGGCGTTGGGAGAAAGCCGTCAGAACGACCTGCGACAACTTTTCCTGGCTCTTGGCGTGCAATTCCGAAACCGGCTTCGGGATCAGGCGAACGACGGCCGACTGGACCTTGGGCGGCGGATCGAAGCTTTCCGGCGGCACATCGATCAGCCACTCCAGATAGAAGCGGTACTGCAGCATGACCGACATGCGGCCAAAATCGGCGTCCCCCGGCTCGGCGATCATCCGCTCGACGACTTCCTTTTGCAGCATGAAATGCATGTCGCGGACGATATCGACATATTCGGCAAGGTGGAAGAGCAGCGGTGTCGAGATGTTGTAGGGCAGGTTGCCGACCAGGCGCAAATCCTTGCCGATGCTGGCGAAATCGAAGGCCAGCGCATCCCCTTCGTGGATGGTCATGCGTTGCGGCGGGTGCTGCTTCTTGAGGCGGGCAATCAGGTCGCGGTCAATTTCGACGACATGCAGGTGATCGACTCGTGCCATCAAAGGCTCGGTGATCGCACCGAGGCCGGGGCCGATCTCGACAACGGTTTCGTCCCGTTTCGGGTCGATGGCCGAGACGATGGCGGCGATGATGCCGCTATCGACCAGAAAATTCTGGCCGAAGCGTTTGCGGGCGACGTGGCCTTTCATTGGGTTTTCCTTGTAGCCATGCGGGCGGCTTCGGCGACGGCTTCGAACAGGCTGCCGGGATCGGCCCGGCCACTGCCGGCCAGTTCCAGCGCCGTGCCGTGATCGACCGAGGTGCGGATGATGGGGAGGCCGAGCGTAACGTTGATGCCCTTGCCGAAAGTGGCGTACTTCAGGGCGGTCAGACCCTGGTCGTGATACATGGCAAGCACTGCATCGCCCTGGGCGAGGATGGGCGGCGTGAACATGGTGTCGGCCGGGTAGGGGCCGGAGAGGGCCATGCCTTCGGCGCGCAGCTTGTCGAGCACCGGGGTGATGACTTCGATTTCTTCGCGGCCGAGATAGCCGCCTTCGCCGGCGTGCGGGTTGAGGCCAGCGACCAGGATGCGCGGCTGGCCGAGGCCATATTTGCCGCGCAGATCGGCATGCAGGATACGCAGGGTCTTCTCCAGCACATCCATCGTGATCGCCGCCGGCACCTCCTTCAGCGGCAGGTGCGTGGTGGCCAGCGCGACGCGCAACGGCCCGTGCCCGGTATCGCCTGCCAGCATCATGACAACCAGCGGCGTGGCGGTTTTCTCGGCGAGATACTCGGTGTGCCCGGTGAATTGAACGCCGGCCTGGTTGATGACCCCCTTGTGCACCGGTGCCGTCGCCATCGCGGCGAATTCACCGGTACGGCAACCGGCCAGGGCGCGATCGAGCAGGGCCAGCACGTAGGCGCCGTTGGCAGCATTGAGCTGGCCGGCCTGCGCCGGAACGGCCAGCGGAATGTGCAGGACATCCAGAACGCGACGGTCGACCGGATTTTTCGGGCAAAAATCGCGGAAAACCACCTTCAGCCCCAGTTGCGCCGCCCGTGCCGCGAGCAGGCTGCGATCACCGAGGATGACCGGCTGCGCCGGCCCTGGATAGCCAGCCAGATGCAGGCAAAGCTCCGGCCCGATGCCGGCCGGCTCGCCGCTGGTAACCGCGATGACGGGCAGCATTACTGTTCTTGCAGGCGATTTTCGACGTAGGTGCGATCGCGCAACTGGCGCAGCCAGTCCTGGTAGGCCTCGTCGAGCTTGCGCTCGCGCAGGGCCTGGCGCGCCACGGTGCGCTGGCGCTCGGCCGAAACATCGCGCTCGCGCCGCTCCAGTACCTCGATCAGGTGCAAACCGAAAGGTGACTGAACCACCTGACTGACCTCGTTGATCTTCAGGGCATCCATGGCCCGCTCGAAATCCGGCACCGTATCGCCGGGATTGAGCCAGCCGAGGTCACCGCCCTTGGCGGCCGAGCCATCCTGCGAATAAAGGCGGGCCTGCTCGGCGAAATCGACGCCGTTGGCAATGCGCTCACGGACGCTTTCCAGCTTGCGCCGGGCCTCCGCTTCGGAAACCACCTCGTTGATGCGGATCAGGATATGACGGGCCCGGGTCTGCTGGATCGACGTCGGTGCGCTGCCGCCACGCTTGTTGATCAGCTTGACGATGTGAAAGCCGGCTGACGAGCGCAGCAGGTCGCTGACTTCCCCGGGCTGCAGACGGGCGCCGGCCTCGGCGTAAAGCGTCGGCAGACGGTCGAGCGGACGCCAGCCAAGATCACCGCCCTGCAGGGCATCAGGTGCATCGGAGAAGGCCGCCGTCAGTTCGGCGAAGTTCTGCCCGGCCCGCGCCTGCTTCAGGGCCTGCTCGCCGCGCTGGCGCAGCTTCTGCAACTGCTCGGGACTGGCCGATTCCGGGGCCCGCAACAGGATGTGGGCCAGCTGATATTCCTCGCCGCCGCCATTGGCCGCCTGATTGGCCAGGTAGTTGTCGACTTCGCCGTCGGAGATCACCAGCTTGCTGTCGACCTCACGTTCGCGCAGGCGAACGGTGGTCAATTCGTTACGGATATCCTCGCGGAAGCGGCTGTACTCGACGCCGTCCTTTTCCAGGGCCTCGCGGAACTGCTGCGGCGTCAGCTTGTTGTTGGCGGCGATCCGCCCGATCGCCTGGTCAAGCTGGGCATCATCGATCTTCATGCCGCTCTCGCGGGCAAACTGCAACTGTGCCCGGTCCATGATCAGGCGCTCGAGCATCTGGCCTTCCAGCACATCCTGCGGTGGCAGCGTCGTGCCCTGTTTCTGCAACTGCTTGAGGGCCGCGGCGAGGCGGGTCCGCAATTCGTAATAGGTGATCACGTCGTCGCCGACGACGGCCACGATACGGTCGGCTTCGACCGGCTCCTGAGGCGCGGCAGAAACGGGCTGCGCCAGGAAGCCGCCCAGGCAGAAAATCAGGACAATCAGGTGGCGGATGAATTGGGTCATGGTGGTCATTGGGTGGTGAGCAGGCTGCCACTGTCGGGCAGTTCATTGGTCTTGCCGTAGCCGGGAATGCTGCGTCTCAGCAAGCCGATCGGATTGGTACCGACACTGCCGAAATCGTTGAGTTCAAGCTGCAAGAAGAGGGTGTCGTTGGGCGCACCGGCAATCGCCCCCAGGTGCTGGCCAACGAGGCGAAACGCCCAGCAACCTGCGTTGTACTCCACGCCGGCGATCGATTCAAGCACCCGCGAATCACGCAGCGAGTAGTTGTAGCGGCCGACCGCATACCATCGGGCCGAAATCGGCCACTGGCCGGCGATGTCGATCTGGTCCACGGTCGAGGCCTGGGTCAGCGGGTCGCGGGAATAACGGTAGCCTGCCGAGAGCACCTTGCCCAGATCGGGCTGGAAGCGGACGCCAGCTGCAAACCGGTCGCTGCTCCGGTCGCGATAGTTGTATTCCCAGGCCAGATCCATATAGGTTTTGGGAGCGATGACCCCATTGACCGCGGCCACTAGGTTGGAGAAATTCTCCTGGCGCGTGGTTTCGCCATCGATGGCGACCCGCTGCGGCTTGAAGTAATAGCGCTGGCCGAGCATCGCCTTGAAGCGTTCGACGCCGCTTTGGGCATCGAGGAGGCGCGTGGTCAGGGCGGCCGTCAGCTGGTTGGCATCGTTGATCCGGTCGTAGCCGCTGTAGCGGTTCTCGGAAAAGATCTGGGCGAAGTTGAAGTCCGAGAGCGCCGTGTCGAACAGCGGTATCTTGCTCTGGTCCTTGTAGGGAATGTTGACGTAGTAGAGTCGCGGCTCCAGCGTCTGGATGGCACCGCTACCGAACCAGTCGTGATCGCGCTCGAAGATCATCGAAGAATCCAGCGTGAAGGTCGGCAGGGTGCGGCTGACGCTGTCCGGCAGCCCGGCGGTAGCACGGTCAAGCGTGTAGCTGCTGATGTGCAGGCCGAGCTTGGGCGTAATCTGGAAGGCCGGGTTGATGATGGGCAGCGACACCTGCGGATAGAACACGAAACGGTCGCCCTGGTCCTTGCTCGCATCGAGGTGGGTAAAGTGCGAATACTGCGCGATCATGCTGAAATCGGTTTTCAGCAGATCCGGCTTGTAGCCGACGATGTTCAGTTGCGGCTCAAGGAAATACGGCCGCTTGATGGTCGGATCGAGTTGCAGCGTCTGGTAGCGCAGCACCTGGATGTTGCTCTGCAACCATGGCGATGGCGCGTAGCTCAACTCCACCTGTTGCGGCAACTGCGCGTGTGAAGTACGCAACAGGCGAGAAGACATATCCTGCCAGTAGAAATCGTCGGAAACACCGTTCCAACTGATGTGCGCCGAGACATCCTGCCCCAGGTCGTGCCGATGCTCAATCTGGTAGGCATAGCGCCGGCGATTCAGCATCTCGTCGTCCGGCATGTATTCGAGGCGCGTGAAGCCCTCAAAATTGTGCTCCAGGTAGCGCGCCTCGGCGCCGAGCTGGAAGCCGCGTTTCGACATGTAGCGCGGGAACAGCGTCAGATCGTAATTCGGCGCGACATACCAGTAGTAGGGCAGCGTAAAGTCGAGACCACTACGTGTCGAGGTCGAGAAGAACGGGTGCAGGATGCCGGAACGCGGCTGGCCGCTCAACGGGAACGAGGCGACCGGCGAATAGAAGATCGGCGCTCCCTCGAACCACATCACGGCATTCTTGGCCGAGCCCTCTTTCTTGTCGTAGTCGAGATGGGTTTCCGACGTCTGCAGATACCAGTCGGTCTGCCCGGGCTTGCAGGTCGAGTACGAACTCGAAATCAGGGTGAACTGGTTTTCCCCCTCGAAATCGATACGCTCGGCCTGGCCATTGACTTCGACCTGCCGCGGCGGCGGTGCCTGGGTCGGCAAGCCGTAACTGTTGGCGACCGTCAGCATCATCGGCGCACCTGCGTTAATGACGTGACTAGTCGCCCTGAATACAGCTTTTCTCGGATCGTAGAACTGGCTTGGTGTTTCCCGGACGATCCGGTAGGTCGCGTCGTCCATCGAACCGATCTGCTCGGACAGCCGCATCCGCAAATGCGGTCCGCTGACCTCGGCACCCTCCTGCAACAGGCGGACCGCCCCCTTCGCTTCGACCTCGTCGTCCAGCACCTGGTAGGTCACATGATCGGCAAAGAGGAGGGAGCCCGCCCTGCGCAATTCGACATTGCCCTCGGCCTCGACCTGTTCATCGGTCTGTCCCTCGACCCGGTCGGCGACGATGAACATTGGGTAGCTGTCATCCTTCTTCAGCACCACCGGATTTTCGACACCGACAACGAGAACCGGCGCCGGTTTCTTTTTCCCCAGCACGTTGAACTTGCGTTCATTGCGCAGGTTGAGCGGCAGATCGCCGGCCGCCAGCTGCAATGCCCCGGTCGGCTGTGCCGGCGCGGCAAGGCTATCGCTCGCCTGCGGCGCCCGCCCGAGGTCAGCGGCGTACCCGGTCGGCACTCCGACAAACAGGCAGCAGACAAAAACGGCAAGCGGACGGCGGGCAAAACCGGGCATCGAGGCGATCAGTGTAGGTCCGGGACCGGAACGGCCGATGCCCGAGTGTTAAAATCGCGCCATTTTACAACGAACCGAACCCTGCCCGCCTATGCCAGCCACGCCGCGCGATCAACTTGTTACCGACTGGGTCGCCAGTCGCTTCCCCGACCAGTCGGTCCGGATCACCCCGGCCTCGGCTGACGCCAGCTTCCGCCGCTATTTCCGGCTGACCTGGCCAGACGGCAGCTCGCGTATCCTGATGGATGCGCCGCCGGAAAAAGAAGACTGCAAGCCCTTCATCCACGTCGCCGGCCTGCTGGCCAAGGCCGACCTGGCGGCGCCGCGCGTCCTCGACAAGGATCTCGACAACGGCTTCCTGGTGCTCACCGACCTCGGCCGCATCGGCTATCTCGACGCCCTGAACGCCGACCTGTCGATGGCCGACCTGCTGATCCGCCCGGTCCTCGACGTGCTGGTCAAATGGCAGCTATCGACCACGGCCGCCACGCTGCCGCCCTACGACGCGACGCTGCTGCGCCGCGAGCTCGACCTCTTCCCGGAATGGTTCGTCGGCCGCCACCTCGGCGTCGAACTCAGCACCGACGAAAAAGTCATGCTCGACCGCACCTTCAAGTTCCTGATCAACTCGGCGCTGGCCCAGCCCAAGGTCTTCGTGCACCGCGACTTCATGCCGCGCAACCTGATGGTCGTCGAGAGCGAAGCCCGCCTGACCCCGGGCATCATCGACTTCCAGGATGCCGTGATGGGGCCGATCACCTACGACGTCGTCTCGCTGTTCCGCGACGCCTTCATTTCCTGGGACGAGGAGCAGGAAATCGACTGGGTCGTCCGCTACTGGGAAAAGGCCCGCGCCGCCGGCCTGCCGGTGCGCGAAGACTTCGGCGCCTTCTGGCGCGACTACGAACTGATGGGCCTGCAGCGCCACCTCAAGGTGCTCGGCATCTTCTGCCGCCTGAAATACCGCGACGGCAAGGACAAATACAGCGAAGACCTGCCGCGCTTCATCAACTACGCCCGCAAGACGGCTGCCCGCTACGTCCAGCTGAAGCCGCTGCAAAACCTGCTCGACCGGCTGGAAGGCAACACCGAGCAGATCGGCTACCGGCGCTAGATGAAAGCCTTCATCCTCGCCGCCGGCCGCGGCGAACGCATGCGGCCGCTGACCGACCACACGCCCAAGCCGCTCCTCGTCGCCGGCGGCAAACCGTTGATCGCCTGGCATCTGGAACGGCTGGCGGCGGCGGGCTTCCGCGAGATCGTCATCAACCATGCCCATCTCGGCGAGCAGATCGAAGCGGCGCTCGGCGACGGCTCGCGGTGGGGCCTGCACATCCGCTATTCGCCCGAACCGCCGGGCGCCCTGGAGACGGCCGGCGGCATCGCCACCGCGCTGCCGCTGCTCGGCGACCAGCCCTTCCTGGTAGTCAATGGCGACGTGTATTGCGATTTTGATTTTGGCCGTTTTTTGCCGTCGACCGTAGCGGGCGGGCAACCGCGAGCCCATCTGGTCATGGTCGCCAACCCGGCGCACCATGCCGGCGGCGACTTCAGCCTCGACGGCCAGCGGGTCATTTACGCCCACGGCCAGCAAACGCTGACCTACGCCGGCATCGGCGTCTTCGCGCCGGCCTTCTTCGCCGGCGTCCAGCCCGGCACGGTCATGAAACTGCGCCCGCTGCTCGACGCCGCCATCGCCGCCGGCACGCTGACCGGGGAACGCTACGCCGGCCGCTGGGTCGATGTAGGAACACCGCAACGTCTTGCGGAACTGGATCAGGAACTGAGGAACGCATGACCCACGCCCACTTTCTCGCCCGCCGCCAGCGCCTGTTGAAGATCATCGGCGACGGCGTCGCCATCGTGCCAACGGCGCCGGAAGTCATCCGCAACCGCGACGCCCACCATCTCTACCGCTTCGACAGCTACTTCTGGTACCTGACCGGCTTCCCGGAACCGGAAGCGGTGGTCGTGCTGATCGGCGGCAAGAAGCCCAAGTCCATCCTCTTCTGCCGCGAAAAGCACGAGGAACGCGAAATCTGGGACGGCTACCGCTACGGCCCAAAGGCGGCCAAGGCCGCCTTCGGCTTCGACGCCGCCTACCCGATCGAGCAACTCGACAAGAAACTGGCCGAATTCCTGGTCGACCGCAACACGCTGTGGCACGCCATCGGCCACGACGCCGAATGGGATGCGCGGATCGCCAAGGCGCTGAACGAAGTCCGCGCCCAGACCCGGGCCGGCAAGCGGGCGCCGCGCGCCATCCACGACCTGCGCGCCGAACTCGACACCATGCGCCTGGTCAAGGACACCGCCGAAGCCGATATCCAGCAGCGCTCGGCCGACATCGCCAGCGCCGGCCACGCCCGCGCCATGCGCGCCTGCCGCCCCGGCGTCGCCGAATACGAACTCGAAGCCGAACTGACTTACGAATTCCGCCGCCGCGGCGCCGATGCCCACGCCTACACCCCGATCGTCGCCGGCGGTGCCAACGCCTGCGTGCTGCACTACGTCTCCAACGACAAGGTGCTCAACGACCACACCCTGGTCCTGATCGACGCCGGCTGCGAAGTCGAGGGCTACGCCGCCGACATCACCCGCACCTTCCCGGTCAACGGCCGCTTCAACGCCGCCCAGAAGGACGTCTACGAAATCGTGCTCGCCGCACAGGCCGCCGCCATCGTCGCCACCGCCCCCGGCCGCCATTTCATGGAAGGCCACGATGCCGCGGTGCGCGTTCTGACCCAGGGCCTGGTCGATCTCAAGCTACTACAGGGCGATATCGACAACCTGATCGAAAAAGGCGATTTCCGCCGCTTCTACATGCACCGCACCGGCCACTGGCTCGGCCTCGACGTGCACGATGCCGGTGAATACAAGGTCGGCGACGCGTGGACGACGCTGCAGCCGGGCATGACGCTGACCGTCGAACCCGGGCTGTACATCCGCCCGGCCGACGACATTCCGCCGGCGCTGGCCGGCATCGGCATCCGCATCGAGGACGACGTGCGGGTGACGGCCGAGGGTTGCGACGTCTACACCACGGCGCCGAAGACGGTGGCCGAGATCGAGGAAGTCATGCGCCATGACTGAGATTGCGGTTGAAAACGTCGACATCCTGATCGTCGGCGCCGGCCCGGTCGGCCTGACGCTGCACCTGGCGCTGGCCGCCGGCGGGCAGAAGTCGCGGCTCCTCGACCGCCGCCCACTCGCCGCCCAGCAAGCCGACCCGCGCGCCCTCGCCCTGTCGCATGGTACCCGCCAGCTGCTCGAACAGATCGACAGCTGGCCGACCCGCGCCGCGACGCCGATCGAGACCATCCACGTCTCGCAAAAGGACGGCTTCGGCCGCACGCTGATCGACCGCGCCGACTACGCCCTGCCCGCCCTCGGCTACGTCGTCCGCTACCGCGATCTGGCTGGCGCACTGGCCGCCAACCTGGCGCCCGATGCCGTGCTCGCCGAAGCGGAAATCCTCGATATCCAGCCGGACGACGATGGCGTCACCGTGTCGCTGCGCCACGCCGGCCAGTTGCGGACCATCCGCAGCAAACTGCTGGTGCACGCCGAAGGCACGCCGGGCGACGATCCGGCCGTCGCGGTCAGCGACTACCATCAGCACGCGGTGATCTGCGAAGTCACCCCCGTTTTTGCCGACAGCGCCGGCCACCACAAACGCGCCTGGGAACGCTTTACGCCGGACGGCCCGCTCGCCCTGCTGCCGCTCGGCGACGAATACTCCATCGTGTTCACGCTGCCGCCAGCCAAGGCCGATGCAGTCATGGCGCTCGACGACACCGCCTTCCTCGCCGCCCTGCAAGCCCAGTTCGGCCAGCGCCTGCGTTTCGCCCGACCCGGTCCGCGCAGCCGCTTCCCGCTCGCCCTGCGCCTGCGCGAGACGCTGGTCAAGGGCAGCGAAGTGTGGATCGGCAACACCGCGCAAACCCTGCACCCGGTCTCCGGCCAGGGCTTCAACCTCGGCATCCGCGACGCCTGGCAACTGGCCGAAATTTTGCTCAAAACCGGCGTCGACCGTAGCAGTCTGAACCACTACGCCGCCCGCCGACGCCTCGACCGCCGCGGCAGCGCCTTCTTCACCGATCAGATCGTCCGCACCTTCTCCAACGATTTCGGCCCGCTCAAGCTGGCCCGCGGCCTCGGCCTGCTCGCCCTCGACGTCTTCCCGCCGGCCCGCCACTTCGTCGCCAAGCGGATGATCTGGGGAGCACGCGCTTGGCCGTGAATCCGGGGCGCCTGCAGGCCTGGTTCCTTGCCTGCCGTCCGAAAACACTGTCGGTCTCGTTATCACCGGTACTGGTCGGCACCGCCGTCGCCTGGCACGACACGGGCGGCCTGCTCTGGCTGCCGCTGCTCGCCGCCGGGCTCGGTGCCGCTTTCATCCAGATCGGCACCAACCTGTTCAACGATGTCGGCGACTTCCTGCGCGGCACCGACACGCCGGAACGCCTCGGCCCCAAACGCGCCACCGCCGAAGGCTGGCTGACGCCGGGCAAGGTCAAGGCCGGCGCCTGGCTGTGCTTTGCGCTGGCTTTCCTGTGCGGTATCTATCTGGTCGACCACGGCGGCTGGCCGATCGTCGCCATCGGGCTGGCCTCGCTGGCCGCCGGCTGGGCCTATACCGGCGGCCCGAAACCGATTGCCTACGGCCCACTCGGCGAATTGTTCGTTTTCGTCTTTTTTGGCCTGGTCGCCGTCGGCGGCAGTTATTACCTGCAGACGCTGAGCCTGACGCCGATGGCGCTGCTCGCCGCCGCACTGGTCGGCATCCATGCCGCCGCGGTGATCACCGTCAACAATTACCGCGATCTCGACGGCGACGCCCGCAACGACAAGAACACGCTGGCCGTCCGCCTCGGCCGCCCGGCGACCCGCCGGGTTTACGCGGCGGAAATACTCGCCCCCTATGCGCTGCTGCCGCTGCTCGCCGGCCTCGGCTGGCCCGCCGCCTGGCCGCTGCTGTCGCTGCCCCTGGCTGTGAAACTGATCCGGCGCTTTCATGACGAACCGCCCGGCCCGATCTTCAACAACATCCTCGCCGCCACCGCCGGCCTGCAATTTGTCTTTGCCCTGCTGTTAACCCTGAGCTTCACGATTTGACTATTTTTTAGGCGCCGACTGGGGTAAAATGCGCGGCTTCCCCGCCTGACCCTTACCCCCCGTACGCCCATGGAATTCGCCGGTTTTCAGCTTCGCAACAATCTGTTCGTCGCGCCCATGGCCGGGGTCACCGATCGTCCCTTCCGCCAGTTGTGCAAGAAACTGGGCGCCGGGCTGGCGGTCTCCGAAATGGTCACCTCGAACTCGCTGCTCTACGGCAGCGCCAAGACGCTGCGCCGCGCCAACCACACTGGCGAAGTGGCGCCGATCTCGGTGCAGATCGCCGGTGCCGACCCGGCCATGATGGCCGAGGCGGCCAAACACAACGTCGATAACGGCGCCCAGATCATCGACATCAACATGGGCTGCCCGGCCAAGAAGGTCTGCAACGTGATGGCCGGCTCGGCGTTGATGCAGGACGAGCAACTGGTCGGCAAAATCCTCGACGCCGTCGTCGGCGCCGTGCCGGACACCCCGGTCACCCTGAAATTCCGTACCGGCTGGAACATCGCCAACAAGAACGCCCCGACCATCGCACGCATCGCCGAGTCGGCCGGCGTCCGCGCCGTCGCCATCCACGGCCGCACCCGCTGCCAGCAATACACCGGCGAAGCCGAGTACGACACCATCGCCCTGGTCAAGACGCTGATCAGGATTCCGGTCATCGCCAACGGCGACATCACGACGCCGGAAAAGGCCAAGCACGTGCTCG
>CAMLHL010000036.1 GCA_946479855.1 uncultured Pseudomonadota bacterium
GCGAGCCGTGGCGTGAGTGCAGGCTGAAAGGTCTGAAAACTCATGGCGACGGGGTTGTCGTACTCCTGGAAGGTATCGAGGACCGCACGGCCGCCGAGGCCGCCAAGGGGCTTCTGGTCGGGGCACCGCGTGAAGCGTTGCCGACGACCGATAAAGACGAGTATTACTGGGCCGACCTGATCGGCCTGGAAGTCGTCAATACTGCCGGCGAGCGGCTCGGCAAGGTGGCCGGGTTGATCGAGACCGGTGCCAATGCCGTGTTGCGCGTCGTTGGCGAGGATGGCGCCGAACGCCTGCTGCCGTTTGTTGCGGCGGTGGTGCTGGCGGTGGAGAAGGAAGCGGGACTGATCCGCGTGGAGTGGGGCAGCGACTGGTGATCCGGTTCGACTGCGTGACCATCTTCCCGGAGATGTTCGCCGCCGTGACGCAGAGTGGCATTACCCGCCGGGCGCTGGAAGAGCAGCGCTGGGCGTGGCAGGGCTGG
Source organism: uncultured Pseudomonadota bacterium (assembly GCA_946479855.1). The sequence continues at coordinate 485 of CAMLHL010000036.1, forward strand.
AATCCTCGCGATTTCACCGAGAATGCCTGGCGGCGGGTCGATGATCGTCCCTTCGGTGGCGGGCCGGGCATGCTGATGCAGCCAGGTCCGCTGGAGAGGGCAATTGCGGCGGCCAAGGCGCAGCAGCGCGAGACAGGGCTGGCGAAAAGCCGGGTCATCTATCTCTCGCCGCAGGGTATGCCGCTGACGCATGAGCGGGTGATGCAACTGGCGGGCGGTGACGAAGGGCTGATCCTTCTTTGCGGTCGCTATGAAGGGATTGACGAGCGTCTGATCGAGCGCTGTGTCGATGAAGAAATATCGATCGGAGATTTTGTGCTCTCCGGCGGCGAGTTGCCGGCGATGGTGTTGATCGATGCCGTCGTCCGCCAGTTGCCGGGGGTGCTCGGAGATGCCGCTTCGGCGGTGGAAGATTCGTTTGTCGGTGGTTTGCTGGATTGTCCGCACTACACCCGCCCGGAAATCTACGAGGGCGAGGCGGTGCCGGAGGTGTTGTTGTCCGGCGACCACAAGAGAATTCGTCGCTGGCGGCTGAAACAGTCGTTGGCGCGGACCCGGAAGCGCCGGCCGGATTTACTGGCGCACCGCGTGTTGAGCGCGGAGGAAACGCAACTCCTCACGGAAATTTCCGGAGAGGAGCAATGCGGTGAGTAAGTGTTTATAAAATTTAAGGATCTCACATGAACCTGATTCAACAACTCGAGCAAGAAGAAATTGCCCGCCTGGGCAAGACCATTCCCGAATTCGCCCCGGGCGACACCGTCGTCGTGCAGGTGAAGGTCAAGGAAGGTAACCGCGAGCGTCTGCAGGCTTACGAAGGCGTCGTCATCGCCAAGCGTAACCGTGGTCTGAACTCCGGCTTCACCGTGCGCAAGATCTCTTCCGGCGAAGGCGTCGAGCGTACTTTCCAGACCTACTCCCCGCTGGTTGCTTCGATCGAAGTCAAGCGTCGCGGTGATGTCCGTCGCGCCAAGCTGTACTACCTGCGCGAGCGTTCGGGCAAGTCGGCTCGGATCAAGGAAAAGCTGACCCGCAAGGTGACGACTGCTGCCTAAGCAGTTTTCCTGAGGTTCAAAAAGAAACGGGGTGCTTCGGCACCCCGTTTTGTTTTTGGCCTTTTTGGCCGGTCGACCGTAGGATTGGCCGGTGACTGCGGGGCCGAGGCCCCGATGGCGGTCAGGCCTCAGTGCAATGCGTGCTCGGGCGCGTCTTGTCGTTCTCGATCAGCGCATAGGCCGAATGGTTGTGGATCGACTCAAAGTTCTCGGATTCGACGATGTAGGCATCGACACGCTCTTCGGCGTTGAGGCGGGCGGCAACGTCGCGGACCATGTCTTCGACGAATTTCGGATTGTCGTAGGCGCGTTCGGTGACGAATTTCTCGTCCGGGCGCTTCAACAGGCCGAACAGCTCGCAGGAGGCTTCCTGCTCGACGAGCTGGACAATTTCCTCGATCCACATGAAATCGTTGGTACGGGCGGTGACCGTGACGTGCGAGCGCTGGTTGTGGGCGCCGCGCTCGGAAATCTTCTTCGAGCACGGGCACAGGCTGGTGACCGGGACGACGACCTTGACCGAGGTGGCGATCTCGCCGTGGCAGATGTCGCCGATGAAGGTGACGTCGTAGTCGAGCAGGCTCTGGACGCCGGAAACCGGGGCTGTCTTGTTGATGAAATAGGGGAAGTTCATCTCGATGTGGCCGGTCTGGGCTTCGAGCTTGGCCACCATGTCGCGCAGCATGGTCGGGAAATTCTCGACCGAAATCTCGCGCTCATGGCTGTTCAGGATTTCCACGAAGCGCGACATGTGGGTACCCTTGAAATTGTGCGGCAGGCCGACGTACATGTTGAACATGGCGATGGTGTGCTGGATGCCGGTCGATTTGTCCTGCACCTTGATCGGGTGGCGGATGGACTTGATGCCGACCTTGTTGATCGCGATGTGGCGCGTGTCGGCAGAGTTCTGGACGTCGGGGATGTTGAGGGTGGGGGCGTTCATGGAGTGTTCTTTAGGGGTTATTGTCTGCTGGTTCGCGCCCGTACGGCGTGCACGATGCCATCCTTGTCGAGACCAAGTTCGGCGAGGAGTTGGCCTTGTTCGCCATGATCGATAAAGCGGTCTGGCAGTCCGAGGCGAAGCAGCGGCATGGTCAGCCCGCGTTCGGCCAGCACACGCTCGATTTCCGAGCCCGCGCCGCCGATCACAGCGTTCTCTTCGATAGTCACCAGCAGTGAATGGTTCCCGGCAAGTTCGAGAATCAATTCGGCGTCGAGCGGTTTGACGAAGCGCATGTTGGCGACGGTGGCGTCGAGTTCCTCGCCGGCAGCCAGCGCAGCCGGAACCAGACTGCCGAAGGCGAGCAGGGCGACATCCTGGCCCTGGCGGCGGATTTCGCCCTTGCCGACCGGTAGTGTGTCGAGATTCATTGCCGGGACGGCGCCGGTGCCGCTGCCGCGCGGGTAGCGGACCAGGCTCGGGCCATCGATGCCCATCGCCGTTGACAGCATCTGGCGGCATTCGGCTTCGTCGGCCGGGGTCATGACCACCATGTTGGGGATGCAGGTGACGAAGGAAAGGTCGAAAGTGCCGTGGTGTGTCGGGCCATCTGCACCGACCAGGCCGCCGCGGTCGACGGCGAAGATGACCGACAGGTTCTGCAGCGCCACATCATGCACCAGCTGGTCGTAGCCACGCTGCAGGAAGGTCGAGTAGATGGCGACGACCGGCTTCAGGCCTTCGCAGGCCAGCCCGGCGGCGAAGGTCACGGCATGCTGCTCGGCGATGCCGACATCGTAGTAGCGCTCGGGATGTTCACAGGCGAAGCGGACCATGCCCGAGCCTTCGCGCATGGCCGGAGTGATGCCGATTAACCGGGGGTCGGCCCTGGCCATGTCGCACAGCCAGTCGCCGAAAACCTGGGTGTAGGTCAGCTTGCCGGGGCCCTTGGCCGACTGGATGCCATCGCAGGCGGCGAACTTGCCGACGCCGTGGTAGAGGATGGGGTCGGCCTCGGCCAGCTTGTAGCCCTGGCCCTTCTTGGTGATTACATGGAGGAACTTCGGGCCCTTCAGCTTCTTCAGGTTTTCCAGCGTCGGGATCAGGGCGTCGAGGTCGTGGCCGTCGATCGGGCCGTAGTAATGGAAGCCGAATTCCTCGAACAGCGTGCCTGGGGCGATCATGCCCTTGACGTGTTCTTCGGCGCGCCGCGCCAGTTCGAGCAGCGGCGGCGCGAAGCCGAGCATGTGGCGGCCGGCTTCGCGGGCGACGTTGTAGGTCTTGCTGGAGGTCAGGCGGGTCAGGATGTTGTTCAGCGCGCCGACCGGCGGCGAGATCGACATTTCGTTGTCGTTGAGGATGACCAGCATGTCGGCGTCGGCAACGCCGGCATTGTTCAGCGCCTCGAAGGCCATGCCGGCCGACATCGCGCCGTCGCCGATGACGGCGATCGCCTTGCGGTCCTCGCCCTTGTGCTTGGCGGCCAGCGCCATGCCGAGCGCCGCCGAGATCGAGGTCGACGAGTGGCCGACGCCGAAGGTGTCGTAGGGGCTTTCGCAGCGCTTCGGAAAGCCGGAGACGCCGCCGTGCATGCGCAGCGTGTTCATGCCTTCGCGGCGGCCGGTCAGCACCTTGTGCGGGTAGCACTGGTGGCCGACGTCCCAGACCAGGCGGTCTTCGGGCGTGTTGAACACGGCGTGCAGGGCGATGGTCAGCTCGACAGTGCCGAGGTTGGACGACAGGTGGCCGCCGGTCTTCGAGACGGAGTCGATCAGGAAGGCGCGCAGTTCGGTCGCCAGTTGCGGCAACTGCTTGCGGTCCAGTTGGCGCAGGTCGGCCGGGCTGTTGATGGTGTCGAGCAGGCTGTAGGGCATTTCAGAATTGCCGATGGCAGATGAAGTCGGCCAGCTGGTTGAGGCGGCTGGCCCGCTCGCCGAAGATGCTCAGCGCCTCGCGGGCGTCGGCGCGCAGTTCGTCGGCGTAGGCGCGGGCGTCGTTGAGGCCGAGCAGGCTGACGTAGGTCGGTTTGGCGGCGGCTTCGTCCTTGCCGGCCGTCTTGCCCAGCGTCGTGGTGCTGGCGGTGCAGTCGAGGATGTCGTCGACGACCTGGAAGAGCAGGCCGGCGCGCTTGGCGAAGCGGTCGAGGTTGCTGCGCTCCTCGGCGCTCAGCGGCGAGCCGGCGAGGGCGCCGAGCAGTACGGCGGCGCGGATCAGGGCGCCGGTCTTCAGCGCGTGCATCAGTTCCAGTTCGGGCTGGGAGAGCGGCTGGCCGACCGAGGCGAGGTCGATCGCCTGGCCGCCGGCCATGCCGCGCGAACCGCTGGCGTGGGCGAGCAGGGCGATCATTTCGAGCTGCTGCTGCGGATTGCCGAGTGGCTGGCTGGCGAGCAGTTCGAAGGCCATGGTCTGCAGGCTGTCGCCGACCAGCAGGGCGGTCGGTTCGTCGTATTCGACGTGGCAGGTCGGGCGGCCGCGGCGCAGCACGTCGTCGTCCATGCACGGCAGGTCGTCATGGACCAGCGAATAGGCATGGATCATCTCGACGGCGCAGCCGACGACGTCGAGCGCTGCCGGCGTCGCACCGGTCAGTTCGCCGGCGGCGTGGGCGAGCAGCGGGCGGACGCGCTTGCCGCCGCCGAGCGTGGCGTAGCGCATGGCTTCGTGCAGGCGGGCGGGAATGCAGTCAGGGCCGGGCAGGAAGCGGCCGAGCGCGGATTCGGCGCGGTCTTGCGTGACCGCCATCCATTCGGCGAAGGGCAGCAGGCTCACTGGGCCTCCAGGGTGTTACGGTCGACGTCCTTGAACTGGCCATTTTCGAGCACGCGGATCTGCGCCTCGGCGTCGGCCAGCTGGCTCTGGCAGTGCTGCATCAGTTCCATGCCGCGTTTGTAGGCGGCGATGGAAGCTTCGAGTTCGAGCTTGCCGCCTTCCATGCTGGAGACGATGTCCTCGAGTTCGGCGAGCGCCGTCTCGAATTTCATGTCGGCGATGGGCATTGGGTCCATGTCTGGGGCGTTCGAGGAAACACGCGAAAATACTCTATCAAGGGGTTACAGGTCAAATGCGGGGCGAGGTAAAATCCCTGCTTTTACCCGCTGGAGGCGTGGAATGTCCGACGTGGCGAATTTGTCCCGTTTGGCCCCAGCAGTTTCCCAACTGCCGGTGGACTGGTACTTTGATGAATCGGTGTATGAGCTGGAGAAAAAGCTCATCTTCGATGCCGGTCCGGGCTATGTCGGGCACCAGCTGATGGTGCCGGAAGCGGGTGACTACCGTTCGCTGGAGTGGAAGGACCACGGCCAGATGCTGCTCAACGGCGGCGCCGCGGGCAAGAATGCCGGTATCTGGCAGATGTCCAATGTCTGCCGTCATCGCCAGGCGATCATGCTGCAGGGGGCCGGCCAGCTGAACGGGCCGATCGTCTGCCCGGTCCACCGCTGGACCTACGAGCCGGGTGGCGAGCTGATCGGCGCCCCGCACTTTCCGCAGAATCCTTGCCTGAACCTCAACAAGGTCCGGCTGGAGAACTGGAACGGCCTGCTCTTCAAGGGGCCGCGTTCGGCCAATGTCGACCTCGGCGGCATGAAGGTCGCCCGCGACCTCGATTTCACCGGCTACAAGCTCGACCACGTCGAGATGCACGAGTGCAACTACAACTGGAAGACCTTCATCGAGGTCTATCTCGAGGACTACCACGTCGTGCCCTTCCACCCGGGGCTGGGCAGTTTCGTCACCTGCGACGACCTGACCTGGCAGTTCGGCGACTGGTATTCGGTACAAAAGGTCGGTATCACCTCGCTGCTGAAATCGGGTTCGGCGACCTACGAACGCTGGCAGAAGGTGGTCCGCGAATATTACGGCGACCGCGGCGAGACCCCGCCGCAAGGGGCGATCTGGCTGACCTACTACCCGAACATCATGGTCGAGTGGTACCCGCACGTGCTGGTCGTATCGACGCTGCTGCCGATGGGGCCGCACAAGACGATGAACGTCGTCGAGTTCTACTATCCCGAGGAAATCGTCGATTTCGAGCGCGAGTTCATCGAGGCCGAGCGCGCCGCCTACATGGAGACGGCGATCGAGGACGACGACATCGGCGAGCGCATGGACCGCGGCCGCAAGGCGCTGCTGGCACAAGGCCGAAACGAGGTCGGCCCGTACCAGAGCCCGATGGAGGACGGCATGCAGCACTTCCACGAGTTCTATCGGCGGATCATGCAGAAAGATATCGAAGCCCGATGAGCGAGGCACGCTGAGCGTTTCGATTTTGGCCGTTTTTCGCGGTCGACCGTGCCCCGAAGGAAGTCCCTCGGGGGATAGCATTCGGGGCGTCGGGGTCAATCCGGCGCCCTTGGTCTGTTTCACCCGCCCTTTTTGAGTTTTCCCCCATGCAATCCCTGTGGATGATCGCCGCCAGCTTCCTGTTCGCCTGCATGGGCGTCTGCGTCAAGCTGGCTGCCGAAACGCATTCGGCGGTCGAGATCACCTTCTACCGCAGCTTTATTTCGTTGCTCCTGATGTACGGCGTGGTTCGCCTGCGCGGCGTGTCCCTGCAGACCCCGCATTTACGTTGGCAGATCACCCGGGGGGTCGTCGGCTTCCTGGCGCTGTTTTCCTATTTCTACGCCATCACGCTGCTGCCGCTGGCCACCGCGGTGACGCTGAACTACACCTCGGCCATCTTTCTCGCCATCTATCTGGCGCTGGCCGGCTGGCAGACGCGACACGGCATGCTCGGCGCACTGGCCGTCGGGTTGCTCGGCGTCGTGCTGCTGCTGAGACCGACCTTCCATGCCGAGCAGCTGTTCGGCGGCCTGGTCGGCCTCGGCTCCGGCGTGCTGGCCGGCATGGCCTATTTCAGCGTGCGCGAACTCGGCGCGCGCGGCGAGCCGGAAACCCGCACGGTCTTCTATTTCTCGCTGGTTTCGTCGGTCGGCGCCGGGTGCTGGCTGGCCTTCAGCGACATCCACGCGGTCGACCTGCACAGCGGCCTGATCCTGCTCGGCGTCGCCAGCTTCGCCACCTGCGCCCAGCTGGCCATGACCCGCGCCTACACGCGCGGCAAGACGCTGATGTCGGCGGCGCTGGCCTACAGCACGGTGATCTTCTCCAGCCTGTTCGGCATGCTGATCTGGGGCGAGGTGATGGCGGTCTCATCATGGTTCGCCATTGGCTTGATCATTCTCTCCGGCATTGCCGCCACGCACTTTTCGCGTGCCAGCCCGGTCGAGCAGGATTAAGATAGCTGCAAGACCTGCGGATCGGGTTATGCAGCCCATCTCGGGAGGGTGGGCATGCGGGGCCTTGGGCTCACAGCTGGCAGCTAATAATGAACAATTATCAGGAGTCAAACCATGATCGTCATCGACCATCAAGCGAACCGTGTCAATGTCTCCGTGTTCGGCGAATTCACGCTGGCCGACTACAAGGAATTCGAGGAAGTCGTCAATTTCAAGGTCCGCTTCGAAGGGCCGGTCGATCTTTATTTCGATCTCGGCCAGATGGCTGGACTGACGCTCGACGTGGCCTGGGAGGAAGTCAAGTTCTCGCGAGCCCATGCCAATGATTTCAAGCGCGTCGCCGTGGTCACCGACAGCCAGTGGGTGACGTGGAGCGCCTGGCTGTCGCAAACCTTCGTCAATGCCGATGTCGAAGTTTTCGATAATGCCGACGATGCCAAGGCCTGGCTGGACGAATAGGCAGTGAGCTACACGACGCTGGTTGATGTCGCCACCCTGCAGGCGCATCTCGACGACCCGAACTGGCTGGTCGTCGATGTTCGCCATCAATTGGCCGATATCGGCTACGGCGAGCGCGCCTATGGCGACAAGCACATTCCCGGCGCCGTCTTCCTGCATTGCGATCGCGACCTGTCAGGGGCGATGACTGGTTGCAACGGTCGCCATCCACTGCCCGACCCGGACCAGTTGGCCGAACGGCTGGGGCGGATCGGCATCGGCGTGGCGACCCAGGTGGTGGTTTATGACGACGCCCAGGGCATGATCGCCGGGCGCCTGTGGTGGCTGCTGCGCTGGCTCGGGCACGATGCCGTGGCGCTGCTCGACGGCGGCCTGCCTGCCTGGCAGGCGGCGGGCGGGGAGCTGAGTGCAGTCTTGCCGAGGCTGACGCCGCGTCTCTTTGTCGCCCGGCCGCAAGACTTGGTGGTCGGGGCGGACTATGTCATGGAACGCATCGAAACGCCGCACATGCATCTGGTTGACGCCCGCGGGCCGGACCGCTTTCGGGGCGAGAATGAAACCATCGACCCGGTCGGTGGCCACATTCCCGGCGCAGTGAATCGCTTCTTCAAGGACAACCTGCTTCCAGACGGCCGTTTCAAGCCGGCCGCCGAACTGCGTGCCGAGTGGCTGGCCGTGCTGGCCGGGGCGCGGCCCGATCAGGTCGTCCATCAATGCGGTTCCGGTGTTTCCGCCTGCCTCAACATGTTGGCGATGGAAATTGCCGGCCTGTCAGGTTCCCGGCTCTATGCCGGATCGTGGAGCGAGTGGTGCGCCGATCCCGGCCGGCCGGTCGAGCGCTGATCGAGTCCCCAAGGGTTTTTCGTTTTTTTGAAGGTCGACCGTGGCTTTTGCCGCTGGCGGCCGGTGAGCGGGGCGCTCAGAGGGTGCTGGATTCGCTGGCCAATGCCGGCGAAAAATGAACGAAGGCGTTCTTGCCGGCGCGCTTGGCCTGGTAGAGGGCCTGGTCGGCATTTTCGAGCAAGGCGTCGAGCGTCGTGCCGGCGGCCGGATAAACGGCGATGCCGATGCTCGCCGAGACTGCAGTTGATATGCCAGGATAGGGTCTTTCCAGCGCCTCGCGCAGCCGGTGGGCGGTGTCGTCGGCATCGGCATAGTTGGCATTCCAGAGGAGAATCGAGAACTCGTCTCCACCCATGCGGGCGGCGACATCCGAGGCGCGAATGGTTTGCGTGATGCGCTCGGCGACCACCCGGAGGAGGGCGTCGCCGGCCGGATGCCCGGATTCGTCATTGACGGTCTTGAAATTGTCGAGATCGATGGCCAGGACGGCGAGGGTGCCGATTTCCCGCTCGGCCGTGGCAATCTGATGCAGCAGCAATTCATAGAAAAAGGCGCGGTTGGCCAGGCCGGTCAGCGGATCGTGATAGGCCCGGTATTTCACTTCGCCCATCAGTCGTGATGCCTCGACGATCGCCTGGCCGACGGCTTCCGCTTCCCGCAACTGGACTGCCGGCAGTGTAACCGGCTGGTCGCTGCCGAGGGCCAGGGCGGCGGCGTTGAGTTGCTGGACGGTGGAGAGAACGCGATTGGCCAGAGTTGCGGCAAGCCAGGTGCCGGTGACGAAGAGCAGCAGCGCCATCAGCAGCAGGCCGGTGAGCATGCGATAAAGGCCGGCTTCGAGCGTGTCCTTGGGGGCGCCGATCACGACGCTCCAACCCCAGGTCGGCGAGCGGACAAATGAGGTGACCACCGGGATGCCTTCCTTGGTCAGCGCCTCCTGCGATCCCTGTTTCTGTCGCAGCACCAGCTCAAGCACGTCGGGAACGGCTTTTTGCCCGACGAAACGCTGCGCGTCGCGGGAGCGTGCGACGATGTTTCCGGAGTGGTCGAGAATGGCGACCAGCCAGCCGTCGGGAAGCGCGTGCTGGGTGAGTATTTCGCTCAGGCGATTGGGCGCCAGGCCGATATTCAGGCTGTAGACGACCTCGCCATCGCGCTGGACGGGGACGCCCATGGCGATTACCGGCCGCTGGGTGAGCGGGCCGGTAAACAGGTCGGTCAGCACGCTCTTTCCGGAGCGAAAGACTTCATTGAGTGCGGGGGGAGTGCCTGTCGTCGGCAAGGCTTCGCCGAATGGCTGCAGGGTATTGACGAGCTGCCGGCCCTCCCGGTCGGTGAGTACGTAGTTATGGACAATCTGCGATTTCAGCGCATCACGGGCAATCCGGTGGAATCGCCGAAAGTCCCCGTTACGCAGGGATTCGGCGGTGGACAGGACATGCAGGCCGGATTCGATGGCCGATAACTCGCGATCGAGCGCTGCCGAAATCTTCTGGGCAAGCAGCACCGTGTCACCATAGGTTTTCTGCTTCTGCAGCTGGTAATTCGAATAAACCAGATAGGAAGAGACGGCGAGGGCAGGCAGGACGCACACGCTGACGAGAACGAACAGGCTGTTGCGCAGCGAATAATGTTTCAGCGACCTGTTGTCGCGCGTATCCCGCATGTTGGTCATGCTCTCCGGCGCCTGGACTGGATTGGCTTCAAGCAATATCTGCTGAAACATTACTCCCCCCTGTGTTTTCCTACCACAGGTCAATCAGATTGTCATAAAGGTCGGTAGGTTCAATCAATCCGGCGCGATCGTGCCGCCGGCCGGAATCGCCGGCCGGTGCTGGGTCGATCAGCCCTGTCGTGCAGCCAGTCTTTGCAGCGCCCAGGCGACGTGCTCCTGGACCAGGGGCGAGGGGTGTCCGGCTTTCGATTTCAGTGCATTTTCCGCGTCGACCGTCGCAGGGCCGTTGCCCAGCGCCACGGCGATGTTCCTCAGCCAGCGTTCATGCCCGATACGGCGGATCGGGTTGCCCGCCAGGCGTTCGTTGAATTGAGCTTCCGTCCAGGCAAACAGTTCGAGCAGCGTCGTTGCGTCCAGCCCGTGGCGGGGGGCGAATTCGCGGTCGCCGAGCTGGGCAAAACGGTTCCACGGGCAACAGAGCTGGCAGTCGTCACAGCCATAGATGCGATTGCCAATCAGTGGCCGGAATTCTTCCGGGATCGGTCCGGCCAGTTCGATGGTCAGGTAGCTGATGCAGCGCCGGGCGTCGACCTGATAGGGCGCGACGATGGCCCCGGTCGGGCAGGCGGCGAGGCAGGCGGTGCAGGTGCCGCAGTGCTCCTCGAGCGGGGCATCGGGCGGCAGGGGAAGGTCGGTGTAGATGTCGCCGAGAAAGCGCCACGAGCCTTGTTTGGAAAGCAGCAGCGTATGTTTGCCCCGCCAGCCGAGACCCGCCTGGCGGGCGAATTCGACTTCCATGACCGGCGCCGAATCGGAAAAGACACGGTAGCCGAACGGCCCGATGATCTCGGTGATCGCATCGGCCAGCTTCTGCAGCCGGCTGCGCACCACCTTGTGGTAGTCACGGCCCTGGGCGTAGCGGGAAATTGCCGCCTGGCCCGGCTGGTCTGCCGTTTTTGTGTGCGGCAGGTAGTCGACCGCAGCACTGATCACGGTCAGTGTTCCCGGGTGCAGTTGCTGAGGCTGGGCGCGCAATTCGGCATGGCGGGCCATATAATCCATTTCGCCATGGCAGCCTGCCGCCAGCCATTCCCGCATGCTTTCAACGGCCGGACCAGGGTCGGCCCGTGCCACGCCGATGGCCGCAAAGCCGAGTTTATTTCCTGCTTCGCGGATTTTTTCCTTGAGTGCCGCGTAATCCACTGTGGAGTCCTGATCGTGCATAGCCCCGATGTTACCGCCGTTTTCAATTTGCCAGATGAGGCTGCCACCCAGCGCCTGGGCGAAATGCTGGCGCCATTGCTGCAGCCGGGGTTGGTCATTTTCCTCGAAGGCGACCTCGGTGCCGGCAAAACCACGCTGTCGCGGGCAATGATCCGGGCGCTTGGTCACACCGGGCCGGTCAAGAGCCCGACTTATTCATTGGTTGAAGTTTACGTAATTTCGAGCTTATACTTATATCACTTTGATTTTTATCGTTTCGAGTCCCCAGAGGAGTTTCTCGATGCGGGCTTTGGTGAATACTTTAACGAAACTGCAGTCTGTCTGGTCGAATGGCCGGAACGTGCTCAAGGCTGCGTTCCGTCGCCAGACCTGCGGCTGCACCTTCATCATGCGGGTCTCGGGCGTGTCCTCGAAGCCGTGGCAGATACACCGAAAGGGCAGGCATGTCTGAACGCGCTCATCCCAGCCATGGGCGCCGACAACTCCTCCGTTACGCCGGCGCCTCGCTGATACTCTCGGTTTCGCCGCTGGCCGGCGCGGCCGCCAGGCTGCCGTCCGTGCTCGCCGTCCGCGTCTGGCCGGCCGCCGATTACACCCGCGTCACGCTCGAATACGACGCGCCGCTCAAGTTTACCCATTTCACCGTTGAGAACCCGGATCGCCTGGTCGTCGACATCGAGGGCGTCGAATTCAACAGCGTCCTCGACAGCCTGGCCGGCAAGGTGGCGACCGACGACCCGAATATCAAATTGCTGCGGGCCGGCCGTTTCAAGCCGGGTGTCGTGCGCCTGGTCATGGAATTGAAGGGCAAAGTCAATCCGCAGGTCTTTACGCTCGAACCGGCCGGTGAATATGGCCGTCGCCTGGTGCTTGACGTTTATCCGGCCAATCCACCGGACCCCATGATGGCATTGCTCGAAGGCCGCAAGGATGCGGTCGAGCCGCTCAAATCTGAGCAGGACTTCCAGATCGCCGAGAAACGTCCGGATGATGCTGCCGCCAAAACCCCCGAGAAATCGCAGATCGAAGCTCCCGAGGTGCACACCAGCAAAAAATCCGGCAAGCCCATCGTGGATCGCCTGGTCACCATCATGCTCGATCCCGGGCACGGCGGCGAGGACCCGGGCGCCATCGGCAAGGCCGGTACCTACGAAAAGAACGTTACGCTCGAAGTTGCCCGCCGCCTCAAGGCACGGATCGACGCCGAGCCGAACATGCGCGCCGTGCTTACCCGCGATTCCGACTTCTTCGTGCCGTTGCAAATGCGCGTTCAGAAGGCGCGGCGCATCCAGTCCGACCTGTTTCTGTCGATTCATGCCGACGCCTGGATCAAACCGGATGCCAAGGGGTCGTCGGTATTCGTCCTCTCCGAAAAAGGGGCTTCCAGCACCCAGGCCCGCCTGCTCGCCCAGAAGGAAAACCAGGCCGACCTGATCGGTGGGGTCAATCTGGGCAGCAAGGATCTTTTCCTGGCGCGCACGCTGCTTGATCTGTCGCAGACGGCAACGATCAACGACAGTCTGAAACTGGGCAAATACCTGCTCGGCGAACTGGGAGCGATCAATACGCTGCACAAGGCCAGTGTCGAACAGGCCGGGTTTGCCGTGCTCAAGGCGCCGGACATTCCTTCGGCGCTGATCGAAACCGCTTTCATCTCCAATCCGGAGGAGGAAAGCCGGCTCAATGACGACGCTTACCAGGAAAAGCTGGCAGGGGCGATCGTCCGAGGCATCCGTCAGTACTTCATCAAACATCCGCCGGGGCCAAAGGCCAAACTAGCAGCGCTCGGCTGAGCGTTTATTGCATTCAGCAGGCAGTGCGGATGGTGCTTGATGGTCAGGCTGCCGAAATTGTGCTGGTAGCGACGCGGGCGATGCCAATCAGCGGGTTGACTTCTAATACCCGACTTCTACAGTAGGATATATCTCCGCATGTAATTCGACGCAACGGGGTAAGGAATTATCCGAATGCTTGTCGGTGTCTGCGGAAGAAAACTTGGAAGTTATCGGCTGCATGGAAATGCGGCCCTCTGTTTCCAAGATGAACGTGCAAATGGCTTTCGGAGGAGAGCATGATGAAAACCTCGAAATTTTCCATGATGCCGCTTGCGGTTGCTGTGTGTGTGGGCTTCGTTGCAGCGCCGATAACCGCAGGGGCGGACGAATCTGGTTCGGATTACGCCTTCAACGAAATGCTCGGCGGAATGGCGGGCCGGGATACAGGTTCAGGATGGTTTGACTACTATGTTGCGGAACTCAACCAGCAAATCGCCCAAAGCGACGGTAGCCAGCCCTACGGAGCCGCTGGGCCCAGTGGTCCGCTGGACGGATTTAATGGCTATATCGCCGGTTTCCGAATGCCGGATACTGGCTCGACGCTGTTCAATAACTACGTCGATGCCGTCAATGCCGTCATTCAAGAAAAGCAGGAATAGTTGCTGACGAGTTTAGGCTGCCGGCCCTTGCGCCGCTTGGCTTGTCCCCGGCTTGAATGCCGGACATGAACGAGCAGTGCAACGGTCAACATTGTTGTGGCCGGTTATTTGCGCTTGCGCGAGCTAGCTGTAAGGTAACAAACACCCGGCGTTTTTGTGTCCGCTCAGCGTCGGCTAGTCATTCCCCTATCCGCGAATGCTAACGGTCAGCTACTTCACTGGTCGGTGCAATACCGAACAGGGCGAGTACTTGATCGGGCAGGGCCTTGTCCGGGCTAGCCGCCCGCCAGTCGACAATATATTGGACGAATGGTTTTCCGGCACTCGTCGTCAGGGGGTTCAGGTAGCGAATCGACTGCCACAGCTCCGGGCGGGCTTCAAACAAGGGCAGGAGATTGGCCGCAACCAGTTCGTTCTTTTCACGCTGATAGGGGTTGTCACTTAAAGCGAGTTTGTTTTCCGCATACCACTCATTAAACAAGCGGCCTGGGGGCAATTGGCGATGCGGTTCGCTCATCAAACGAAGGGCATAGGCAGAAAAGGTGCTTCCATAACCCGACCAATTGCGAGTGGGGGGGGCCGTTTCCCAAAGTGCCGCCAGCTTTCTCAAGGTAAATAGCGATGCTGTTTCGCACAACGATTCTTCAAACCACTGGTTGCTTTCATCCACCCTTTCGCTATCGCCAATGGCGTCCTTGTGATCAAAATTCGAGAGGACGTGGCAGAGTTCATGGGCAAACTGGAAAACGTACTGAAACCACCGTTCATCCCGCGCCGTCAGCTGTATTACATACTGACCATCTGCGCCCTTCTCATAACGCACCTTGGGTGAACCGCTTCGGGGTACAACGCTGATGCGGAGCGGGGTATTGACGTTGCCGACGTAGCTCAACAGTTCCCCCGCGGCAGAGTCGAGCACCCGTTGTATGTCTCTGACTTCGGCATTGCCCCAATCCCCGGGGGAAACCTCTATGGTGATTGGCCGATTCTTTGCCGTGTGGCTTTTGCGGACGGTCCCGAGGGGGTCCAGTGGATCGAATTTGGTAGCGGCGGCCAGGTGCATTGAGAGTGAAGCCGACAACATCACCAGCAGCAGCTTGCCAATTCTTTTTACTGACGTTATCGCATTCATAACGCTGCTCCCAGCCCGTTTTCAATTTCCCGGCGTATTTGCCAGAGGCAGGCTCGATGTCGAATCCGCGGGAGGAGGTGTCGCCGATTGGGATGAGCCGAACCCGACCGCTCTTTCAAAGTCTAGTCCTGCCCGTTTTTCTGCGCAAGAAATGGTCAGGCTTTCAAAGCAACGAGTACGGCCAGGAAAACGCCATCAAAGCACCTGGCATGCCCTGACTCAAAACAGCTCGACTTCGCCCCTGGAGATATTCTTGGTGAGCAGTTGGCCGGTCGCAACGAGCTTTTCATAGCATGCGACGCCATTGCGGCCGTTGCGCTTGACGTAGTAGAGGGCTTCGTCGGCGCGGTCGATGGCATCGGTCGGCGTGTCGTTCGGGCGTAGGGCACTGAAGCCGATACTGACCGTAACGTGTCCGACACGGCTGAAAATTTCGCTTTCGACGGCTTTGCGGAATCGCTCAAGCGTCGCCAGCGCGAATTCCTCGCCCGTCGGTTGCAGCAGAGCCACGAATTCCTCGCCGCCGAAACGGAAGAGCTGGTCGTCGAAGCGGAAGGATTGGCGCATGACCTGGGCAAGCATGATCAGTACTTCGTCGCCGATCAGATGGCCGAAGTTGTCGTTTACCTGCTTGAAATGGTCAATGTCGCAGACGGCTAGCCAGTGCGTGCTGTTTGCTTTGCCGTGGCGGCGATTGGGGGTGCCGGTGAGGCTGCCCAGCAAGTCGTCGGTGGCAGCCCGGCCAAGTAATTCGAACAGGTGTTTGTCGAAGGTCTTCCGGCTGGCCAGTCCCGTCAGGGTGTCGGCCTCGCCGTAGTCGAGCAGCGCGATGTGGTTGCCGAAATATTCGATCAGACCCATCAGCGTGACACGCTGGTCGGCAGAAAACTCTTCCGAGAGCGACAGATCGATCAGATAGACCGGTTCGTCGAGGCAGATTACGGGAAAAACGATGCGATGCGATCCATCTTCCAGAATCTCCAGGACCACGGACATTTCCTGACAGCAGCGTTTGAGCAGCGAATCGCGCTCGATCGGCTGGCAATATTGACGGTCAGGCAGGTAGGCATTGCGCAGGAACTGTCCGCTGGGGCCGGTACCGGCGCAAGCAAAGACCTGAGCCTTCTTGTGACCGGCATAGCAGCGGTAGATGGTCAGGCGCTGTGGTTGAAACAGGTCGAGCAAGGTATCAACCATGGCCGAATTGATCTCGGTGCGGTCACGGCGCGCCGAAATCTGGACTACATGGCTGATCAGTTCAAGCATTAAATTATGAATCAATTATTATTGTTTGATTCCGATAATTATAGCGAAAAGCGATAGGCCATGCCTGCGGGGTTTGGCGGCATTGGGCGAGAATCAGCCGCTGCTCCGGTATCCGTCCGCCGCCTTAGATCGTTATAATTCAACGTTTTTCCCACCAGCCTGCCCATGCGCGTTTTTCGCGGTCATTCGCGTCCTGTTCCCGCCCCCGTTGCGCTTGCCATCGGTAATTTCGATGGGGTGCATCTCGGGCATGCGGCGTTGCTTCGGCGACTGGCCGAAGTGGCTGGCCGAAGCTGCCTGACGCCAACGGTTCTCACCTTTGAGCCGCACCCGCGCGAGTTTTTTGCCCCGGATTCGGCGCCAGCCCGTTTGAGTACCTTGCGTGAAAAGCTGGAGTTGCTGGCTGACTGTGGCGCTGTCCAGACGGTGATCTGCCCGTTCACTGCCAGTTTTGCTGCATTGTCGGCTGACGAATTCATTGAACAGGTACTGGTGCGTGGTTGCCGGGTCCGGCATCTGATCATCGGCGACGACTTTCGCTTCGGCCGTGGTCGTGCCGGCGATTTCTCCCTGCTGCAGGCGGCCGGGAAACGCTTTGGCTTTGCTGTCGAGGCGATGGGCAGCGTGACGGTCGATGGCGAAAGGGTGTCCAGTTCGGCAGTGCGCCAGGCGCTGGCAGCCGGGAACATGGGGCGCGCCGCGCTGTTGCTCGGGCGTCCGTACATCATTGACGGCCAGGTTTCGCATGGCGACAAGGTTGGGCGGCAACTTGGCTTTGCCACGGCCAACATCCGCATCCGCCACAATCCGCTGCCGATGACCGGCGTGTTCGCCGTCGAAGTGCGGGGACTGGGCGACCGACCGCTGCCTGGCGTTGCCAATCTCGGCATCCGGCCGACAGTCGGCGGCACCCGACCGCTGCTGGAAGTGCATCTGTTCGATTTCGACCGCGATATTTACGGCGCACATATTTCAGTGCGTTTTGTGCACAAGTTGCGCGACGAGCAACGTTTTTCCAATTTCGATGCCCTCAAGGCGCAGATCGCGGCAGACGCCGCGGCCGCCCGGGCCTTCTTCACGCTGTGAGCACGCAAAATGGCTGATTACAAAGATTCCCTGAACCTGCCGGATACCGCTTTCCCGATGCGCGGCGACTTGCCCAAGCGTGAGCCGCAATGGGTCGCCCAGTGGCAGGAGAAAAAGCTTTACCAGCGCATTCGCGAAGTCTGCGCCGGCCGCCCGCGCTTCACATTGCACGACGGCCCGCCCTATGCCAACGGCGACATCCACATCGGGCATGCGGTCAACAAGGTGTTGAAGGACATCATCGTCCGCTCGAAGACCCTGAGCGGCTTCGACGCACCTTATGTGCCGGGCTGGGACTGCCACGGCCTGCCGATCGAGCATCAGATCGAAAAACAGCATGGCAAGAATATTCCGGCCGACAAGGTGCGCGAGCTGTCGCGCGCCTACGCGGCCGAGCAGGTCGAGCGCCAGAAGAAGGATTTCATCCGCCTTGGTGTGCTCGGCGACTGGGGCAATCCCTACCTGACCATGAATTTCTCGGCCGAGGCCGGCGAAATCCGTGCCCTGGGTAAGATTCTCGAGCAGGGCTACCTTTACCAGGGACTGAAGCCGGTCAACTGGTGTCTCGATTGCGGATCGGCGCTGGCCGAGGCGGAAGTCGAGTACGAGGACAAGCACTCGCCGGCCATCGACGTCGCCTTCGAGGTGCATGAGAACCACGCCGAGAAACTGGCCCATGCCTTCGGCCTGACACATTTGCGCGGTCCGGCCTTCGCCGTGATCTGGACGACGACGCCGTGGACGTTGCCGGCCAACGAAGCCGTCAGCGTGCATCCGGAACTGCATTACGATCTGTACGAAACGGCCAGGGGGTCGCTGATCCTCGTCCATGAACTGGCCGAGGCGTGTCTGCAGCGTTACGGCCTGGAGGCGGAAATCGTTGCTTCCTGCAAGGGCGACAAGCTCGACCAGATCCTGCTCAAGCACCCCTTCCAGCCGCGCGACGTGGCGATCATCTGCGGTACGCACGTCACCACCGAAGCGGGTACCGGCCTGGTGCATACGGCACCGGCGCATGGCGTGGACGACTACAATATCGGCAAGAAGTACGGTCTGCCGGTGAACAATCCGGTCGGCAACGATGGCCGCTTCATCAGCACGACGCCGGCGCTGTCGGTCGGGGAGTTGGCCGGCAAGACGGTCTGGGAAGCCAATCCGCTGGTGTTGCAGGAACTCGAATCCTGCGGTCGACTGCTGAAAAACGAAAAAATCAAGCACAGCTACCCACACTGCTGGCGCCACAAGACGCCGATCATCTTCCGTGCGACGACGCAGTGGTTCATCGGCATGGACAACAAGACCAGCGAAGACGCTTCGACCCTGCGCTGGATCGCCGAGCGCGCCGTCGATGAAACCCAGTTCTTCCCGGCCTGGGGCCGCGCCCGCCTGGAAGCAATGATGAAGACCCGGCCGGACTGGTGCGTGTCGCGCCAGCGCAACTGGGGCGTGCCGATCCCGTTCTTCCTGCACAAGGAGACCGGACTGCCGCATCCGCGCACGGCCGAACTGATCGAGCAGGTCGCCCAGCGCGTCGAGAAGGCCGGCATCGAAGCCTGGTTCAGCCTCGACGCGGCCGAATTGCTCGGCGCCGAGGCCGACCAGTACGTCAAGATGAAGGATACGCTGGACGTCTGGTTCGACTCCGGCACGACGCACTGGCACGTCATGCGCGGCTCGCACGCTGCCGAGCATTCCTACCCGGCGGATCTCTACCTCGAAGGTTCCGACCAGCATCGCGGCTGGTTCCAGTCCTCGCTGCTCTCCGGCTGCGCCATCGATGGCCGCGCCCCGTACAAGGCGCTGCTGACGCACGGCTTCGTCGTCGACGGCAAGGGCCACAAGATGTCCAAGTCCAAGGGCAACGTCATTGCACCGCAGCAGGTCTCGGACAAGATGGGGGCGGACATCCTGCGCCTGTGGACGGCCTCGACCGATTACTCCGGCGAACTGACCATTTCCGACGAAATTTTGAAGCGCGTTGTCGAAGGCTACCGCCGCATCCGCAATACGCTGCGCTTCCTGCTCGCCAACGTCTCCGATTTCGACGCCCAGGCTGACATGCTGCCGGTCGAGCAATGGCTGGAAATCGACCGCTACGCGCTGGCCCTGACCCGCGAACTGCAGGGCAATTGCCGCGCCGACTACGACAAGTACGAGTTCCACCGCGTCGTCCAGGCGCTGCAGACCTTCTGTTCGGAAGACCTCGGCGGTTTCTACCTCGATATCCTGAAGGACCGCCTGTACACGACGGCACCGAAGTCGGTGGCCCGCCGGTCGGCACAATCGGCGCTGTGGCACATCACCCAGGCCTTCGTCCGCCTGCTGGCGCCGATTACCGCCTTCACCGCCGAAGAGGTCTGGCAGGTGCTGACCGGCAACGCCGACGATTCGGTGATGTTCCAGCGCTGGCACGAACTGCCGCAGCCCGAAGGCGAGGGCGAACTGCTCGCCAAGTGGGCGTTGGTCCGCACGGCGCGGGCCGACGTGACCAAGGCGCTGGAAGCCCAGCGCGAAGCCGGCAAGATCGGCTCGGCGCTCCAGGCGGCGGTCGAAATCCGTTGCGCCGGCGAGAAATACGAGGCGCTGGCCTCGCTCGGCGATGATTTGAAATTTGTCTTCATTTGCTCGTCGACCGTAGCGGTCCGCGACGACAACGAAGCGGTCATCGCCACGCCGCTCGACCACGCCAAGTGCGAGCGTTGCTGGCACGTCCGCGAGGATGTCGGTGCCGATGCCGAGCATCCCGGCCTGTGCGGCCGTTGCGTCAGCAACCTGCACGGCGCCGGTGAGGCGCGCGCTCATGCCTGAGGCAAGGCGCTGGTACGCGCTGGCGGGGGCGATCATCGTCCTCGACCAGCTGAGCAAGTGGTTGGTGTTGGGAAACCTGCGGTTTGGCGAGACAATCTATGTCGCACCCTTCTGGAACTGGGTACTGACCTTCAATCCTGGTGCCGCCTTCAGCTTCCTGGCCGATCAGCCGGGCTGGCAGCGCTGGCTGTTTACGGCACTGGCGCTCGGCATCTCCGGCTGGATCGCCTACATGCTCCGCCAGAACCCCCGGCAAAAATTGCTTTCATTGGCCCTGACGCTGGTCATGGGCGGTGCCTTGGGTAACGTCATCGACCGCGTGCGCTTCGGTGCGGTGGTCGATTTCATTCAGTGGCATGTTGCCGGCTATTACTGGCCGGCCTTCAACGTCGCCGATTCCGCGATCACGGTCGGTGCCATTTTGCTCGTTTTCGAGCAGTTGACCGTAACAAACAAGAAAGAAGATTCCCGATGACCGCCACCGTCCGTTCCGACAGTTTCCTGACCCTGCACTACCGGATCACCACGCTCGATGGCGAGGAGTTCCTTTCCACCTTCGACATGAGCCCGGCGACGCTGCAGATGGGCAGTGGTCAGTTGGCCGAAAACCTGGAATCGGTTCTCGTTGGCTTGCCGGCGCATGAGCGTTTCGTCTTTGAGCTCGAACCGGCACAGGCCTTCGGCCAGCACAACGACCGCCTGGTCGAGCGTATTGCTCGCCGGGGCCTGCCGGCCGAAATGGAACTCAAGGAAAATTCCGTCGTCGAATTCACCGCCCCCAATGGCGGCACCTTTGCTGGCTTCCTGCGCGAGCTCGATGCCACGCACGCCTTGTTCGACTTCAACCACCCGATGGCCGGAAAAACGATCCGCTTCGAGGTGGAAATCATCGGAATCATGTAATGGAAATCATCCTCGCCAACCCTCGCGGCTTCTGCGCCGGCGTCGAACGTGCCATCGCCATTGTCGAACGGGCGCTGGAAAAATTCGGGGCGCCGATCTACGTCCGCCACGAAGTCGTGCATAACAAGTTCGTCTGCGACGATCTGCGCGCCAAGGGTGCCGTATTCATTGAGGAACTGGATGAAGTACCGGCCGGCAGCACGGTCATCTTCAGCGCCCACGGCGTCTCCAAGGCCGTCCGTGAAGATGCGGATGCCCGTGGTCTGAAGGTCTTCGATGCTACCTGTCCGCTGGTCACCAAGGTCCATGTCGAAGTTGGCAAGATGCGCCAGCAGACCCGCGAAGTCGTCATGATCGGCCACAAGGGTCATCCTGAAGTCGAAGGCACGATGGGGCAGAGCGAAGGCGGGATGTACTTGGTCGAAACCGCCGAGGACGTTGCAAATCTGCAGGTCGGCGATCCCGATCATCTGTCCTTCGTCACTCAGACCACGCTGTCCGTCGACGACGCCACCGTCGTCATCGATGCCCTGAAGCGGCGTTTTCCAGAAATTCAGGGGCCGAAAAAGGACGATATCTGCTACGCCACCCAAAATCGCCAGGACGCAGTTAAATCACTCGCTGAAAGCTGCGATGTTGTTATCGTCGTTGGTAGCCAGAACAGTTCCAACTCTCGTCGGCTGCGAGAAGTTGCCGTGGCACGGGGAATTGATGGATGGCTGATCAATGGTGCCGAGGAATTGATGCCGGATATGTTGTCCGGTAAACACCGTATCGGTGTTACGGCGGGAGCATCCGCGCCGGAAGTGTTGGTTAAGAGCGTGGTTGAACGTATTTGCGAGATGACCGGAGCCGCGGTCTCAGATCTGGAAGGGGTCAAGGAAACAGTTGCATTTCCTTTACCCAAGGAGCTTGCATAGACTAGTTCATTCAGCTCCCAAGCCATCGCTTAGGTCTGTAAAACAAAAAAGGCAGGAGGTTCTCCTGCCTTTTTCATGTCACCGATATGGAGACGGTTATTTATTTGCTATCGATACCCTGGTAGCGATAGATGCGCTTACGCACGTTATTGATGTTTACCTTGACCTTTCCGGCCTCAAGTGCCGACCCTCCCTTGCCGCCAAGAACGAAGGGCACGAGTTTTCCGTCATCCAGCTGTACTACTCCAGCAACTGGAGATGGGGGAAGGCCACCACCGACGAATGGGGTGGCACGTGTGCTCTCGCCAGCCGGAATGTCGCCATTCAGGAAGGACACTGTGTAGCCGCGGGCCGTGCCCAGATTGCTGCAGACATTTGATTTATCGGAAGGGTCTGTCGGCTGAAAGGTGCTGAAATAAGTTGTTCCACCAGCGGTGACGGGCGTAGTTACGACCTGTTCCTGGGTTATTACTTCTCCAGCCTTTGGTTCCGTCGTTAGCGCAAAGTACCAACCACGTGAACCTGCCAGCGCGCTGGTGTAATCCAGATTGGGAGTAGTAACGTTGACCAGCATACAGCCAGTTTTCAGGGTGCTATCGCCAGCCGTATCACAGTCCGTACCCGGGATTTCAGAAACTGTCATGTCGTCATAAATCCCATAGAAGCGATTGTAGACGTAGGCCGATTTCGAATAGGAAGCCAACGGGTGTTCGCGATCACCGGAGCCAAAGAGCAGGATATTGACGCCACCGAGTTTGACCACGTCCGGTGCCGACATGAGCTTGCGGGCGCTGCCATTGCTGCTGAAGTCGGAAACATAAGCCAGACGGGCAGTATGCAGACTCCATTGGTTCGGCGCGTACCCGGTGTAACTCTTGGCGCTGTCGCTGGTCGTGATGCGCCAGACATTGCCTCGCGTGTCGACTACGTAGATCAAGTCGGTGTAACCATCGAGATCGACATCGACCGGAACTACGTCAGCTACAACACGTCCTGCCGTAATGGCTTGGCCCAGTGTGTCCTTGTATTGCGTCAGGTCAATATAAGCCGCTACCTTGCCTGCGCCGGTCGTGGCAGTGTAGGTGCTGTTTCCTGAACTGTCCGTAGCAACGCTGCCTGCGGTTAATATGAAAACACCTTGCCCCCTGGTTGAAATTCCGCATTTCCCAGAACTGCCGACCTGATCATCAACATCTTCACAGCTATCGTAACCACCACCGAAGGCGACGTAGACATTGCTGTCACCCTTGATCCGAATGGCGCGCGGTACAGACCAAGTCTGGCCTATCGACGCCTTTGAAGTCGAATCGCCGTAACAGGTGGTTCCGGCATCATTGGTACAGCCGAATTTCCACGAAAGCTGGGGGGCTGTAGCATCTGATCCTAAGGGGCGGTTAGTTGCATCGAATGCATAAATCATTCGGCCGCCACGGCGCATGGTCGGGAAAACCCAGACGGCTTTGTTGGTTCCGTTTTCGACCTTTTGGTAGGCGCCAATCGATCCGTCAAAGAAGTAGTCGCGCGGGGTGGCACCACTGGTGACGGTATTCGCGTATTTCACCACCGGGTCATTTTCCTTGAGGCGGTTGAATTTTCCGAAAAACTCAGGCGCGACAAAGGCCCACATTTCTTGCCCCGCCGTTCCTCCCGAGCGATTGCCGTCAACCGCCCGCAATACACCATCATTTGCTCCATAGAACAGCACGACATCGTTGCTTCCGCTCGTTCCGTAGTTAATGGTGACAGGCCGTGAGTGGACAACGTCGCCGTGCACGGTAGGACGCGTGTAGCTCTTGCCACCGGTCAGGTCGTCGGCAGGAGCGGATTGCGTGAGACCGTTGTAGAACTGATAGATTTTCGTTCCGTCAGCCAATGTGGTCATCGGGCCATCGCCGAGGTTGCCGCCAGCAACCCAGTTAATCAGATTTGGCGTGAGCGAGGTGATATTGGTCGAATTGAAGTTGACGACAGTACTACAGGACGTATCCGCACATGATTTGATCTTGCGGCCACAGTAGGTTGTAGTCGAACTGGAATCGCACACCTGGGTGCGAAGCCACTGTCCGGAACCTCCTTTCTCCACGGTGTTGCCATCGGGCCAGTCTGATTGTCGGGAAAAAGTAGTGGTAGTGCCAACGGAAGGTGGTGTATCGCACTCGCTTGCCGGAGTTTGGGTTAAAGGCACTCGTGCCCAATAGGGCTTTCCGGTGGCTTTCCAGTTGCTGGTGTCGGCATCCCAATAACTGGCTGCGCATTGCTTGATAAAGCCAGTATTGCTGGTATCAACCGCGGCGGTTGGATATCCATTGGCATCGGTAGTCTGGTCTGCCAAATAAACCGTACCGGTTGAGTTTTGAGCGAGTCGATATTGCTTAAGGTTACCGTTCCAGCGTTGGTAGCCATCGGCATCTGGCCGGAACATCCCGATATAGACCTGATTGACATAGGTGCCCTGGGTATTGACGCTGACCGGCAATGAGGCGGAGGCAAACACGGAATTCTTGGCGTTGATGGTTGTAAAGAACTCCTTGACCTTGGCAATCAGCGTGGCGATGTTGCCGTTCACCTCGGCATAGCCGGCAGCACCGGTTCCACCATTAATGGCCATGTTTTCCAGTAATTTTCGTTGAGATTTCAGATCTGCTGTTTCCGAAGATCCCGGGGGAAAGACATTAAGGGCAAAGGTGTAAACCGGTTGCTGCCCTGCGAGACTGCTGACGTCCGTCGTTGCCAGGAATTTTGTCCAGACATCGCCTAGTCGCGCACCACTGGCATCATTACAGCAATCAGGGGTTTTAGAATTATCGAGGTTGGTGAGGAGTGTGCCGTTGTCTTTATTGGGCCAGCCGTTGCCGACAAAGAAAATGTAATTTTTTCCGCAGGCATGGTCCCCATTGATGGGACTCAAATAGATTCCCTTTGTGGGGTCTTGGTCAACGAAGGCCATAGAATCCACACTAGCTGGGTCGGTCCCATTTGTTTTTAGGTAATCCGAATAGCGGTGAGGGCCAAAATGATCGGCATTTTGCGGTGTCCCGGCAACATCATCATAAGCATGTTTGGGATTAGTAAACCCTCCAAAATATTTGAATGCCTCGAATAGCAACTCGCCATAGGAAGCGCTTGCTGCCCCCTTGTAGGCCGGTGTTGTGATGCTGCTGATGATGGCGTCAAAATCTGTGATTAGATTTTTACAACTCGAATTCCCTGGCTCCATTGGAAGTACTGCTCGGCGGATATAGCCAGGCAAAACGCTTGTGTCACCGTTTGCCCCCTTGTCCGGCGCAAAGACTTCAACCCCCACGTTAACGGACATTGGTGTTGAAGTATTGCAAACCAGTTCATTTAGTACGATTTTCAGTACGGCGGCTTCTACTTGCCCTTGTTTTAATGAGTCGTTTGTGCCGAAAATATCTTGAACGTATTGCAGACATTTCGCGTCAGTACCGCAGTTTTCCTCTGCGCCGTTGGTGGATCCGTGTTGTTTCCGGTACCAAGTACCACCAGACCAGTTCGACGTGTTGTCCAATACCAGCAGTACGTTGGGAGCTGAGTTATTCTTGTTGCCGCCAACGTATAGGTCGATATCTTCGGCAAACAAGGGATGGATGGCAGAGGCTAGTGACAATGAGACAGCCAAGGCTATTTTTCGGTGCGCAATCGGTTTCATGGGTTCACTCCAAATCGTATTATTTGCAAGAGGTGACGGCATCTGTCACTGCTACCCGCTGTTCGATGCCTTCTCGAAGGGTGACGGTTGCACCGGTTTCCAATTGGCCTGCTGTGGGCGCTGCCTTCGCCTCAATTTCCCATAAGATGCCGGCGCATAGAGAATCTCCTGCGGCGCCAGCCGCCGCCGCGGCATTATCGAAAGTGACGCTGCCGGAATCCGATCCGGTAAAACAGGGAGTGTCATCTTTTGCAATGCTCGGCACTCCAGTCGCGGAAGTGGTAACCATTTCCTTTTTGGGAATCGTCCGGTAGCGTTTGCAAGCGGGTTTGCTGACAGTCACCGTATAAGTGGCCCCTCCTATATCGACATTTTTTGGGGCAGCAACCATTGCGCTGATGGTTGGTGTGTTTTCGACAGCGTCCAGCGCAAAATTGGCGGCGGCGGTAGCTTCCATTCGATATTGTGAATTGGCGACAACCTTCAGGTTGCTATTGGACAAGCGTATCGCCGAGAGAGCCAGCAAGGTGATCAGGATGAGCATGATCATCGCAATCAGCAGGGTCATGCCTTGCTGCTTATGCCATTGGTTGGGAGGAATCCTCATCACTTGAATCTCTTGCCGGTTGGGTTGATGAATGCCGAATAAGTTGAGAAGACATGACGCTTGATGCCATCGGTCGGCGTGACAGTAACGTCGCTCATGGGGTACGACTTGTCATTGGCTTCGCCCGGTGATGCGCTAGGGGCCTTGGCAAGAATCCATATACGAACACCCATGGCATCCTTCCATGACGTGGGTGGCGTTGTCGAAAAACTGTCTGGAGATCCATCGCCATTGGTGTCGAAGCCGTACTCTAATTGCATATTGTCAATATTTTCGGCGATGCTGGTTGTGTCCAAGGCGCCATCGGGGGAAATATCAGCCCGCATCAGGTTGCTGGCAGTGTTTACGTAATAAAAAGAACGGTAAAAACGGCGTAACGGGGCTGTGCCCGCATCGCCACAGATTGGCGCGCTGCCGCTAACCAATTTGAGGTTCTTGAGCGCAAAAATGGCCTTGTCTTTTGAACCAAGATCCAGAACCCATGGGGTCAAAGCATATTCATCACCGCATTCTGAAACTTGTAGATATGCCTGTTTCGGGTCTTTTGCGCTACATCCCGTATCACCTACTGCACATGTGCTGACGCGTTGGATAAAGATGGCATCTGTATTTGCCTTTTGATCGGTAAGGCAACTGAAGGAACTGCCTTGGTTGCTACCAACAACATGTATCGCCAAGGAACTGCTCCATTCACTTAATTGTGCGGAGCAGGGGAGGTTTGTGTCTCCGCTGACAACCGAGAGCGTGCCGTAATATCCCGCCAATTTGAACTCTTCGCTGAGGGATTCTGCCGCATAACGGCCGTTTTCCATCAGGTTGGCGGAGCGATCTATCTCGCGTCGACTGCTGTTACTACCGACGAATACTGTGGTGATTGCTGCCAGGATGACTAATCCGATGGCGAGGGAAATCATGATTTCAATCAGAGAAACCCCGCGTTGTTCACGTTGGGGGCTGATCGCTGAGTGTGTGTGAATTTTCATGGGTTGTGGGGCCTTTGGCATCACGACGCAGGGTTGACCAGATTGGGTACTAGAATCCGCTTGACGACAACACGTCCACTCCCAGTCGCGTAGCTGCCCGCCGTGACACAAGTGTTTGCGTAGGTGTTGGTCGGGGCAGCAGTGGATACCAAGCCTTGCCAAGCAACCGCAACGTAAAATTCAGCCAATGCTGTTGTTGCACCGGAGACTTCTGACGGCGTTACGCTGAATATGCAGCCGACTGGGGATATCAATGCGCCGATATTTGCTTTATCTTTTTGTTCTGATGCGCCATTGATGGCGAGTGCCCATTGGCAAAGTTCGTTTGATACGCCACTGCCACTGCAATCGGCTGAGCTACTGGGGTTGTAGCTTGAGTCGGCCGAGCCAGATCCAACTAAGAGCTTTGATCCAACAGGAACTTCGCTCAACAATCCCGTCATTTGACCCCGAAAGGTGAGAATCCGGTCGCCTATATCGTCTAAAAGCGCCAATGCTTGGGCGCGTTGATAGGATTCCATTTCCATGACGCTGGCCTTGGCCTGAAGACCACTAAGACCCAATAGGCCAATGGCAACGACGATAATGGTAACTAGAACCTCTATCATGCTGAAACCGCTCTCTGGTGTATTCGACAAGGTACGCTCCTCAGGCTGGATCAGCATGATTCACCTCCCTTGGCAACGCAAACCCGCCCTGACCCCTTCCCGTAGACCACCCAGGTTTTGTCAGTGCCAGAGGCAGAAAAGGTGACAGTTGCGTCGCCACCGGTTAGGCGACCAAGCGCATTAAAGGAAAATCCTGTTCCGCTGAGTTCTCCTGTAACCCCTTTTATTGCTTCCTGATGATTGATGCTGGTTGTTCCACCCGCCAGCTTCAAATCCCAGCCATCGCCAAAGTTGTCTGGATTAATTGGCGTGAGATTGACGGTGTTGTTTCGCTTAATCGCTTCAGAGCGTGCCAGGATAAGGCTGCTGTAGAGTTCTGAGGCCGCACTTCGGATACGCTGCGATGCTATCAACTCATTAAAAGCTGGGGTGGCAATGGCAGCGAGTATCGCTACGATTGCTATCACAACCAAAATTTCAATTAGCGTCATTCCCTTTTGGTGGGGGAGCATTTTGATCATTTCCAGCAGCCTTCCGGTAAGCGCTGGCCGATCTGGTCGATGGAAAGCGGCACAGCACCCGATGTGCCGCACGTATCACCCAGCATCATGGTGGATATTGGAGTGGCTGTTATCGTGAAGCTTGGTGGGGAAGTTGCGACATCTGTGATTGCAAACGTATAGTCGTTGGCAATATCGGGGGGAGCGGAAAAAGATGAAACGAGCGTTGCTAGACTTGATGCGTAGCTGCGGTTGTCCATTAGATAAGCCTGTTGCCTATTCGCCAAGTCAGCCAACACTGCTTTTGCCGCAGTGCGCTTGCCTTTGCGAATGTGATCCTGATAAGACGGGATCGCAATCGATGCAAGAATGCTGATGATAACGACGACAATCATGATTTCGATGAATGTAAAGCCCCTTTGTGTCAATTTCATTGGAATCTCCTTTTGTGATTATTCTGGCTGATAGCCGCTCTGATAGCTTTGGCGAATGTCATGGTTGGTATGGATTGGGCGACAAGTGGTTGCGTTGAATACCGGTGAGTTCATGATCTTGCAAAATGCCTTGCGTGATGAATGCGATTCTGTATAATCCTCGCTTTTCGGTTTTTCCGATTCGAGAGAACTTATATGGCCAATAGCGCACAAGCCCGCAAGCGCGCCCGTCAAGCTGACAAGCAGCGCT
>CAMLHL010000037.1 GCA_946479855.1 uncultured Pseudomonadota bacterium
TGTTCGGCCTCGATTTCGTCCGCGCCTCGGCCAGCGCCAAGGTCATCAACTTCGCGACCAACGTCTCGGCGATCGGCTTCTTCGCCAGCCACGGCCCCATCCTGTGGACGGTCGGTCTGACCATGGCGGCCTGCAACCTGGCCGGCGCCTACGTCGGCACCCATCTCGCGCTGAAGCACGGCGCCGGCTTCGTCCGCAAGGCCTTTCTCGGCGTCGTCGCCGTGCTGATCGTCAAGCAGCTGATCGAAATCTTCTGACCGCCGGAACAGCGGTGCATCGCCCGTTGCCCCGGGTTCGGCTGTGCCAGGGGCATCGACAATCCGATAGCCGTCCCCGGGGAAAGCATCGTCTTTCCGTCATTCGTCAGCAACAACCAAAAATATCTCCTGTGAAATCAATCGCATAAAAATTGGCACAGCGCCAAGCGCACTGGCACGCCACGTGCTGATTAACCATTGCGAAACCGATTTCCGGTTTTCTCAGAAAACAGACAAGGAGACTCAATGAACCGCTTCATTTCCCGCTGCCTGCTGGTGGCTGCCTGCTTCCTCGCCGCCCCGGCCTTTGCCGACAAGCCGCATGTCGTGATCCTGGCCACCGGCGGCACCATCGCCGGAGCCGGGGCCGATGGTGCCAAGAGCGCCACCTATCAGGCGGCCAAGGTGCCGGTCGACAAGCTGATCGCCGGCATTCCTTCCCTGGCCGATGTCGCCGACGTGCGCGGTGAGCAGGTCTTCCAGATCGCTTCCGAGAGCTTCACCAACGCACATCTGCTCAAGCTAGGCAAGCGCGTCGCGGCGCTGGTCAAGCAGCCCGACGTCGATGGCATCGTGATCACCCACGGCACCGACACGCTGGAAGAAACCGCCTACTTCCTGAACCTGGTCGTCCATACCGCCAAGCCCATCGTGGTCGTCGGTTCGATGCGGCCGGGCACGGCGATGTCGGCCGACGGCATGCTCAACCTGTCGAACGCGGTCAGCGTCGCGGCCAGCCCGGACGCTCGCGGCAAGGGCGTGCTGGTAACCATGAATGACGAGCTGAACAGCGGCCGCGACGTGTCCAAGATGGTCAATATCAAGACCGAAGCCTTCAAGAGCCCGTGGGGTCCGCTCGGCATGGTCGTCGAGGGCAAGAACTACTGGTTCCGCCTGCCGGCCAAGAAGCATACGGTCAACTCGGAATTCGACATCGAAACCATCGACACCCTGCCCGCCGTCGAAATTGCCTACGGTTATGGCAACGTCAGCGACACCGCCTATCGCGCCCTGGCCGACAAGGGCGCCCAGGCCATCATCCACGCCGGTACCGGTAACGGCTCGGTGGCCGCCAGCGTCGTTCCCGCCCTGCGTGAACTGCGCGCCAGGGGTGTGCAGATCATCCGCTCCTCGCACGTCAATGCCGGCGGCTTCGTGCTACGCAACGCCGAGCAGCCGGACGACCAGTACGACTGGGTCGTGGCGCACGACCTGAATCCGCAGAAGGCCCGCATCCTGGCCGCGGTCGCCCTGACCAAGACCCACGACAGCAAGGAACTCCAGCGCATCTTCTGGGAATACTGAGCGCGGCCCGCCGCCCAGACCTCCTGCCCCGCTAAGCAGCCGCGTCGGGCCGGCCCAGCAGCCGGCCCGACTGCTCCGCAAGCCTCATTGCCGCAGCGAAAGATGCGGCAACGGGGACGCTCATTCCTCAAAAACGGAATCTTCATGAAGAAAAACATTATCGCCATGGCCGCCACGATCGCCGCCACGTTTATTCCGGCACTCTCCCAGGCTGGTGAAATCGACGATCTGAAGCAAACCATGCAACAACTCCAGGACCGCCTGGCTCAGCTCGAAGCCCAGCAAAAGGCAGCCCCCCGCCCGTCTGCAACGGCAACAGCGCCGGTGCTGTCGGCCGGGTCACTCGGGGCCAATGCGAATGTCACCCTCTATGGCAAGCTCGACCTGTTCGCCGAATACAACGGCGGCGGCAGCCAGGGCGACCGCCTGGCCCTCGAATCCGGCGGCCTCAACGGTAGCCGCCTAGGCGTCAAGGGCGGGGCCGACATCAACGAAAGCACGCGGGCCATCTTCCAGCTGGAAGCTGGTTTCTTCGCCAACAAGGGGACGCTGGCCCAAGGCGGCCGCTTCTTCGGGCGCCAGGCCTACGCCGGTATCGAAGGGCCCTATGGCCGCCTGACGGCCGGCCGCCAGTATTCGCCGCTGTACAATGCCGTGATCAGCTTCGACCCCTTCGAGCAGGGTTACGGCTCGCCGACCACCGACGGCAACGTCAGCACCGGCAGCACCCGCTTTGACAGTTCCATCGTCTACGCGACGCCGAAGTTCGCTGGCCTGAGCGCCAACCTGATGTTGGCGCTGGGCGGCGAGACCGGCAAGGACCACGAGGTCGCGGCGCTCTCCGTCAATTACGAAAATGGACCGTTCGGCCTCGGCCTCGCCTATCAGAACGACGATCACGTCACTTCGTCGACCGCCGTCGTCCGGCAGGCCTTCGTCGGCGCCAGCTACCAGTTGAAGGGAACCAAGCTGATGGCCGGCTTCAGCCACGTCGAGAACGACCCGGATAGCGGCAGCAGCAAAACCCGGCGCGAATGGATGATCGGCAGCCAGACAGCGGCGACCGCCACCGGCCAGTTGCTGCTTTCCTATGCCGAAGGCCGCACCCAGGATGCGACGCCAAGCGACAAGGGCCGCGTCGCGACCATCGGCTGGCTGGAAAGCATCGGCGCCCAGTCGCGGATCTACGGCATTCTCTCCGGCCACAAGAACAGCGCCGGCTCGGCACTGGTCCCGATGGGAACAAGTTCGGCCGGCAACTATGTGATCAACCCCGGCGACGACGCCTTCGGACTGGCGCTGGGCTATCAGTACTGGTTCTAAGCCGGAAACCCGGCGCGGCAAAACCCGGGCGGGTTTCGCCGCGCCGGGTCATTGGGCACGCTCCGACGCCAAACCAGCCGCCCAATGTCTCTTTAGTTCTTTTTGAACAGCGGGACGAGATCCTGTTCTTTCATGGTCGCGCCAATGGTGCTGCCAAGCACCCTGCCCGCTGCGTCGAGGGCGACGATGCCAAAAGAATGTTCAAAATCACCGTCGCCTAGCTTCTTATATTTAAAATCGATCAACGAAGCCAGTTCGCGGACATCCGCTTCATTTTTTGTGGTTATGAAGCGCCATTCCGGAAAAGCCAGCTGCTGCTTTTCTGCATACTCTTTCATGACTGCCGGCGTGTCGTGCTCGCCATCAAAGCTGACCAGGACAAACTGGACTTCATGCCGCAGAGATTCGGGTAACAGCTTTTGCAGTTCCTTCATATGCAGCACGGTCGTCGGGCAGGAGAACGTGCAGGACAGGTAAATCATTGAAATGACCACCGGCTTGCCGGCCAAGGAGGCCAGTTCAATCTTTTTGCCGGATTGATCAACCCAGCTCGATTTCACCTGATAAATGGAATCGGCAGGCAAAGTATTTGTATCGGTTCCGGCCAGGCAAAGAGAGGTCTGCAGCAACAGGAAAAAGAATATTTTCAGCATTTTCAAACTCGCTTATTTATTTGACGCAGCGAAAGCCCAGGTTATTCACCGTGTATTTTGCTTTCAAGCTGCTGCGGAAACCAAAACGCAGAAACGCTGCGTAATCAGAACTGTCCGCGGCATTGGCAGCGCCTGCGCCGCAAAACAAAGACTTGTCGAGTGATCCGTCGGCTCTGGATTCGCCCGTAACCATGGCCGAATTGAAATCCAGCGTCCATTCCCAGATCAGGCCGTGCATACTTACGACGCCGCTGGCATTCTTGAATCCAGAATAAACCGAGGGCAGGATGTCCGGCGTCAGCACGGAATACCATTCGAGAATCACCTTGCGCACATCGGCGCCTGGAATCGGACGGGACGCAACGTATTCCCATTCGTTGACCGTCGGCAATCGCATATCCTTCGCCGCACAATAGGATTTGGCGGCAAACCAGGAGACATTGACCACCGGTCCATCGGGAAGGGCGTCAGGCCCGAGTTCGGTCGGTGATTGCCAGTGACGGAGATATTCGGTTTCCGCAAAAAGCGGGCTGACCGAGTTTTTGCGCCATTCGGGATGGGCTGTCACAAATTTAAGGAATTCCGCATTCGTGACCGGTGTAATGTCCATTGCAAAGGCATCGACTACAACCGGTTTTTTGGCGGAGCCATAAAGGGGGGTGAACCCCCCTCCTTCGATTTCGATCTGGTCTGCGAAGACAACTGAGTTAGCCAAGAGCAGCAGGAGAGCCGAAATGATTTTCACGAGTTAGCCCTTCTGCTGTTCATTGGTTTTTTGCGTCTTCCCCAGGGTCGGAGCTTAGTGCTCGTCACCGGCTCCCTTGGCGGCGGCCGCAGGCTTGACCGCACGAGCGGCTTTGACTTCATCCGGCGTCACGACCTTCTTCGAATTGCCCCACGAGTTGTAGACATAGGTCAGCACGTTGGCAATATCCTCGTCGTTGAGCCTTTGCGCCGGCATGACAGCGTTGAACTTCGCACCATTGACGACAATTGCGCCTTCGCGTCCATGCACGACGGTTTCAATAGCACGCTTCTTGTCTGCGTTCAGGTAGTCGGATTTAGCCAGCGGCGGGAAGGCGCCGTTGATGCCCTCGCCGGTCGCTTGGTGGCAGGCCAGGCAGTTATTGGTGAAGATCCGTTCGCCAAACTTGATGCGATCTTCAGTAGTCTTGGCGAGAACGGCCGCAGGAGCTTCACCCGTGGTCTGGATGCCGGATCCCTCAGGCTGATAGACAGCGTCGTTCTGTTTGCCGGAATAGACCGCCTTGTTTTCCGGGCCATCCACCTTCAGCATGCCCAGTGCGCCCTTGTTGAAGGCACGGGTCAGCGCATGATCGACCAGGACGTAGGTGGCCGGCGTGTCCAGCTTGAACTCGACCATGGTTGCGCCGCCCGGCGGAACAACGGTGGTCTGGACGTTTTCATTCACGACTTTGGTGCCGCCTTCCGTATAGACCCTGTCGAAAATCTCACCAATGACGTGGAAGCTGGACGTCAGATTGGGGCCGCCGACACCGAAATAGACGCGGACGGTCTCGCCGACTTTGGCCTTGAGTGCATTGTCACCCGCAATCGCCCCCACAGAGCCGTTAAAGAGAACATACGTAGGACGTTCGTCGACAGCTTTTTCCATGTCGAACGGCTGCAGCCCGGGCTCACCAGTCTTGCCTTTGGTGTAGAAATCGCCCTGCATCACGTAGAATTCCTTGTCGACCTTCGGCAAGCCTTCCTTGGGTTCGACCAGAATCATGCCGTACATGCCATTGGCAATATGCATGGCCACGGGCGCGGTGGCGCAGTGGTACACGAAAATGCCAGGGTTGGTGGCCTTGAACGAAAATACTGAGGAATGGCCGGGCGCAGTAAAGGAAGCACCGGCACCACCGCCTTGCCCCGTGACCGCATGCAAGTCGATGTTATGCGGCACCTTCGAGGAGGGGTGGTTGTTCAGGTGAAATTCGACTTCGTCACCCTCGCGAACCCGGATGAACTTCCCAGGAACCTTGCCGCCGTACGTCCAGAAAGAATACTCGACGCCATCAGCCATCCGCATCTTCGCCTCTCTGACCTCGAGATTTACGATCACCTTGGTGGCGTGGGTGCGCGTAATGGCAGGGGGGACGTTCGGAGCGTCGGTCAGAATGGCTTCTTCCTGACCCTTGACGGCCTCGGTGGCATAAGCGTGTTGCACGGCCCCCAACAGGAGGGCGATACTCATAAACTTGCTAAGCTTCATCGTTGATTTACTCGAATAAGGTTGGAGGTGCGGAACTTTGAGGCCGGCCCGGTTGTCTAACTTTGAGAAAAGTCAATTCGAGAACAAGATCAACCTATTCCATACGTAATACGAGGCCCACTAAGACTAAAGAGGGAACCGAACTCACCCGAGTGATTGGCTACCCCCTTTTATTTTGGCTTAGTATGGATCGAAAAACCGCCCATTAGTGGCGAACGTCAGGGACTCATGGCAACCCCAACCATGCCCGGGGGTCTCGACGCTGGCTCTCCAGCCCCTTACCTGACAGGGGGCAATCATTGTCTTAACCCAACAAGTTTCATCGATAGAAAAAGGCATTCAGTCCGCCGCCCCGCAACCGCCAGGCCATGCCGGCGACGGTCTGGCTCCCTAGAGCCGGAAGCGGCTGACACTCCTCTTCAGATTGCCTGAGACGGACACCAGTTGCTGGGCAGTCTGCGCAACCGAAGCGGCTGTGCTGGAGTTTTCTTCAGACATTTGGGCGATAGATTCGACGTTGCGAGCCATTTCACTGGATGCTGCGCGCTGTTCGCGCAGGGCTTCGGAAATGCTGTTAATGGAACCCAGCACCGTTTCAGTGGCGGTTACGATGCCCTGCATCGATTCGCTGGCACGACCAGCCGATTCAACAACGCCCCCGACCACTTCCTGGCTGCTTTGCATGCTTTTCACAGCTTGCCCGGCCTCGGTCTGAATACCAGAAATCATGGCGGATATTTCCTGTACGGCGAGCGTGGTACGTTCGGCCAGTTTACGAACTTCATCCGCAACGACGGCGAAACCGCGCCCCTGCTCACCAGCCCGAGCGGCTTCGATAGCCGCGTTCAGCGCGAGCAGATTGGTCTGGTCGGCCACTTCCCGAATCACCGTGGTGACGTTGCTGATCTGATCTAGCTGTTCAGAAAGGGTGTGAATCTGGCGCGCACTGGCTTCGACCCGCGTCGAGACCTCGGTAATTTGTCGCGAGGCAGCTTGTACCTCGTCGCCGCTGCTAACGGCCTGGCGGCCGGTTTCATGGGCGCGCAGGCTGGCATCGTCGGCATTGTTTCCGACGTGATCGATGCTGACGGTCAGTTCCTCGACAGCGGCGGCGGCGGAAGACGTCGATTGCGATTGATGCTCACTGCTGGCAGCCATTTGCTGTGCCGCGGCAGAAAGTTGGCTGGCGGAGGCAACAACTGTATCGGCCTCGGCCACGACAGTGCCGAGGGTATCGCGCAAGCTGGCCAAAGTCGTTGCTGTCGCACGCCGTAAATCGGCTATTTCGTCGCTGCCCTCCGTCGCGACCCGAACACTAAGATCACCGTTAGCGATTGCATTCAGGTTGGCGATAAGAAGGTTCAGCGGCCCCTTGATGCCACGGACGATATTAATGCCAACGATCAGTGTAGCCAGCGAAGTAAGGACGATAATGGCGAGCAGCAGCCTATTGGCATTGTTGCGTGCCGCCACGGCTTCGAGCGCTTTTTCTTTACCGAGTTTCTCGTTGTACTCGAAATGGCTGGTGATTGCCTGATTGACCGTTTCCGCTGCAGTCGCCAGTTTTATCAGCATTTGGCGCGCCTGTTCAGTCTGGTTTTTTCGCGAATAATCGATCACCTCGGTCAGTGCGGCCGCATATTCGGCAACCTCCTGCCGCTCGACAGCCAGTAGCTTGCGATCCTCGTCGTCCGACACCAGTGACTCGTAGGCGTCAAAGGCAGCTTTGACGTCCCTCTGAGCCACCGCAATTGCGGCTTCAATTTCTGTCTTTGTTGCCAGGTCGGTGCTAAGCACGTGGCGGTACGCACGCACCCGTTCCTGTCCAAATGCCTTCATTGCCCGATTAAGCACAATCAAACTGGGTACAGAATTTTCGTTGCCATAGTTAGCGGCTTCGAAAACATGACCAAGCTGATATAGCCCGATACCGCCCATCCCACCCAAGCCCAAAATGGCGAGCGCGATCATGAAATAAAGCCGCTTAGAAATAGTCATTCTTGTCTTTCTTTGGTGAGGTTGAAGAATGTACGAAATAGCCCGGGCAATTATGATCATTTTTGCCAGATAAAGTTCCATAAGTGGCACAAGTGATCGTTGCGCAACGAAGAACCTGGTCAAAATTCCGTTCAAGCCCGCCCGTCCCCTCTGCATCGGCCGCTAGTGGCGGGGCCGGGTCAACCGACAGCTCAAGAAATCAGTGTGATTTTTTGGACGCTTCGCGGCCAGCGCCAAGCCGGAATGCTACGGTCGACCGGATTTATTTGGTAAAACGTAAAACCACGGCGAACACTGCGCACCGTTATCCCTGTGGATCTCGACATAGCAGCGGGGTTGCCCCCTGACGATGCCGATCAGATCAGCCCGTACTTCTTCAGCTTGTCGTACAGCGTCGTCCGCGCCACCTTCAGCGCCTCGCTGGTACGCGCGATATTGCCTTCCTGCAGGGTGAATTCCTTGGTGATCAGCAGGCGTTCGTAGTTGTCGACCGCTTCGGTCAGCGACTGCGACGGGTTCGTTGCCCCGGCGCCGACGGCATCGAGGCCGATGCCGAGGGCGTGGCAGTCGGCGGCGTTGCGCAGTTCGCGGATGTTGCCCGGCCAGTCCTGGGCCATCAAGCGGCGCAGGTATTCCGGAGTCAGCGTTGGCGGCGGCCGGTTGTAGCGTTTGGCGGCCTGGAGCAGGAATTCGTCGTAGAGGGCCGGAATGTCCTCGCGCCGTTCGCGCAGTGGCGGCAGTTCGATGCGTACGACATTCAGCCGGTAATAGAGGTCGGCGCGGAATTTGCCCTGCTCGGACAAGGCCTTGAGATCTTCCTTGCTGGCTGCGATGACGCGGCAGGAGACCGGAATCTGCTGATTCGAGCCGAGCCGCTCGATGACCCGTTCCTGCAGCACGCGCAGCAGCTTGATCTGCATGGTCATCGGCATCGACTCGACTTCGTCGAGGAAGAGCGTGCCGCCGCTGGCGTATTCGATCTTGCCGATGCGCCGCTTCTGGGCGCCGGTGAAGGCGCCCGGCTCGTGGCCGAAGAGTTCGCTGTCGAGCAGGTTGTCGGACATGCCGCCGCAATTGAGGGCGACGTAATTCTCCTGGCCGGGGTGCGCCAGATCGTGCAGGCAGCGGGCGACCATCTCTTTGCCGGTGCCGGTTTCGCCGAAGATCAGCACGTCGACCGCCGCACCGGCGACATCGAGGATCCGCTGGCGGACCCGGGCCATCTGCGGCGAGCGGCCGATCAGGCGGGCTTCGAGATCGTCGCGGTGGTCGAGCCGGCGGCGCAACGCCTCGACTTCGAGGACGAGTTCGCGCTTTTCCAGCGCCCGGCGCACGACATCGACCAGATCGCCGGTCGAGAAGGGCTTCTGCATGAAATCGTAGGCGCCGCTGCGCATCGCCTCGACGGCCAGCGTCACGTCACCGTGGCCGGTGATGATGATCACCGGCAAGTCGGCGTCAAGCTGGACGACCCAGCGCAGCAGGGCCATGCCGTCGCTGCCGGGCAGCCGCATGTCGGTGACGACGATGCCGGGATAGCCGGCCGCCAGGCGGCGTTGCGCCTCCTCGGCCGAGGCCACGGCGTCGACCGCGATGCCGGCCAGTTGCATGGCCTGTTCGCAGCCGAGGCGGACATGCGGATCATCTTCGACGAGCAGGACGGAAAGTTGGGGCTTCATGAGATGGCCTTTTCGGGAGCGGAGGTGGCCGGCGGCACCGCCGGCAGCAGGATGACGAAACGGGCGCCGCCGCCCGGAGCCGGCCCGGCCAGCAGGTCGCCGCCGAAATCGCGCAGGATGTCGCGGGAAATGGTCAGGCCGAGACCGAGGCCTTCGCCCGGCTGCTTGGTGGTGAAGAAGGGTTCGAACAGGTGTTCCAGCGCTTCATCGGTAAAACCGACACCGCTGTCGCAGACGGCCAGCGCCACCTGGCCAGAACTGGCGCGCTCGGCGGAGAAGCTCAGGCGGCGTTCCGGCTGGTCGGCCATGGCGTCGATGGCATTGCCGATCAGGTTGACCAGCACCTGCTGCAGGCGATTCTGGTCGCACCAGGCGATCCACGAATTTGCCCCGATTTTCCGGTCGACCGTGACGTTCTGCTTTTTCAGCCGCTGGTCGAACAGGAACAGCGCGGCATCGACCGCCTGGGCCACATCGACCGCCGCCGAGACGGCCGGCGACTTGCGGGCAAAGGTCTTCAGCGGCGTGATGATGCCGCCGGCCTGCTCAGCCAGCTGGCCGACGATGCCGAGGTTCTTCTCGGCCGTGGCGAGGTCGCCGCGGTGCATGAATTCGACGGCATTGGCCGACAGGGTGCGGATGGCGCCGAGCGGCTGTGACAGTTCGTGCGTGATGCCGGTCGCCATCTGGCCAAGTACGGCCAGCTTGGCGGCCTGCACCAGCTCGTCCTGGGCGGCGCGCAGGGTCTGTTCGGCGCGCTGGCGTTCGGCAACTTCGCGCTGCAGGCCGGCGACCGCCTCCGAAAGATCGGCGGTGCGCGCCGCGACATTGCGCTCCAGTTCATGGTTGGCCCGTTCGAGCATGGCGCGCGCCTCCTCGCGACCGCGCGCCAGGCGCCGGCGCTGGCTGAGGAAGAGCAGCCAGAGCAGGAAGCAGCCGACGGCGGCAGCAGCCAGTGCGGCATGGGTCGAGGCCTGCACGGTGACCGGGCGCAGGTCGGAAAAGACGACGATGCGCCAGGCCGTGCCCGGCAGATGACGGCTCAGCGCGAGGTAGGAGCGGGCGCCCTGCAGCGGCCCGGGGTCGGGCTTCAGCTGGCGCGACAGGCGGACCACCGTGCCTTCCTGTGCGGCGTCGATGGCGATGTCGAGCGAAGCGACACCGAGCGGCTGACCGGCGAACTGTTCTTCGCTGATGCGCGCCAGCACGGCCGGATCTTGCGGCTGCAGCGTGGCGTAGCGCCATTCGGGCAGCGAGGCGAGCAGCACGATGCCGTTGGCGTCGACGATCAGGGCTGGCGCCTCCTGCGCCAGCCAGCGCCGCTCCAGTTCGTGCAGGCTGGATTTCACGACGGCGACGCCGATCACCTTCCAGTCCTGCTCCTCGTCGCGGATCGGCAGCGCGAAGAAATAGCCCGCTTCCTTGCGCACGTCATCCACGGCGTAGTAGCGCCCCGGCGTGCCGGCGATGGCGCCGCGGATCAGCGGCATGTAGGAAAGATCGGCGCCGAGCAGGTTCTTGGAGAAGATCCAGTCGCTGGACGCGACCACCCGGCCGGTGGTGTCGACCACGAAAATGGCCGGCCCGCCGAGGTGGTCGTTGAGTTTCTGCAAAAAGTGGTTGGCCGAGGCCTGCAGGATGTCCTGGCGCTCGCCCGGGTTGCGCAGCAGGGCCAACACGTCGGGGTTCAGCTCGACGGCGCTGGGGATGGCGGCATGCCGCGTTACCTCGCTGTCGATGGCGGCAGCCAGGACGTCGAGCTGGTGGCTGGCCTCGTCGCGCATCTGGTCGAAGCCGTGCCGCTGGGAAATCCGGTAGGCGAGCAGCGCGGTGACCAGGATCAGCGCCAGCATGGCCCCCAGCACCAGCGCATGGTGCGGCTTGGGCAGGGAGATCGGCGGGGACGGGCGGGGTTCGCTCATGCGGCGGCTCAGATGCCGGCCATGAAGCTGCGGATGCCCGAGCCGACGAACTGGACACCGATGCAGACCAGCAGGAAGCCGGTCAGCCGGGCGACGACATTGATGCCCTCGGCCCCGAGGCGGCGCGACACCCAGCGCGCCGAATGCAGCACCAGCCAGATCAGCAGGCAGGTAATGGCAATGCTGGCCACGGTCGCGGCGTAGGCGGCCAGGCGCCGCATACCATCGGAGAGTTCGGCG
Source organism: uncultured Pseudomonadota bacterium (assembly GCA_946479855.1). The sequence goes on from CAMLHL010000037.1 coordinate 11,617, forward strand.
ATCTCCGAGGAAATGCCGATCACCGTTGCCAGCGCGCCCGGCCCGGCGATGCCGGGCATGGCCAGCGGGAAAAAAGCAAAACTGCCATTGCCGCCGGCCGGCGCCGCGTCGCTGCTGCCGAACAGCATGCGGTAGCCGATCAGCGCCACGGTCAGGCCGCCGGCGATGCGCAGGGCGCCGAAGGAAATGCCGAAGGCCTCAAGGATGAAGACGCCGGCAAACAGGCCTACGGTCAACAGCAAAAAACCGTAAAAACAGGCCCGCCGCGCTTCCCGCGAGGTTGCGCCGACCTCCAGATCCGCCGCCAGGGAAAGGAAGACCGGAATCTTCGACAGCGGATTGGTGATCGTCAGCAGGCTGACCAGGCCACCGAGGAAAAAGCTGATCGCCAGCCGGTTCAGACTATCTACCATGCTCGATTCGACTCTGGCTTGCTCAGTGGTGGAGGATCTTGGCCAGGAAATTCTGTGCCCGCTGCGAGCGCGGATTGGCGAAGAAGGTCTCCTTGCTGTCATCCTCGACGATGGCCCCCTGGTCCATGAAGATCACCCGGTCGGCGACGCGCTTGGCAAAGCCCATTTCGTGCGTCACGCACATCATGGTCATGCCTTCGTGGGCCAGTTCGGTCATCACGTCGAGCACCTCGTTGACCATTTCCGGGTCGAGGGCCGAAGTCGGCTCGTCGAACAGCATGCAGATCGGGTCCATGGCCAGCGCCCGGGCGATCGCCACGCGCTGCTGCTGGCCGCCGGACAACTGGCCGGGAAACTTGGCGGCCTGCGCCTTGAGGCCGACCCGGTCGAGCAGCTTGAGGCCCTTGTCCATCGCCTCCTCCTGGCTGCGGCCGAGCACCTTGACCTGGGCGATGGCCAGGTTCTGGGTGATGCTCATGTGCGGGAACAGCTCGAAATTCTGGAAAACCATGCCGACGCGGGCGCGCAGCTTGGACAGGTTGGTCTTCGGGTCGCCGACCGAGGTGCCGTCGACGATGATTTCACCCGACTGGAAGGGTTCCAGGCCATTGACGCACTTGATCAGCGTCGACTTGCCGGAGCCGGAAGGCCCGCAGACGACGATGACTTCGCCCTTGGCGACCGAGGTGGTGCACTCCTTGAGCACCTGGAAACTGCCGTAATGCTTGCTGACATTGCTGATCTTGATCATGGGATGTCTCCTTGGCCGGCGCTCAGGCCGGGGTGTATTTTTTTTGCAGGCGCTTGACGATCTGCGAAGCGGAAAAGCAGATGACGAAATAGACGGCACCGGCGAAGAGCAGCAGCTCGACCAGCCGGCCGTCGCGGTCGCCGACCTTGTAGGCGGCGCCGAAGAAGTCGGCCAGCGCCGAGACGTAGACCAGCGAGGTGTCCTGGAAGAGGATGATGGCCTGGGTCAGCAGCAGCGGCACCATGTTGCGGAAGGCCTGCGGCAGCACGACCAGGCGCATGGCCTGGGCGTAGGTCATGCCGAGCGCCGAGGCGGCGGCGACCTGGCCCTTCGGCACGCTCTGGATACCGGCCCGGATGATTTCCGAGTAATAGGCCGCTTCGAACAACGCGAAGCCCATCATCGCCGAACTGAGGCGCAGGTCGGTGCCCGGCGGGAAGTCGAGCAGCGTCTCGATGAAGCGCGGCACGATCAGGAAGAACCAGAGCAGCACCATGACCAGCGGCACGGCGCGGAACAGGTTGACGTAGCCGGCGGCGAACCACGACAGCGGCTTGACCGAGGACAGGCGCATGATGGCCAGCAGGGTGCCCCAGACGATGCCGATGAGCACCGCCTGGGCAGTGATGACCAGCGAAATCTTCATGCCGTCCCAGAGGAAGGGCAAGGCGCCGGGAATGGAGGACCAGTCGAATTCGTAAGTCATGATTTGCCTCCGATGTAGCCGGGGACGGCGATGCGCTTCTCGAAGCGGTGCATCAGGGTCATCACGGTGACGTTGATGATGATGTAGGAGAGGGTCACGGCGATGAAGGACTCATAGGGTTGCGCCGTGTAATCGACCAGCTGGCGGCCCTGGGCGGCCAGTTCGAGGAGGCCGATGGTCGAGCAGACGGCGGAATTCTTGAAGATGTTGAGGAATTCCGAGGTCAGCGGCGGCACGATCAGGCGAAAAGCCATCGGCAACAGCACGAAGCGGTAGGTCTGCGGCAGGGTCAGGCCGAGCGCCAGACCGGCGTTCTTCTGCCCCCGGGCCAGCGAGTTGATGCCGGCCCGCACCTGCTCGGCGACCCGGGCGCTGGTGAACAGGCCGAGGCAGACCATCGAGGCGAGAAACTGTTGCAGCACCGGATTGGATTGCTTGTAGGCGTTGCCGATACTGGCCGGCAACAGCTCCGGCAGCACGAAGTACCAGATGAACAGCTGGACGAGCAGCGGCACGTTGCGGAACAGCTCGACCCAGGCAGTAGCGATGCCGGCCAGCACCTTGTTCGGCACCGTGCGCAGGACGCCGATCAGGGCGCCGAGCAGCAGCGCGATCAGCCAGGCGCTCAGCGACAGGCCGATGGTCATCTTGAAGCCGGCGAACATCCAGCCCAGATAGGTGTCGTCGCCGCTCGCGCTCGGCTGCAGGAAGACGCCCCAGTTCCATTGATAACCCATGACGGTCTCCTCAAGGATATTTTCGTTGCCCCTCTCCCGCCCGCGGCAGAGGGGTCAGGGAACGGCCGGCCGCCTTATTCGAAAGCCTTGTCGTTCGGGGCCTTGAAGGCGGCCTTCATGTCATCGGACAGCGGCATGTTGAGGTTCAGTCCCTTGGGCGGAATCGGGTTGAGGAACCACTTGGTGTAGATCTTCTCGGCCTCGCCGGAGGTCAGCGCCTTGGTCAGCGCCGCATCGACCACCTTCTTGAAGCCGGGGTCGTCCTTGCGCAGCATGCAGCCATAGGCTTCCTTGGACTGGGCGGTGCCGGTGACGATCCAGTCGGCCGGCTTCCTGGCCTTGGCCATTTCGCCGTAGAGCAGCGCGTCGTCCATCATGAAGGCGACGGCGCGGCCGGTTTCCAGGGTCAGGAAGGCTTCGCCGTGATCCTTGGCGGAGATGACGTTCATGCCCATCTTCTTGTCTTCGTTCATCTTGCGCAGCAGGCGCTCGGAGGTGGTGCCGGCGGTGGTCACCACGTTCTTGCCGGCGAGATCCGGGAAGTCCTTGATGCCGGAATCCTTCCGGGTCATCAGGCGGGTGCCGATGACGAAGATCGTGGTCGAGAAGCCAACCTGCTTCTGGCGTTCGAGATTGTTGGTGGTCGAGCCGCATTCGATGTCGACCGTGCCGTTCTGGATCAGCGTGATGCGATTGGCCGAGGTGACCGGCATCAGGCGGATGTCGATCTTGGCCAGCTTCAGGTCGTGCTTGATGCCGTCGACGACCTTGAGCATCAGTTCATGCGAGTAGCCGATGACCTGTTGCTTGTCGTCGTAATACGAGAACGGAATCGACGATTCGCGATGGCCCAGCGTGATGCTGCCGGTGTCCTTGATCTTCTTCAGGGTGGCGGATTCCTGGGCCTGGGCCGGCAAAGCGGCGGCAGCGCCGAGGGCAGTGGCGAGTGCGGCGGCAATGGCAAAGCGGTTCATGTTGTCTCCTTTATTTTGAAGGAAGCCGTGACCCGGCTCCGTGGACATCTCCTACGCAGCTAGCGTGCCAGAAAAACCTGTCGAGCACAAAAGCCCAGGGGCCTGATTTATCGACTATTTTTCCATGCGCGACGGGCCGGGGCATCGGGAATCCGACATCCGGTAATGATGACCATCGGAAATCCGACAGCCGGGGCGCCATCAAGTTCAGCGCGACCAATGCCTACGGTCGACGAAAAAAAACCGCCATTTCCGGCGGTTTCCCTGGGCTGGCCGAAACGAAGCTCAGTCGAGCCGCGTATCCAGCCCCTGTTCGGCCAGTTCGGCGGCGCGCAGCACGGCGCGGGCCTTGTTGCGGGTTTCTTCCCATTCCGACTGCGGATCGGAATCGGCGACGATGCCGGCCCCGGCCTGGACGTGCAGCTTCTTGTCCTTGACCACGGCGGTGCGGATGGCGATCGCCAGGTCCATGTCGCCATTGAAGCCGAGGTAGCCGACAGCGCCGGCGTAGATGCCGCGCTTGATCGGCTCCAGTTCGTCGATGATTTCCATGGCGCGGATCTTCGGCGCCCCGGAGACGGTGCCGGCCGGGAAGGTGGCGCGCAGCACGTCGAGCGCATCGAGGCCGGCCTGCAGCTTGCCGTCGACATTTGACACGATGTGCATCACGTGCGAGTAGCGCTCGACGATCATGTTCTCGGTCAGCTTGACCGAGCCCACCTGGGCAACGCGGCCGCAGTCGTTGCGGCCAAGGTCGAGCAGTTGCGTATGCTCGGCGCGCTCCTTCTCGTCGGCCAGCAGTTCGGCGGCCAGCGCGGCATCCTCTTCCGGCGTCGCGCCGCGCTTGCGGGTGCCGGCAATCGGCCGCACGGTGACGACGTCGCCTTCGAGGCGGACCAAGATCTCCGGCGAAGCGCCGACGACATGGTAGTCCTCGAAATCGAAGTAGAACATGTAGGGCGACGGGTTCAGGCTGCGCAACGTGCGGTAGAGCGCCAGCGGGCTGGCCGCAAAGGGCTTGGTCATCCGTTGCGAGAGGACGACCTGCATGATGTCGCCTTCGGTGATGTAGTCCTTGGCCTTGAGCACCGCCTGCTTGAAGGCCTCTTCGCCGAAATTCGAGACCGCCGGCGCGGACTGTACCGGCTGTTCGGCCGGGATGGTCACCGGGGTGCGCAGTTTGGCGAGCAGCTCCTTGAGGCGCGAGCGCGCTTTCTGGTAGGCGCCGGGAAAGCCCGGTTCGGCAAAGACGACCAGGGTCAGCTTGCCGGACAGGTTGTCGACAACGGCGATTTCCTCGGAGAGCAGCAGACCGATGTCCGGCGTGCCGATTTCGTCCGGCTTGTGCGCAGCGGCCAGTTTGGTTTCGACGTAGCGGATGGTGTCGTAGCCGAAGCAGCCGACCAGGCCGCCGCAGAAGCGCGGCAGGCCGGAACTCGGCGGCGCCTTGAAGCGGGCCATGAACTCGTCGATGAAATCGAGCGGGTTGATGTCGTCGCGGCGTTCGGCGACACGATGGCCGGAAAGGACCAGCACCTGCCGGCCATTGACCACGACGCGGGTCTGGGCGCCGAGGCCGATGATCGAGTAGCGGCCGAAGCGCTCGCCGCCCTGCACCGATTCGAGCAGGTAGGTGAACGGGCCGTTGGCCAGCTTGAGGTAGATGGAGAGCGGCGTGTCGAGGTCGGCAAACGTTTCCAGCGTGACGGGAATACGGTTGTAGCCTTGCGCGGCAAGCGCGTTGAATTCGGTTTCAGTCATGGGGAAGCCTCGGAAATGACAGGGTGCTGCGATCTGGTGCGGGGCGCCGGACGGGCGCGCGAAAGGGAATCAGCGGCGCCAGAGACGCCAACCGTGCCATTCGTGCCAGAGTCGCAGAGGGGTCATTTGTTCGGGAGGTCTTTGAAAGTAAGCGCTTGCCGGTAGGCGACAAGCAGATCGGATACTAGCGCATCGCAATCGGCACTGTCCACCGGCTTGCCCTCGTTGTAGCCGTAGGGCACGCAGAAGGCCGGCGAACCGGCGGCGCGGGCGGCCTGGATGTCGTTTTCCGAGTCGCCGACGTGCAGATTACGGTCCGGTCGCACCTCGAACAGGCGGCAGGCGTGGAGGATCGGTTCCGGGTGCGGCTTCTTGTGCGCCGTCGTGTCGCCGGAAACGACCACATCGAAATAGTCGGCGATCCCCATGCGTTCCAGCAACGCCTCGGTGAACATCCCGGGCTTGTTGGTGACGACGCCCATCTTCAGGCCGCTGGCCTTCCAGGCATCGAGGCCTTCGATGACCCCGGGGTAAATCTGGGCAAAGCGGCCGTTGACCGCAGCATAGTGACGCTTGAACGACTCGATGGCGGCCTGCAGCTGAACGTCGCTCGGCGGCTGTGCGTGGGTCAGGCAGCGTTCAACAAGCACCGCCATGCCCTTGCCGACAAAACCATGCACTTCAGCCGGCGTGCGCGGCGGGGCGCCGATTTCCTCGAGCATCCGCCGGCAGCCCTCGGCCAGATCGGCGATGGTGTCGAGTAGCGTGCCGTCGAGATCGAAGGTGACTGACTGGAAATGCATTTTCAGACCTTGGCCAGTTCGCCGCGCAGGGCGCCGATGATCGAGTCGTAGCGGTGCGGATCGCTGTCCTGGCCGGCGCCGTAAACCGCCGAACCGGCGACGAAGGCATCGACGCCGGCGCGGGCGATCTCGGCGATGTTGGCGGTGTTCACGCCACCGTCAATTTCGAGGCGGATGCGCCGGCCGGTTTCGCGTTCGTAGGCATCCAGCTTGGCCCGCGCCTGTCTCGCCTTGGCCAGCGTGCCGGGGATGAATTTCTGGCCGCCGAAACCGGGGTTGACGCTCATCAGCAGGATCACGTCGATCTTGTCGAGGACGTAGTCCATATAGTCGAGCGGCGTCGCCGGATTGAAGACCAGGCCGCCCTGGCAGCCGGCATCGCGGATCAGCGCCAGGCTGCGATCGACATGTTCGGAAGCTTCCGGATGAAAGGTGATGATATTCGCCCCGGCCTTGGCAAAATCGGGGATGATGCGATCGACCGGCTTGACCATCAGGTGCACGTCGATCGGCGCCGTGGTGCACGGCCGGATCGCGGCGCAAACCAGCGGCCCGATGGTCAGGTTGGGAACATAATGGTTGTCCATCACGTCGAAGTGAATCCAGTCGGCGCCCGAGGCGATGACGTTGGCCACTTCTTCGCCCAACTTGGCGAAATCGGCTGACAGAATGCTCGGCGCAATGACGTAATCTTTGACTGACATGATGCTTCCCTGAACAAGAACAGACGAAATTATCCCATGCCCGACCACAACAAGTACCAAATCGAAATCCAGCCGATGCCGCAATTCATTCCGGAACAGTCCGATCCGGAAAATGACCGCTATATTTTCGCCTACACGATCACCATCAGGAACGTCGGGGAAGTGCCTGCCCAACTGGTTTCCCGGCACTGGATCATCACCGATGCCAACAACGAGGTGCAGGAGGTGCGCGGCCTCGGCGTCGTCGGCAAGCAACCCTTGCTGCAACCCGGCGAAAGCTTCCAGTACACCAGCGGGTCGTCGCTGACAACACCCATCGGCACGATGAAGGGGAGCTACCAGATGGTGGCCGAGGATGGCACGCATTTCGAGGCCGAGATCCCCGAATTCGTGCTGGCCTGCCCACACGCCCTGCATTGAGCCTGCAGCACAGTTATACGCTGATCGCGCCGTTCTACGACGCGGTGATCGAGCGGGCCACGCGGGCCGCCCGGCGGCGCAGTCTGGCCGCCCTGCCCAGCGCTCCCGGCAGCGTCCTGCTGGCCGGCGTCGGTACCGGACTCGACCTGCCGCATCTGCCGCCGCAGCATCGCTATGTCGGCCTCGACTTGACCCACGCCATGTTGCGTCGCGCCCTGCCACGGGCCGGCCACGTCGATTTCGCGCCGGTCCGGGGCGATGCCCAGCGCCTGCCTTTTGCCGATGCGACCTTCGATAGCGCGGTATTGCACCTGATCCTCGCCGTGGTTCCCGAACCGGCGCACTGCCTGGCGGAAATCGACCGCATCCTGAAACCCGGCGGCCAGGTCGTCGTCTTCGACAAGTTTCTGCGCCACGGCCAGTCAGCCCTGCTGCGGCGACTGGTCAATCCGCTGAGCCGCCGCGTGGCGACCCGGCTCGATGTTGTTTTCGAGGATTTGCTGGGCGCGGCACCCGGCTTGGCGCTGGAACACGACCAGCCGGCGCTAGTCGGCGGCTGGTTCCGGCTGATCCGGCTCAGGAAGCACTGAGGGCGGCACCTCGGCTTGAGGCCCGTCCTTGCCGAGCGCATCCTCGATCCAGGCCAGCGTCAGCGTCCAGGTCACGGCCAGCACGACCGGGCCGACAAAAATGCCGATCAGGCCAAAGCTGAGCATGCCGCCGATCACCCCGGCAAAAATCAGCAGCAGCGGCAGGTCGGCGCCGCGCCGGATCAGCACTGGGCGCAGGAAGTTGTCCAGGCTGCCGACGATCAGGCTCCAGACCAGCAGGAACGTCGCCCAGCCACTGTCGCCGGTCCAGTACATCCAGCCGACGGCCGGCAGCAAGATCAGCATCGGTCCGATCTGGGCGATGCACAGCATTAGCATGACCGCCGAGAGCAGCGAGGCGAAGGGGACGCCGGCAACGGCCAGCCCGATGCCGCCGAGCAGCGTCTGGATGATGGCGGTGACGCCGACGCCCAGCGCCACGCCGCGAATCGCCTGGCCGGCCAGGATGATCGAATTCTCGCCCCGCTCGCCGGCCAGCCGGCGGCCGAAGCGCCGAGCCAGCCGGGCGCCGCTTTCGCCACCGGCATAGAGGATGGCGGCGATGGTCAGCACCAGCATGAACTGGATCAGCATGCCGCCAAATCCGCCGATCTGGGCGAGCAGCCACTTGCCGGTATCGGCCGCATAGGGCGTCACCTTGGCAAGCATGCCGGGCGTGCCGTCGGTCGCCAGCTGCGTCCATCCTGCCGCCAGCCGCTCGCCGATCAAGGGCAGGCTGCTCACCCAAGCCGGCGGCAACGGCAGGCCATTGGCCGCCAGCGACTGGAAAGCGACGGTCAACTGCCCGGCATGCTCAAAAATGGTGTCGATCGCCAGCCACAGCGGCAGGACCAGCAGCAGCAACATGGCCAGCGTCATGATGGCCACGGCCGGGCCGCGGCGCCCCCCCAGTCTCGCCTCCAGCAAGGCGAGCAAGGGCCAGGTGGCGACCACCAGCATCACGGCCCAGACGGTGGCCGCCAGGAAGGGCCGCAATACCCACAGACTCAGACCGATCAGCCCGAGAATGCAGAGGATGGCCAGCGTGTTGCGGGCCAGGTCGCGGCGGATCTCCGTCATGCTGGTCCGGCTCCGGGTAGGGAATCAGCTGCGGTAGTCGGCGTTGATCTTGACGTAGTCGTAGGAGAAATCGCAGGTATAGATATTGGCCCGGGCCGCACCACGGCCGAGATCAACACGGACGGTGATTTCCGCCTGCGCCATGACGCGGGCGCCGTCCTCTTCCTGATAGGCCACCGCCCGGCCGCCGTTTTCAGCGACCAGCACGTCGTCCAGCCAGACCTTGACGCCATCGACGTCGAGGTCGAGGTCGGCGTAGCCGATGGCGGCCAGGATCCGGCCGAGGTTGGGATCGGAGGCGAAGAAGGCGGTCTTGACCAGCGGAGAATGGCCGATGGCGTAGCCGACCTGGCGGCACTCCTCGACGGATTTACCTCCTTCGACGGCGACAGTAATGAACTTGGTGGCGCCTTCGCCATCGCGGACGATGGCCTGCGCCAGTTCGACGGCGACGGCAATCATCGCCGCCTTGACCTCGGACCAGCCGGCGTCGGATTCGGCGGCAAAGTTGGCGCCGGACTGGCCGGAAGCGATCATCACGAAGGAGTCGTTGGTCGAGGTGTCGCCATCGACGGTGATGCAGTTGAACGAGGCGTCAGCCGCTTCCTTGACCAGCACGTCGAGCAGCGGCTGGGCGATGCCGGCGTCGGTAGCGACGAAGCCGAGCATGGTCGCCATGTTCGGTTTGATCATGCCGGCGCCCTTGGAGACCCCGGAAATGGTCACTTTTTTGCCGTTGACCGTAAGACTGCGCGAAGCGGCCTTGGCGATCGTGTCGGTGGTCATGATGGCGTGCGCGGCGGCATGCCAGTTGTCCGCCTTGAGGTCGGCCTGGGCGGCCGGCAAGCCGGCGATCAGCCGGTCGACCGGCAGCAGTTCGAGAATGACGCCGGTCGAGAAGGGCAGCACCTGGTCGGCGCCGACGCCGAGCAATGCGCCGACCGCAGCGCAGGTATCCTGCGCCGCCTGACGGCCCGGCTCGCCGGTGCCGGCGTTGGCGATGCCGGTATTGATGACCAGGGCGCGGATGCCCTTGGCGGCGGCCAGATGGTTGCGGCAAAGCTGCACCGGCGCGGCGCAGAAGCGGTTCTGCGTGAACACGCCGGCCACCGTGCAGCCGGCGTCGAGCGCGACCAGGGTCAGGTCGCGGCGGTTCTTCTTGCGGATTTCGGCTTCGGCGACACCGAGACGGACACCGGCGACCGGAAAGAGTTGATCGGCAGCGGGCGTGGCGTAATTGACAGGCATTCGTTGGACTCCAAAAGCATCAAGGCACCGCCTTGGGTGCCTTGGGGATCAGATCAGGAAAGTTTTCCGTGGCAGTGCTTGTACTTCTTGCCGGAACCGCAGGGACAGGGATCGTTGCGCCCGATCTTCGGGCCTCCCTGGGCCGCCGGCTGATTGTCGGCAGCCGCATCCTCCTCGCCCAGCGCCTCGTCGAACCCGGCATGCTGGTACTGGACGTTATGGACATCGGCATGCGGCGCGGTTTCCTCGACGTCTTCCGCCGTCCGGACCTGCACCGTGAAGACGATGCGGGTCACTTCCCGGCGCACTTCGTCGAGCAGGCCTTCAAACAGCTCGAAAGCCTCGCGCTTGTACTCCTGCTTCGGATTCTTCTGGGCATAGCCGCGCAGATGGATGCCCTGACGCAGATGGTCGAGAGCGGCGAGATGCTCGCGCCAGTGCGTATCGAGGCTCTGCAGCATGACGTTACGCTCGAACTGGTGGAAGGTCGTGGTGCCGACCAGCTCGACCTTGGCCCGATAGGCCTCGTCGGCTTCCTTGGTAATGCGTTCGAGAATCTCGTCGTCGGACAGCGTCGGTTCGCTCTTGAACCACTGGGCGACCGGGGCGCTGATTTGCAGGCCGGTAGCGAGGGCGCTCTCCAGTCCTTCCATGTCCCACTGCTCCTCGACCGAATCTTCCGGCACGTAGAGGCGGAAGGTTTCGGCGATGACGCTCTGGCGCATGGCGGTGATGGTCTCGGAAATATCATCGGTTTCCAGCAACTCGTTGCGCTGGTGATAGATCACCTTGCGCTGGTCATTGGAAACGTCGTCATATTCGAGCAGTTGCTTACGGATGTCGAAGTTGCGGGCCTCGACCTTGCGCTGCGCCGATTCCAGCGAGCGGGTGACCAGCGGATGCTCGATGGCCTCGCCTTCCGGCATCTTCAGCTTGTCCATGATGGCGCGCAGGCGCTCGCCGGCGAAGATGCGCAGCAACGGATCATCAAGCGACAGGTAGAAACGCGAGGAACCGGCATCGCCTTGGCGACCGGCCCGACCGCGCAACTGGTTGTCGATACGGCGGGATTCGTGGCGCTCGGAACCGATGATGTGCAGGCCGCCGGCGGCCAGCACGGCGTTATGCACCTGCTGCCACTCGTCCTTCATGGCGGCGATCTTCTGTTCCTTGTCGACCGCGGACAGCGCCTCGTCGGCAGCGATCGCATCGATCGACTTCTGGATGTTGCCACCGAGCACGATGTCGGTACCGCGGCCGGCCATGTTGGTGGCGATGGTAATCATGCCCGGGCGGCCGGCCTGGGCGACGATCTCCGCTTCGCGGGCATGCTGCTTGGCGTTGAGCACCTGATGGGAGAGCTTTTCCTTGTCCAGCAACCCGGACAACAATTCTGACGCCTCGATCGAGGTGGTACCGACCAGCACCGGCTGGCCGCGCTGGGCGCAGTCCTTGATGTCGGCAATGATCGCCGTGTGCTTCTCGTCAGCCGTCTTGTAGACCAGGTCGTTCATGTCCTTGCGAACCATCGGGCGATGGGTCGGGATAACGACGGTTTCGAGGCCGTAAATCTGCTGGAACTCGTAGGCTTCGGTGTCGGCCGTGCCGGTCATGCCGGACAGCTTGCCGTACATGCGGAAATAGTTCTGGAAGGTAATCGAGGCCAGGGTCTGGTTCTCGGCCTGAATCTGCACGCCTTCCTTGGCCTCCACGGCCTGGTGCAGGCCGTCCGACCAGCGGCGACCAGTCATCAGGCGACCGGTAAATTCGTCGACGATGGTCACTTCGCCGTTCTGCACGACGTAATGCTGGTCTTTGTGGAACAGCGTCATGGCGCGCAGGGCGGCGTTCAGATGGTGCAACAGCGTGATGTTGGCGGCGTCGTAGAGGCTGGTGCCTTCCTTGAGCAGGCCGTATTCGGCCAGCAACTGCTCGGCGTGCTCGTAGCCGGTTTCCGAGAGGTGGACCTGATGGCCCTTCTCGTCGACCCAGTAATCGCCGGCATCGGTTTCTTCCATCGCCCGCGTCAGGTTGGGAACGACGTCCTTCATGCGCAGGTAGAGGTCGGTATGATCCTCGGCCTGGCCGGAAATGATCAACGGCGTGCGCGCTTCGTCGATCAGGATCGAGTCCACTTCGTCGACGATGGCGAAATTCAGGCTGCGCTGGACGCGTTCACCGGCCGTATAGACCATGTTGTCGCGCAGATAGTCGAAGCCGAATTCGTTGTTGGTGCCGTAGGTGATGTCGGCAGCGTAGGCCGCCTGCTTCGCCTCATGGTCCATCTGCGACAGGTTGACGCCGACGGTCAGGCCGAGGAAACGGTGCAGACGCCCCATCCAGTCGGAGTCGCGGGTCGCCAGGTAGTCATTGACCGTGATGACATGGACGCCCTTGCCGGAAATGGCGTTGAGGTAGGCCGGCAGTGTGCCGACCAGCGTCTTGCCTTCGCCGGTACGCATTTCGGCGATTTTGCCGTCATGCAGCACCATGCCGCCGATCATCTGGACATCGAAGTGGCGCATGCCGAGCACCCGCTGGCCGGCTTCGCGGACGACCGCGAAGGCCTCGGGCAGCAGGGCGTCGAGTGATTCGCCATTGGCGTGACGCTGGCGGAACTCATCCGTCTTGGCGCGCAACTGTTCGTCGCTCAAGGCCTGCATGGCCGGCTCGAGCACGTTGATGCGCTTGACGTTCAGTGAGTACTGTTTGATCAGCCGGTCGTTGCGGCTGCCGAAAATCTTTTTGAGTAGGCCGGATATCATCGCGATGAAGTGTGGTTGCGCGGGGTGCGGCAAAGCGCGGATTCTAGCACGCCCCCACCCCCCGATGATGACGACCTAAATCAAGGCATTCGGCGAGCCATCAACGGCGCCTGAGCTGTGCGTATTCCTCGCCCTGCTTGAGAAAATAGGCCGGGTTCTGAGCCACGCCCAGCATGCGCACCTCGAAATGCAGGTGCGGCCCGGTCGACCGGCCACTGCTGCCAACCGCACCGATACGCTCGCCGCGCTTGATCAGCGAGCCTGGCTTGACATCGATGCGCGACAGATGGGCATAGCGCGAGGTCAGACCGTCGCCATGATCAACATCGACCAGATTGCCGTATTCCGGATGCTCACTGGCCGAGAGCACGACGCCGTCAGCGGCGGCGACGACCGGCGTGCCCTCCTCGGCGGCAAAGTCGAGGCCCTCGTGCATGGCGCGGCCCCCCGCTATCGGATCAGCCCGGTAGCCGAACGCCGACCCCAGCGCAGCATTCTTGACCGGCAAAATCGTCGGCAGGAGCCGGTCCTTGACTCTCTTCTCGAGCAGCCTGGATTCGAAAAGGGACAGTTCGTCCGTTCGACGATCCACCTCGCGGGACAGACGGTCGATTTCCGTCTGCAATTCGCTGGCCGACAGCGGTGCCGGCAGATAAGGCCCGCCCTGCCCGCCCTGGAAAGCCGGTTTGACCGGTTCGCGCCGGGCACCGGCCAGGCCGGAAACGCGATCGCCCAGGGCATCGAGTTGCAGGACGCGGGCCTGCAATTCTCCGAGACGGGTCGCCATCAATTGCAGGTTGTTGTCGAGATAATCCCGGGCCTTCCGGGTTTCCTGCACTTGCAGGGAGAGCAGCAGATCCTCGACCAGAGGCAGGCGCCAATGGACCGACAGCCATGAAAAGAGAGCCGAGGTCGAGAGGATCAGCGTCAGCAAGACGAACACCGCCGCCACCAGATGCCGAGGCATAATGGCAATAGTGCGCGCTGCCTTCAGATGGCGCGAAACCACAATGATCTGCACGGAACCTCCCATGTACAAAGGGCCTGAGCAATACCTCGACAGCGATGCCGCCGCGGGCCGCATCATGGCCCACGCACGTCTGCTGCTCAAGCTCTCGCGGCGCTTCGAAGCGGTCGCCCCAGCCGGGCTGCGCCACGCCGCGCACGTTGCCAATTACAAGTCGGGGACAATCATTATCCACGCCGATAATGGCGCGGTCGCCGCCAAGATTCGCCAGTTAAGCCAGCGTTTGAGCGACGAGTTATCGAAAGGCGGGACGCAGTGTAGCGGCATCGAGGTGAAAGTTCAACCCCGCCAAATCCCTTGCCAATCAACGAGTTCTACACAAAAGCCGCTGTCCGGCAAGGCCATCGGCACGCTCCGTTCGGCCAGCGAAGCACTGCCCAAAGGCCCACTCCGGGAAGCCCTGGAAAGCTTGCTGAGCAGCGTCGCTAGAACGGAATGACTGCCAGGCGCTCGACAAACATCAGCGCGAAGACGATCAAGGCAAAGACAATGCCGTACTTGAAAAGGCGCCAGCTCAGGGCGAGATAATACCGGTTACCGGTCAGCGTATAGATGAGCAGGCCGGCACCGATGGAAACGACCAGAATGGCCGCCAGAAGACGGAGCAGCCACATCGGCGCTCAAGCCGCCTGTTCGAGCCAGCGGGTGACGCCGCGAGGCGCCTGTTCGGCCTGAGCGAAGGTGGCAATTTCCCAGGATTCCTGCTGTTCGAGCAGCGCACGGGCCAGTTGGTTATTCAGTGCATGGCCGCCCTTGTGCGACGAATAGGCGGCGAGCAGCGGGTGACCCAGCAGGTAGAGATCCCCGACGGCGTCGAGGATCTTGTGTTTGACGAACTCGTCGCCGTAGCGCAGGCCATCCTGGTTGAGGACGCGGAATTCGTCGAGGACGATGGCGTTTTCCAGCCCGCCGCCCAAGGCCAGTCCATTTTCGCGCAGGTATTCGACTTCCTGCATGAAGCCGAAAGTGCGGGCACGGGCCACTTCGCGAACGTAGGACTGTTCGGCGAAATCGATTTCGGCCTTCTGGGCCGACTTGTCGATGGCCGGATGGTTGAAGACGATGGAGAAAGCCAGACGATAGCCGTCATAAGGCTCGAAGCGCGCCCACTTGTCGCCATCGCGGACTTCGATCGGCTTGGTGACACGGATAAATTTCTTGGCGGCGTTCTGTTCCTCGATCCCGGCCGACTGGATCAGGAAAACGAAGGGCGCGGCCGAGCCGTCGAGAATGGGCACTTCCGGCGCATCCAGGTCGACCCAGGCATTGTCGATGCCCAGCCCGGCCAGGGCCGACATCAGGTGTTCGATGGTACCAACCTTGACTCCGTCCTTTTCGAGGCAGGAGCACATGCGCGTATCGCCGACCATGAGAGCCTGGGCGGGAATATCCACCGGCTCGGGCAGGTCGACGCGACGGAAGACGATGCCGGTATCCGGGGCGGCCGGGCGCAGGGTCATGTTGACCTTGACGCCACCGTGCAGGCCAACGCCGGAGGCGCGGATGACGGTCTTCAACGTGCGTTGCTTGAGCATGCTAAGTGTTTGAATGATTGGGGAAGGCAGCGGATTGTAACACAAGCCGCCGCCACCCTTTTTCAGAGAGAGTTTTTGTTACATCAATCCGCCTGCTTGCGCAGGAAAGCCGGGATGTCGTAACGGTCGACGCCGCTGTTGGCCAGCGCTTCGACAGTGACGTTGCTACCGGCGCGCTGGCCCCGACCGCGCAGCACGGCCGGCACATCCAGATGCGAGTAATCCGGCGTCGAACCGAAGGCGACGGCATCGTGGGTGCCGGTGGCCTGCGCCTGGACCAGAACCGGCTGGGCATACTCCTGCGGCTTGCTGCGAACCGCAGCCGCTGCCTGACCGAGGCCGGTGGCGACGACGGTGACGCGCAGGGCATCGCCCATCAGTTCGTCATAAACCGCACCGAAGATGATGTGCGCGTCTTCGGCGGCGAAGGCCTTGACGGTGTTCATCACCTCGTTGACTTCCTTCATCTTCAGGTTGCCCTTGGCGGCGGTGATATTGACCAGCACGCCCTTGGCGCCGGACAGGTTGATGCCTTCGAGCAGCGGCGAGGCGACGGCCTGCTCGGCGGCGATGCGGGCGCGGTCGACGCCGGCGGCGGCAGCGGAGCCCATCATGGCGCGGCCCATTTCACCCATGACCGTGCGGACGTCTTCGAAGTCGACGTTGACCAGGCCCGGGTAGGTAATGATTTCGGCGATGCCGCCGACGGCATTTTTCAGCACGTCGTCGGCTGCCTTGAAGCAATCGTCGACATCGGCGTCGTCGCCCATGACTTCCATCAGCTTGTCATTGAGGATGACGATCAGCGAATCGACATGCTTGGAAAATTCGGCGATGCCGGCTTCGGCCGACTTCATCCGCTTGTTGCCTTCGAAGCCAAAGGGCTTGGTGACGACGCCGACAGTCAGGATGCCCATTTCGCGGGCGATCTCGGCGACCACCGGAGCGGCGCCGGTGCCCGTGCCGCCGCCCATGCCAGCGGTGATGAAGGCCATGTGGGCGCCTTCGAGCGTCGCCCGGATTTCGTCGCGGTGCTCATCGGCGGCAGCCTGGCCGGCTTCCGGCTTGGCCCCGGCGCCGAGGCCGGTCTTGCCGAGCGACA
>CAMLHL010000038.1 GCA_946479855.1 uncultured Pseudomonadota bacterium
TCATGGGGGCGCTGATCCAGACCATGATCGGCGATGCGATTCCGTTTTCCCGGCGGGCGAGGGCGAGCGGCATCGTGTCGAGTGCCTTTTCAGTGTCGACGATTGCCGGGGTGCCCCTGTCGCTGTGGCTGGCCAATCATCTCGGCTGGCGGGCGCCGTTCGTTTTGATTGCGGGGCTGAGCATGGTTTTTCTCGCCATCGGCCTGCGCTTCCTGCCGGAATTGCGGCATCACCTGAGCGACGAGAAGCGCGCCCATCTGTTGTCGGCGACTTTCAGCGTGCTGGGCGATGCCAACCATCTGCGCGCCCTGCTGTTTTCGGCGCTGATCATTTTTTCCGGGTTCACGGTGATTCCCTACATCACCGTCTATGCGGTGAATAACGTCGGCATTCCGCAACAGCAGATTCCCATCGTCTATCTGGTCGGCGGTTCAGCCACCTTCATCACGGCCCGGCTGATCGGGCATTGGGCCGATCGGCACGGCAAGGCCGAGGTTTATCGCCGGGTGGCCTGGCTGGCGCTGCTCCCGGTGCTGCTGGTGACGCATGCCGGGCCGCTGCCGCTGTCGCTCTGGCTGATCTGCACCACCAGTTTTTTCGTGCTGATCTCGGGCCGCATGATCCCGGCCATGGCGATCATCGCCTCGTCGGCCCAACCCAAGCTGCGCGGCACCTTCATGTCGCTCAATGGCACCGTGCAGTCGCTGGCCATGGGGCTGGCCACCACGCTGGCCGGTTTTCTGATCTCGCTCGACGGCAGCGGCCGGATCGTCGGCTACCCCGTGGTCGGTTACGTGGCGGTGGCAGCCAATCTGCTGGCAATCTGGTTTGTGGCCCGCATTGTCATGCACGGGCGTCATCCTTAGCATTGCCACATGCGGCATCAGGAGTCTTGATGAATCACGCCAGTTACTGGATTTTGCGCTGCGAACACCGCTTGCTGACGATGGCGGGGGGCGCCCCCGAGCGGATTTTTCCGTCCGGCCCAGCCGCCGCCTTCGGCCACCCCGAAAACGCCCTGCTGGTCGGCGAATTGCATGGCTTGCCTTGCTACGCGGCCGATGTTGGCCGGCTGCCGGAAATTCCCGGCGGCGAGGCCACCGCCTTGCGTGCCATTTTCCAACTGGCCGGGAACGAAGCCTTCGCCCTGGCCGGACGCGCCACGCAGTTGCTGGATTGGCAAAACAACCATCGCTTCTGCGGTAAATGCGGCACACCGACGACGCTGAAAACCGGCGAGACGGCGATGCAGTGTCCGGCCTGCGGGTTGCTGGCCTATCCGCGCATTTCGCCGGCGGTCATGGTGCTGGTGCGGGACGGCGAGCGCCTGCTGCTGGCGCGCAGCCCGCATTTCAAACCGGGAGTATTCAGCGCCCTGGCCGGCTTCGTCGAACCCGGCGAAACGCTGGAGCAGTGTGCGGCCCGCGAGGTGCGGGAGGAGGTCGGCATCGAAATCGCCAACCTGCGCTATTTTCAGAGTCAGCCCTGGCCGTTTCCCAATTCCCTGATGGTCGCTTTTTTTGCCGACTATGCCGGCGGAACGATTACGCCGGACCCGAACGAGATCGAGGCGGCGGACTGGTTTCCACTCGACGCGCTGCCGCTGCTGCCGGAAGCGGTCAGCATCTCACGGCGGCTGATCGAGGCGGCGCGCCAGCCGTCGGCCTAGAGCAGGGCGTCGATGGCTTCCGAGAGATCTTCCGGCGTGGTGGCCGAGGCGTAGCGGCGCACCACCTTGCCCTGCCGATCAATCAGGAATTTGGTGAAATTCCATTTGATCGCTTCGGTGCCGAGCACGCCCGCCGCCTCGTGTTTCAGCCAGGCGAATAGCGGGTGGGCGTGGTTGCCATTGACCTCGACCTTGGCAAAGAGCGGGAAGGTGACGTCGAAACGGCTCTGGCAGAAATGCCCGATGCTGTCGGCGTCGCCCGGTTCCTGGGCGCCGAACTGATTGCAGGGAAAACCGAGGACGACGAAGCCCTGTTCCTTATATCGCCGGTAGAGCACTTCGAGGCCGGCATACTGCGGGGTAAAGCCGCACTCGCTGGCGGTATTCACGACCAGCACCACCTTGCCGCGGTACTTGCCGAGCCTGTCCTCGTCGCCGTTGAGGCGCTCGGCAGTGAAATCGTAGAAGGTCTTGTTCATCGCATATCCACTTGGCGACCGCTGTTCAGTAAGTGCTGCCTGCTGTCTTGGGCGGAATCATCTGGCCCCGAATCTCGCCGGACTTGTGTTCGGCGCTATGCACGTTCACATAAAGTTCGCCAGCCTTGTAGGCCTGGTATTGCTCGGCGCTCAGCTTGCTGCCCTCGGGCACCGCCCAGCCGTTGTCGCCACTCCGCTCGAGGGTGACGATGACCGGCCCGTTGGTGCCGGCCTTGCCGATATGGATGTGCGCCATGGTACCGGCCAGGTTGCTGGTCATGACCTTGCCGTTGACGCTCATGTCCGTTTTGACGGTGATGGCGACCTCGCCGGCTGCCTTCGTGGCGACCGGCGGCACTTCCATGTCGCCGGAAAGCTTGAATTTAAGGTCGTCGGCGGCCACCGGCATGGCAAACGCGGCGAGCGTCAGGGCGATGGCGGCAAGGGTGCCGGGCAGGGCCAGGCGAGAACTTGGTGATGAATACATGGCAGGCCCTCTCATGCTGAACGGGGAATGTGGCTAGGCGAGGTCGACGGGAGCCGGCGGGCATTGATTGCCACATCCAGCCATAATCCATTTGATTGTTCGCGACCGACTTTGGTTCGACCAATCATGCCGGTACCTGGATTTGCCGGCGTGATGGCTTGGGGTGGAAGATCGCTTTACGGTACGATCCGGCAGCGAAGCATGGTCGGAGCCCGGCGGGGAATCTTCCCGCGGCGGCCATGGCGATCTTTGCGCAAAGGATAACAATGAAAATCAACCTGCAGCGGGCCATTACCTCGCTGACCGGCGCCCTCGATTTTGTCGGTATCGACGAGGTCCACCACGGCAAGCGTGTCGCCCTGATGGCACTGTCCATCGCCCAGGAAATGACGTGGCCGCAAGCGCGCTGCGAAGAAATGCTCTATGCCGGGATGCTGCACGACTGCGGAGTGTCGCGCAACAAGGAGCATCGTTCCCTGACCGAGACGCTGGAGTGGGAGGGCGCCGAGGAGCACTGTCTGCGCGGCGAGCAGTATCTGCTGGCCTGTCCGCCGCTGGCGAGGTTTTCGACGGTGGTGCGCTGGCACCATACGCGCTGGGAAAAATTGCTGCCGCTGGATATTGATCCGGATCGGCGACTGGAGGCCAACCTGATTTTCCTGGCCGACCGTGCCGACGTGTTGCTCGCTCCCTATTTTGTCGGTGCCACCTTGAAGAACGAGATTCTTTGGGAATACCCGGCGATTGTCGAGCGACTGACCGGCCTGGCCGGTACGCTGTTCTGCCCGGAACTGGCCGCGGCGTTCCGGTGTGTCGCCAGCCGCGAGTCGTTCTGGCTGGCGATGGATCCGGCCTACATCGAAGACGAGATCGAGGGCCATCTGGCCCGTTCAACGCCGGTCGAGCTGGATACGGCCCAGGCGCTGGCCATTGCCGGCCTGTTTGCGCGCACGGTGGATGCCAAGAGTTCCTATACGCTGGAGCACTCGACACGGGTGGCCAGGATTGCCCGTTTCCTGGCCGAGACCTTGGGTTTCGGCGGGCAGCATCTGGACGAGATCGAGATCGCCGGCCTCTTGCACGATCTCGGCAAGCTGCGCGTGCCGGAAGAAATCATCGACAAGCCGGGGCCGCTGACCCGCGAGGAGCGGGCTTTTGTCATGCGCCACAGCTATGACACCGGGCATCTCCTGAAAAAAGTATTCCCCAACCTGCCGATCGCCGAATGGGCGGCGATGCACCACGAGAACCTGCTCGGTACCGGCTATCCGTTTCATCGCCAGGCCAAGGTCATTCCCCGCGAAGCCCGCCTGATCGCCGTTGCCGACATTTTCCAGGCGCTCGCCCAGGAGCGGCCATACCGCGGCCACATGGACAAATCCGAAGTCATGTCGCGCCTGGAGGGTCTTTCCACGCAAGGGCGCATCGATCCGGAAATGGTCGACCTGCTGCGCGCCAATCTCGACCACTGTTACGCCCTGGCCGTCGAGTAGGGGGCTACGGTCGACGGCAAAAATGGCCCAAAAGCCAAAGGCCGCGGCGTTCCGGCCCTGGCATGATCGGGCCCGGTATCCGCGGCGTCCGGGGCCGGTCGCTTCCTTCAGCGCCCGGGGGCCGCAGCGAGCAGCGTCGGCAAGGCCTCGTGACCAAAGGCGTAGGGGAAGGCCCGCAAGTCCGTCAGCAGACCACCGTCGCTCGGCGCGCGGCCCAGTCGCTCGAAATCCTGCGCCGTCAGCGGGGTAATCTTGGCGGCATCGCGCTGGCGGCTGAAGACGCCGTTCCGCCACTGGTATACCTCGTCGAGCTTCTGGTCATAGGTATAGGCATGGTGGTTGTCGTTGTAGTAGTCGCTGAACTTGTTGCCGCCCAGATACACTGCGGTCGAGCCTTCGTAACCCGTCTTCTTGCTGGAGCGAGGATCGGTGTTCAGGAAATACACCCAGTCGCCGGGAACGAAGTTCTTGGCGGCAATCCCGTATTCGATTTTCAGAATCTTTCCCGGACGGTTCGCCGCGCCGGCTTGGTAGCCGATTTCGAAGGCCCACATTTCAGCCGGTTCGACGGCGACCAGCGGTTCGTGGTCGCGGACCAGGCGGGCTTCCACGAGGTGCAGGCGAAGCGGATCGTTCCTGACGCGGCGATAGTAGTCCAGCACCCCCTGGACCATGGCAATCTTGGTCGCCGTGTAGCAGCCCATCGAGTAATGCTCGGGGTGGATAAAGATATCGTTGATCGCCTCGTGCAATGGAGCGCCGGGGCGCAGCGCCCCGTCTTGCCAATAGCGGCGGTTCCACCTCGCCGCTTCGCCATTCGGCCAGTTCCAGGTGACGCTTTGCACCCAGGCGACGGTGTTTTGACGGATGCCGATGTGGTCGCTCAGTGCTGCAATGTCACAGTCGGCGCTGGTGAATTCGGTCAGGCGTCCGTGCTGGAGGAGGGCCAGCATGATTTCCTTTTGGGAGACCGTCCGCACGACCTTGTTTTTGCCGCCACTGGCCGGCAGCGTCAGCATCACGTCGTGAATTTGCAGTGCAGGTCGCGCCTGGAAGTCGAGCGTCGCCGAGTCGTCATCCGGGGTGTTCAGGGTATACAGCGCCTGTCCGGCCGCACGATCCACCTGCACGCGGACCTGTCCGGGGGCGATGTCGAGCGCCCGCAGATAGGCCGCCATGTCGGCCTCGAGCCGGGGGAGTCGATCGGGAAGGCAGGTAAAGCGGATGCCTCCCGCCGTGCTGGCCGGGCCTGCATTCCCCATGGCAATCACCTTGTCCGCCATCCGGCTCAGCGACCTGCCGCTGGCGGTCATGTCCGAACATAGCCAGCTCGCGCCGAGGATGGCCGCCACGATGCACCATGAAAGCGAGCGACCGAAAATATGAGAGGTAATCCGCATATTCGCACCTGCCAGGATTCAAGGGGCGATGGCCAATGACATGGCGCGCAGTGGTGAGCCACGGTGCGCTCCCCGCCACGCCCGGCATGAAGGAAAGATCCAGCAAAGCGCACCACCTGACCGCGGACAGGCCGGCAGGTGATGGGAGGACCTGCGATATGAAGTCAGATGCTCTCTTTCAGCGTTCGGTTCCCCGGGTTGTTGGCCGGTCCGTCGGCGCAACCCCGGTCAGGCCGGCCGCCCGTGGCATCGCTGGCACGGCGGCCGGCGGGATGGGGGGGCGCCGCCGATCCCTGATCCGGGTTGAACGAAATCCGCGGCGCCGGGTCGATCTGGATATGCTGCATCCGTCATATCCGGCGCGCACCACACTGGACTCGCCGGGCACATCGACAAGGAGACTCCCATGACCCAGATTTCTCCCATTCCCCCGGGCATGACCGCCGTCACCCCGCATCTTGTCTGCCGCGGCGCAGCTGCGGCCATCGACTTCTACAAGCAGGCGTTTGGCGCCGTCGAATGCGCCCGCCTGCCCGGGCCGGATGGCCGCTTGATGCACGGCCTGATCACCATTGGCGGGGCTACCGTCATGCTGGTCGATGAATTCCCCGAACAGCCGGAACAATGCGCCCTCAGTCCGCTCGCCCTGAAGGGGTCGCCGGTCACCATGCATCTTTATGTGCCGGATGTTGACGCGACGCTGGCACAGGCCGTGGCCGCCGGTGCCAAGCTCACCATGCCGGCCGCCGACATGTTCTGGGGCGACCGTTATGGCCGGCTGGAGGACCCCTTCGGCCACCACTGGTCGGTCGCCACGCATATCCGCGATGTCAGCCCCGAAGAGATCGTCGCGGCGATGAACAAGAATTGTCCGGATAGCGCGGCATAATCGGACCGCTCGTCAATTTTCACGCTAGGAGCCGGACCATGATCTACAAGGGAAGCTGTCACTGCGGCGCGGTCGCCTTCGAGGTCGAAGGCGAACTCGAGCAGGTCGCCGACTGCAATTGTTCGATCTGCTCGCGCAAAGGGGCGCTGCTCTGGTTCGTGCCGCGCGATAAATTGCGCCTGCTGACCCCGGAGGAGGCGCTGACCACCTACAAATTCGGCAAGGAGCGGATCAGCCATCGCTTCTGTTCGCGTTGTGGCATCCATCCCTTCGGCGAAGGCAGCGATCCGGCCGGCCACCGGATGGCGGCGATCAATGTCCGCTGTCTGGAAGGAGTCGATCTGGCGGCTTTGCCAGTCAAGCATTTTGATGGGAAGTCGCTGTGAAGATGGTTGAAGCGCGGTTTTCTGCGCTGGCGTTGGGTTCCGCCCTGGCGGGGCAGCTTGCCTGCTTTGGCTTCGCCAAAAGAAAGTAAGCCAAGGCTATTGCTGGCGCAGCGAAAAGGCGACCCTGGGTCGCTTTTTCTTTGGCTACTATCTTTGGGCGAAGCCAAAGAAAGTACGCCCGCCCTCAAGGCGGAAAGCAGCACGAGCCCGAAGCCCGGCACCTCAACCTGCGCGCCGGAATTTCGTGCGTTCCACCCGATTGGCAGCCCGATCACCATCGTCGCCAGCCCCCCCATCTGCTACCATTCGCCCCTGATTTTTCAGGCCTTCCTCCTTGTCTTCCCTCCCCGAAATCTTCTCCCCCGACGGGCCGCTGGCCCGGGCCATTGGCGGCTATCGCGTGCGCGACCAGCAGCTCGAAATGGCCGAGCGCATCGCTGCCGCCATCCACAGCCAGGCCGTCTTCATCGCCGAGGCCGGTACCGGCACGGGCAAGACTTTCGCCTACCTGGTGCCGGCGCTGCAGTCGGGCGGCAAGGTGATCGTATCGACCGGCACCAAAACCCTGCAGGACCAGCTGTTCAACAAGGACCTGCCGATGGTCCGCGACGCCCTGAAGGCGCCGGTCAAGATCGCGTTGTTGAAGGGGCGGGCCAACTACGTCTGTCCCTACCATCTGCAGCATGCCATCGCCGACGGCCGTTTCCTGACCCGCGAGGATGCCGCCGACGCCCGCCGCATCTCGGTCTTTGCCAAGACCACGCAGAGCGGCGACAAGGCCGAGTGCATCGAGGTCAATGAAAATTCGCCGGTCTGGAACCACGTCACCTCGACCCGCGACAACTGCCTCGGCCAGGATTGCCCGGACTACAAGGAATGTTTCGTCATGCAGGCACGGCGCGAGGCGATGGCGGCCGACCTAGTGGTGGTCAATCACCACCTGTTCTTTGCCGACGTGATGCTGCGCGACGAAGGCATGGCCGAATTGCTCCCCGCCTGCAACACGGTCATCTTCGACGAGGCGCACCAGTTGCCGGAAGTGGCGACGCTATTCTTCGGCGATACGGTGTCCACCGCCCAGGTGCTCGATCTGGCGCGCGACACCCGGGCCGAGGCGCTGACCTCGGCGCGCGACTGCCTGGCCTTGCCGGACGCCTGCAAGAAGGTCGAAAAGGCGGCCAAGGATCTGCGGCTGGCGGTCGGCATCGACAGCGGGCGCTTCTCCTACGGTCAACTGCAGGAAAAGCCCGATTTCGCCCCGGCCTTGAAGGCGCTGGAAGGCGAGGTGGCGGCCTTTGCCGCCTTGCTGCAGACCCAGGCCGAACGCGCCGAAGGGCTGGAAAAATGCTGGCAGCGGGCAGTCGAGCTGGCGCAGCGGTTGGGTCAGTGGCAGAACCTGACCGACCTCAGCTATGTGCGCTGGGCCGAGGCCTTTACCCATTCGCTGCAACTGACCTCGACGCCGCTCAACGTCGCCGAAATCTTCCGCAAGCAGATGGGCGGCCATCCGCGCGCCTGGATCTTCACCTCCGCCACCTTGGCCGTGCAGGGCAAGTTCCACCACTACTGCGCCGAACTGGGCCTCGGCGACCCCGATTCGGCCTGTTGGCACAGCCCCTTCGACTACGGCGCGCAGGCCATTCTCTACGCGCCGCTCGGCATGCCCGACCCGAACGCCTGGAACTACACCGATACCGTTGTCGAAGCCGCCTGGCCGGCCGTCAAGGCCTCCGGCGGCGGGGCCTTCTTCCTGTGCACCAGCCTGCGCGCCATGCGCCGCACGCACGAGCTGCTCAAGGCCAAGCTGGAGGACGAAGGCCTCGACATGCCGCTGCTGGTCCAGGGCGAGGGCAGCAAGAACGATCTGCTGCAACGCTTCCGCCACCACGGCAACGCCATCCTGGTCGGCAGCCAGAGCTTCTGGGAGGGTGTCGATGTGCGCGGCGAGGCGCTGTCGCTGGTCGTCATCGACAAGATCCCCTTCGCGCCGCCCGACGATCCGGTGCTCTCGGCGCGCATCGAGCAGATGAAGCGCGAGGGCCGCAACGCCTTCATGGAATACCAGCTGCCGCGCGCCGTGATCAACGTCAAGCAGGGCGCCGGCCGGCTGATCCGCGACGAAAGCGACAAGGGCGTGCTGATGATGTGCGACCCCCGACTCATATCCAAACCCTATGGCCGCCGTGTCTGGCAAAGTCTGCCGCCGATGAAGCGGACCCGCGAACTGCAGGTTGTCCTCGACTTCTTTGCCCACCGGTAAAACGGATGAAATCTACCTTCGACCAACTGCGCGCCCAACAGCCGCAATTTTTCTCCAGCGCCGCACTGACTATCGATGCCGGGACGATGCAGGCGATGGCCGACACCATCGCCGCCATCGAATCGGTCATCGCCATGCCGGCCTACCAGGCGCACGCGCTGGCCCAGTCACCCGCCATCGCCCGTTTGCCGACGAAGGCACGGGGCGTCTTCATGGGCTACGACTTTCACCTGACCGCCAGCGGCCCCCGGCTGATCGAAATCAACACCAATGCCGGCGGCGGCCTGCTCAACGCCTACCTGCTGGCCGAGCATGGCCGGGCGGCCGAGGGCGCCCGGATTCGTGACGAATTCGTCGCCATGTTCCGCGAGGAATGGCAACTGGAGCGCGGCGAGGCTCCCTTGCAACGCATCGCCATCGTCGACGAGAACCCGGCCAGCCAGTTTCTCGCTCTCGAATTCGTGCTCTTCAAGGAATTGTTCGAGGAGCACGGCATTGCCGCCGTGGTCGCCGATCCGGGCGAATTGGCCAGCGACGGCCAGCGCCTGCGGCACGCCGGTCAGCCGGTCGACCTGATCTACAACCGGCTGACCGATTTCGCGCTCGATGCTACGGTCAACGCCGAAATCAGGGCCATTTTCGAAGCCGGTGGCGTCGTGCTGACGCCGCATCCGCGCGCCCATGCGCTGTATGCCGACAAGCGCAACCTGATGCAGCTTTCCGACGAAGCCGCGCTGCAGGCGCTGGGCGTTGCCGCCACGACCCGCCAGACCCTGCTCGCCGGCATCCCGCAAACCGTCGCCGTGACGCCGGAGCAGGGCGAGCATTTCTGGGCCGAACGCAAACGCTGGTTCTTCAAGCCGCCGGCCGGATTCGGCAGCCGCGCTGCCTATCGCGGCGACAAGCTGACCAAGCGGGTGTTCGAAGAAATCCTGCATGGCGGCTACATCGCCCAGGAAATTGCACCGCCCTCCGAGCACCTTGTGGCCGTGGCCGACGGCGACGCAACAATGAAGGCCGACCTCCGCTGCTACGTTTACGACGGCCGCATCCAGCTGGTCGCGGCCCGCCTGTATCAAGGACAAACCACCAATTTCCGGACACCGGGCGGCGGCTTCGCGCCGGTGTTCGTCGGTTGAACAGGTAAAATCCGCCCATGAAAGTTTTCGGTATCGCCGGTTATTCCGGTTCCGGCAAGACGACCTTGCTGGAAAAACTCATCCCGCAGCTGACGGCGCGTGGTCTCAAGGTGTCGGTGATCAAGCACGCCCATCACGGCTTCGACATCGATCGGCCGGGCAAGGACTCCTACCGCCACCGCGAAGCCGGGGCGAGCGAGGTGCTGCTCTCCTGCGGCGACCGCTGGGCGCTGATGCACGAGCGGCGCGACGAAGCGGAGCCGACGCTGGAAGCGCTGATCGGCCACCTGTCGCCCTGCGACCTCGTGTTGATCGAGGGCTTCAAGCAGGAACCGGTGCCCAAGCTGGAGGTCTATCGACCGGAAAACGGCAAGCCGCCGCTCTTTCCCGAGCGCGCCGACATCGTCGCCGTGGCCACCGATGCCCCGATCGCCACCCGCCTGCCCAGGCTGCCCCTCAACGACTACGCGGCGATGGCCGACTTCGTGATCAATCACCTGAATTTGCAGGAACGCCCATGCTGAGTTTTGAACAAGCCCTGGAAAAACTGCTGGCTGCTGCGCAGCCGGTCGAGGAAATCCGCTCGCTGCCGCTGACTGCGGCGGCCGGCCGCGTTTTGGCGGTGGCCCAGCAGTCGACCGTCGCCGTCCCGCCGCTCGACAATTCGGCGATGGATGGTTATGCCGTGCGCGTCGCCGACATCACCGCCGCCGGCGTCTGCCTGCCGGTCAGTCAGCGCATCCCGGCCGGTACGGTGGGCACGCCGCTAGAGCCGGGCACCGCCGCCCGCATCTTCACCGGCGCCCCGGTGCCGGCCGGTGCCGACGCCGTCATCATGCAGGAACGCTGCGAGCACGGCGAAAACGGCGTGGTCATCAACCACCTGCCGCATGCCGGGGAGAACATCCGTCGGGCTGGCGAAGATATCGCGGTCGGTAGCGAAATCCTGAAAGCCGGCGCCAGGTTGCGGCCGCAGGAAATCGCCCTGGCCGCCTCGGCCGGCCTGCCCGAACTGCCGGTCTACCGCCGGGTGCGCGTCGGGGTCTTTTTTACCGGCGATGAACTGGTCCAGCCGGGCGAGCCGCTGCCACCGGGGGGAATCTACAACTCCAATCGCTATGCGCTGCGCGCGCTGCTCGAAGGCCTGGGCTGCGAAGTGCGCGATCTCGGCGCTGTGGCCGACACGCTGGAAGCGACCCGGGAGGCGCTGCGTCGCGCTGCTGCCGACAATGACCTGGTGCTGACCAGTGGCGGCGTATCGGTCGGCGAGGAAGATCACGTCAAGGCCGCCGTCGAGGCCGAAGGCCGGCTCGACATGTGGAAGATCGCCATCAAGCCGGGCAAACCGCTGGCCTTTGGCGAAATCCGCCGCGCCGAAGGCAAGGCCTGGTTCCTGGGATTGCCGGGCAATCCGGTCGCCGCCTTCGTCACCTTCCTGACCATGGTTCGGCCGTTCATCCTGTGCCTGCAGGGGGCCAGCGGCGAAACGCCACGTATCCTCAAGCTGCCGTCTGCTTCGCCGTGGACCCGGGCCGACGGCGCCCGCCTCGAATTCCTGCGCGGCCGGATCAACGACGACGGCGCCATCGAGTTGTACAGTAACCAGGGGTCGGCCGTCGTTACCTCGCTGTGCTGGAGCGACGGCCTGGTCCTCAATCCGCCGGGCAACGCCATCGCCGTGGGCGATACCTTGCCCTTCATTTCCTTCGCGGAGCTGCTGTCGTGAGCGTCAGGGTCCTCTACTTCGCCGGCCTCCGGGAGAGCCTCGGCCGGTCCGGCGAAAGTATCGACCTGCCGGCCGGCGTCGCTACCGTCGGCGGTTTGCGCGACTGGCTGGTCGGGCAGGGGCGCGACGCGCTGGCGACCGCCAGAAACCTGCGCTGTGCCGTCAATCAGGACATGGCGAAGCTCGACGCTGCCATCCGGGATGGCGATGAAGTCGCCTTTTTTCCGCCGGTCACCGGCGGCTGAATTCAGAAAGCATAAAGATGTCCATCCAATGGTTCCCGGGGCACATGACCTCGGCCCGCAAGAAGGCCGGCGAGACGCTGGCGGTGGCCGATGTCGTGGTCGAGGTGCTCGATGCCCGCCTGCCGCAGGCGAGCAGCAATCCGATGATCCACGAGCTGCGCGTCTTCCGCCAGCGCCCCTGCCTGAAACTGCTGAACAAGGCCGACCTCGCCGATCCGGAGGCGACCAAGGCCTGGCTGGCCTATTTCGATGCCCAGCCGGGCGTCAAGGCGGTCGCCATCTCGTGCAAGAAAGCCAGCGATGTGGCGCGTATTCCCGGCCTGGCGCAGAAGTTGGCACCGCACCGCAACGATGCCGTCAAGCCGCTGCGCCTGATGATCATGGGCATTCCCAACGTCGGCAAATCGACCTTGATGAACGCCCTGGTCAGGAAGAAGGTCGCAGCGGTCGGTGACCAGCCGGCGGTCACCAAAAGCCAGCAACGCATCGATATCAGCAACCGGCTGACGCTCTACGACACCCCGGGCATGCTGTGGCCGAAAATCGACCATCCGATCGATGGCCTGATGCTCGCCGCCAGCCATGCGGTCGGCGTCAATGCCTATATCGACGAGGAAGTCGGCACCTGGCTGGCCACTTTCCTGCTCGAGCACTACCCGGCGCTGCTCAAGGCCCGTTATGGTTTTTCGACCGAAGGCATGGATGCCGTCGGCGTCATCGAAGCCATTGCCAAAAAGCGCGGCTGCCTGATCAAGGGGCGGGGCGGCGAACTCGACCTGGAAAAGGCGGCGGCGATCCTGCTCGTCGATTATCGCTCCGGCGCGCTCGGGCGGATCAGCCTGGAAACGCCGGCCCTGCGAGCGGCGCGGCAGGCGGCCTTGGCTGCTAAAGTCGACGATAATTGATAAATGTCAATAATTTGATAGAATTTGCATTTGTTGTGAGAGCTAAAGCTTAAGATCGTTCCATCACCCAAGGGGCCAATTTGCCATGAATTATCGTCTGCGCTATTTGCCGCTGCCGGACGTAACCGCTGGCATGGTGCTCGGTGCATCGCTGGTGGTGGGCCAAAAGGGGGTCATCGGTTTCAGCCTGCCGGGCGGCCACGTATTGACCGATTCGAATCTCCAGCAGATGCGGGTGCGCAAAGCCGAATTCGTCTGCATTCAGGAGGTCGATACCCGCGACGAGGCCGAACGCGCCGCTGCCTGGGCTGAGGCTGAAGCCAGGCTGCAAAGCATTTTCCGGGCGGCCGACCTGCGCCAGCCGGCAATGGCGAATCTGTACGAGGCGGTGCGCGCCTATCGGAGAAGTTGATGGCGCTGCAACTGACCGACCGGGAAATCATCGAGTGTTCGAAAAGCATGCCCGCCTTCCCGAAGGTGGTCACCGACATCCTGAGCACGCTCGACGACGACGGGGCGACGCTCGATGCGCTAGTGCATCACGTCGAGCGCGATCCGGTGATCACCGCCCGCGTCCTGTCGATTGCCAATTCGGCGGCACTGGCCGGCCTCGGTGGACCGGCGGTGCGCGATGCGCGCCAGGCGGTATCACGGATCGGCCTGGCAAAAATCCGTGAAATTACGCTGGCAGTCAGCCTTGCCGAGTTCACCCATGGCTGCCGGATGGCTTCGTACTTCTGGGAGCACAGTGTGGCGGTCGGTATTTGTGCCCAGGAACTCAGCCGCTTCACTGGCCTGTCGGCGGATTACGCGCTGGCCGCCGGTCTGCTGCACGACATCGGCCAGTTGTGGATGGCCCATTGCTATCCGCTTGAATTCCAGAAGGTGCGTTCGGCGGCCAGTGACAGCAACGAAAGCATCTCACAGATCGAGCAGCGTTACTTCGGTGTCGATCACTGCCATATCGGCAGCCTGCTGGCGAAGCATTGGGGACTGCCGCCGGCCGTGGTCAATGCCATTAATTTCCATCACGACCCGGATGAGGGGCTGGCGGAAAACCTTGTCGCCGTCACCCATGTGGCGGAAGTGCTCTCCAATGCGCTCGACCTGACCGGACGCGACGGCAATCGTGTCGCCAATATCTCCGCTGCTGCCTGCGACAAGTTGGGCATCGACTGGACGCAGGAAACCGGCAGCCTGTTCGGTCGCATCGAGGCCCGTACCGAATACGCCTGCCGGGTGTTTCGTTAGGCTCGGTCGACTGCCGGGTCGGAAATCAGCGCCGACCAGCATCGCCAGTGCCCGCAGGCCGAGCGGGCGCGGCGCTCGGAGTTGTCCCAGGGGCCGCCCAGGCAGAGCCCTTCCGATGTTTCCGATTCGATCACCACGGTGCCGGCGGCTTCGCCCGGCAGGCGCCAACCGCTCCAGCGTTCGCAACTGGCACAACGTCTACGGTCGACGGCCTGGATCAGCAAGTTTTTGCCACCTTGCAGGAAGCAATGCTTTGTGTTGCCGGTACCACCGGGCCGCCGGCGGCTATCCACCCCCTGATGCCCTGTTTGACGTTATAGACCGTGGCATAACCGGCCTGTTGCGACAGAAAGCGGCTGACCGCCTTGGTCCGGTTGCCGCTGCGGCAGATGAGGATGACCGGCTGGTCCGGCCGGGCGACGGGCTTGAGCTTCTCCAGCCAGGCGGGAGCGTCGGCCTGGCCTTTTTCGTCGAAGAAGGTCAGCAGTTTGCTGCCGGAAACAATGCCGGTTTCTTCCCATTCCGATTGCAAACGGATGTCGATGATTGGTACGCCGCTTTTGCTCAACTGCTCGAGCTGGACGTTGTCGATATCGATGACGTCGGCACGGGCGAAGCCGCAAATGGCAATCAGGCAGGCGAGGAGGAGTCGGCGCATGGGTATCTCGTTTATCAGATAATGCTGATTATAGACTTGATGTCGCGCACTGCGAATGACCGTATCCCAGGCCTTCGGGTTCCCGACAGCGTGGGATAATCCAGCCTTTTTCCGGGGCAGCCATGGCGCTCAAATCCACCATCTTCAAGGCCGAGCTGCAGCTTGCCGATCTCGACCGCTCGCATTTCGGCGACTACACGCTGACCATCGCCCGCCATCCTTCGGAAACCGACGAGCGAATGATGGTCCGCCTCCTCGCTTTCGCGCTGAACGCCTCGGCCACGCTGGCCTTTGGGCGCGGCCTGTCGGCCGAAGACGAAGCCGACCTGCAGGACCTCGATGCCACCGGCAGCATCGAGCGCTGGATCGATGTCGGCCTGCCTGACGAAAAGGCCATCCGCCGCGCCTGTAACCGTTCGCGCCAGGTCATGGTGCTCAGCTACGGCGGCCGGGCGGCCGAAATCTGGTGGCAACAGACGGCGGGCAAACTCGCCGGGCAAAAGAACCTGCGCGTGTTGTCGCTGAGCGCCGACGAGGGCAAAGCGCTGGCCGGTCTGGCGGAACGCGGTATGCGTCTGCAATGCACGATCCAGGATGGGTTGGTCTGGCTGGGCAGCGATGCCGGGCATGTCGAGCTGGCGCCGAAAGTCCTCTTCGCGCCGGAAGGTGCATAGCGCCGGCCGGTGCGCTTGTCCGGGGGTCATAGTATGACGGTGATTTCCTCGCGCCGGATCAGATCCTGTTCCATTTGCAAGGCGTCCATATCGAGGGCATCGTGCGCTGCGAGCAGACCGATTGGATAGCCGGCACGATTGACGACGGGCATATGCCGGAAACCACCCTCGTACATCAGGTGCAGGGCGTGCCCGAAGGGCTTCTCCGGGTCGACCGTCCGCGGGTTCCGGGTCATCACCGTGGCGACCGTCGTCTGGGCCGGATCGCAGTCACCCGCCACGACACGGAAGACGATGTCGCGCTCGGTGCAAATGCCCACCAGATAGCCGTTTTCGACAATCAGAATGGCCGACGAGTGCCACTCTTTCATGATGATTGCGGCATCGCGTACTGAGGTGCGGTGGCTGGCGGTAGGGAAGGCCCTTTGGCCAATGACTTCACTGACTGAACGATTTGGCATTTCGCTTCCTCCGTCTCACAGTTGGGCCGATTGTGACCGAATTACTCTGACATGGGCTAGCGGTTGAAGTTCTTGATTCAGCGGCGGGTGATTGGTGCCAGACCACGGCAATGCCGCACGCTTCAGTGATGCAGCAGCTTCCAGACCAGCTCGGCACCCGAGACGATCAGGTCGCCGAGGTCGATGGTGTCCAGTGCGTCGAGCTTTCCGTCGCGCCGGCGCTGCGCTTTTTCCCTTTCACGCAGGACGATGGCGTCAGCCAGCAGCTCGATATTGGGTGTCGTGCGTTTGATCTCGGCTTGCTGGTAGCGGGTCAGGGCCTGTTCGACGGCGGCCGGATCGAGAATCGCGATGGGGGCGCGACAATGGCCGCAGGCGTGCTCTTCCCGGATATCAACCGGGGCACCACAGCCGTTGCAGCGTAGGGTCCCGACCCGGGCGGCCAGGGTTTCGATCTCGGCAACGGTCAACGGCCGGACGAAGCCCTTTTCGATCATCAGTTGGGCGAAGGTCGTGAAACGACCGTGTTTTTGCAGGCAGCGGTGGTAGTTGAACCGGCCGCCAGGCTTGGCGACGTCCAGGCCGTGCAGCAGGCGTTCGTTGCAGCGCGGGCAGGACAGCCAGTCGCGCAGGGGCTGGCGTTGGTCGTCGCGATGCTCATGGATCAGCTTGAACAGTTCGATGATGCCGCCCGGGGTGATCTGGACGCTCTCGAAATCGTCGAACCAGATCCCCTGGCAGGCGAAGCACAGGTCGAGCACGACTTCGCCATGATGCAGCCGCGCAAAACGGTGCTTGCGCATCGTTTGCCGGCAGGAGGGGCAGGGGATGGGCTGCATCCGCGCTTTACGCCGGGCGAATGGTGCCCAGGTTGAGCTTGACGCCTTTCTTCATCTTGCCGACGACGTGCATTTCGCAGGCCTTGCAGTCGAACTTGAGGATCAGCTTTTCGTTGCCGTTGATCAGCGTCATCGGGTCCGGCTTCAGGTGCTTCACCTCCTTGGGGCAGAGGTTGAAGCTGTAGCGCAGGCAATGGCGGGTGATCATCAGCGAGACCATGCCTTTTTCGTTGCCGGCCTCGTAGGCTTCCTCGATCAGCTTGACGCCGTGTTTCTCGTAGAACTGGCGGGCCTTGGCGTTGAAGACGTTGCCGAGATAGGTCAGTTCGTCCTGCGGATAGGGCACGGGGTCGGCAGCCGGCGCGGCGCGCGGCGGGCGCGGGTGGCTGGCCAGGCGGGCGGCTTCGAGCTTTTCGGTGGCGTCGCGGCGCAGGGCGTTGATGGCGCTGACCGGAAGGAACCACGGTTGCGACAGTTGCAGTTCAACCGGCTCGGCGACGAACGGAGTGTTGCCGAATTTGCCGAGATTCTCGCGCAAGGTGGCCAGCGCCCGTTCCGGGTTCTGGGCGATTTCGTGGCCGATTTTTTCGCTTTTGGGCAGGTCGACCGTAGCATTGATGCCATCTTCATCGGTCAGCGTCAGACGGAAGCCAGCAGCCGTTTCCGAGAACAGCGGTTGGACCGTAATGCGGCGGTCGGCGGATTCCTTTTCCAGCGCCCGCTCGAATTCCTGGTCGCGGTTGCGGAAGAGGGTGGCGCCCTCGGTCAGTTCTTCGGGCATTTCGGCCGGGAACAGTTTCTTGCCCTCGGCACGGTTGATGCGCATGCCGAGTACCTCGCCGTGGGCGTCGTAGAAGCAGACGCCGTCGCCGTTGTGGAAAGCCTGGTCGGAATTGACCCGGAACCAGCCGTCGCCGATTTCGGCCACCTCGCCGATCAGCTCGCCAACGAAAGCCGGCGAATCGAAGGCCCCGATGTCGTCCTGGCGGCCGCTGGCGAAGTAGTCGGTGTAGCCGCGGTTGAAGGTCTTGTCCGGCTGCGGCGTGAAGGTATAGGTGCTGCGGCCGCTGGAGGCGCGCGTGAATTCCGGGTGCTCGGCGATGATTTCGTCGAGCAGCCGGCGGTAATGGGCGGTGATGTTCTTGACGTAGGACAGGTCCTTCAGGCGGCCCTCGATCTTGAACGAGCAGACCCCGGCGCGGGCCAGTTCGAGAATGTTCTCGGTCTGGTTGTTGTCCTTCATCGAGAGCAGGTGCTGGTTCTCGGTGATCGTCTTGCCCTTGTCGTCGACCAGCGTGTAGGGCAGGCGGCAGGCCTGCGAGCACTCGCCGCGGTTGGCGCTGCGCCCGGTGTGGGCCTGGCTGATGTAGCACTGTCCCGAGTAAGCGACACAGAGCGCGCCGTGAACAAAATACTCCAATGAAACAGTCGATTGCGATGCAATCTTTACAATTTCATTTAAGCTGCACTCGCGCGCCAGGACGACCTGCGAGAAGCCGGCGTCTTCCAGGAATTTCACTTTTTCCGGGTTGCGGTTGTCGGTCTGCGTGCTGGCGTGCAGCTGGATCGGCGGCAGCTCCATTTCCAGCAGGCCCATGTCCTGGATGATCAGTGCGTCGGCGCCGGCCTCGTAAAGCTGCCAGGCCAGTTGCCGGCTTGCTTCCAGTTCGTCGTCATGCAAGATGGTGTTCAGCGCGACGAAGACCTTGGCCCGGTAGAAATGGGCGAAATCGCACAGGCGTTTGATTTCAGCGACATCGTTGCCGGCGCCGTAGCGGGCGCCGAAGGCCGGGCCGCCGATATAGACGGCGTCGGCGCCGTGCTTGATGGCGGCGATGCCGAAGTCGGCGTTCTTGGCCGGGGCGAGGAGTTCGAGGGGGTGTTGAATGCGGGTCATGGCGCCTTAGTACGTGAAACGGGCGGCAAGTTCTTCGATATTGAACTCGCGCAGGATGGCCTCGGCGCGCTCACGGGCGTTTTTCCGGGGATTGCCCCGTTTGCTGGCGATGATCAGTTCGTTCTTCATCGAATGCTCCCAGCCGACTAGCTCGGTGACCGTGACGTCGTAGCCGTGCGACTCGAGCAGCAGGCAGCGCAGCACGTTGGTCAGGTGGCTGCCGAGCTCGCGGGTGTGGATCGGGTGTCGCCACAGTTCGGAGAGGGCCGTCTTGCCCAGCGATTCGTTCTTCCGGGACCGCATCGTGGCGGCGACTTCGGCCTGGCAGCAAGGGACGAGGACGATATGGCGGGCGTTCTTGGTCAGCGCGAAACGGATCGCATCGTCGGTTGCCGTGTTGCAGGCGTGTAGCGCGGTGACGACATCGACCTGCGCCGGCAGTTCGGGCGAGGTCAGCGAATCCTCGACCGTGCAGGCGAGGAAGCGCATCCGCTCAAAGCCAAGCCGGGCGGCCAGTTCGCGGGATTTCTCGACCAGTTCCTGGCGCGTTTCGATGCCGATGATTTCGCCGCTGGCACGCTCCTTGATACAGAGATCGTAGAGGATGAAACCGAGATAGGACTTGCCGGCGCCATGGTCGACCAGTAGCTCGGCGCCATCCAGCAGCGGTTCGATGAATTGATAAAGGTGATAGACCTGCTTGAGCTTGCGCCGCGTGTCCTGGTTGAGTTTGCCGTCACGGGTCAGGATATGCAGTTCCTTGAGCAGCTCGATCGACTGCCCGGGACGGATTTCCGGAATGGCGGCGGGGATGGTTGGCTTCTTCATGGGGCGCAATTATCGCATTCAAACTTCTGTCGAATTTGTGTCAACCGAATCAAAGTCGTGTCGTTATTAGGCTCATGGTGATTAAACACCGCATACAAACGGAGAGAGAGAAATGGGTAGTCTGAGCAATGAATCCTTCGAGCAGTTTCTGGATTCCCTGAAAAAGGCTGGCATCACGATTTCCAACGAAGCTGAGCTGCGCGAGCGCCTGGCTGAAGCACAACGCTGGCGTTTCGCCTTCCAGACCCTGGCCGCCAACGGCAAGACCATCGGCATCTGTTTCGAAGATCATTCCGACGGCCGCAACGAAGCCGAAATCGATCGCGCCTTCAACGAATTTCACTTTTCCGAAAAGAGCAAGGCTGTTTTTTCGGCCAGCCTCAAGCACTAATCCATACACTTGGTTTTTGAGCCTCGCACTGGCGGGGTTCAAAAGAGGAACGGGCGCCGCAACGGCGCCCGTTTTGCATTGCTGCGGTCAACCCGGAAAAATGGCCAAAATCGAAATTTTGGCCATTGCTGATCAGCGGGTAATCGGCTTGTAGCGAATCCGCTTCGGCTTGGCGCCTTCCTCGCCGAGGCGACGCTTCTTGTCTTCCTCGTATTCCTGGAAATTGCCGGTGAAGAAATTCCACTGCGAATCGCCTTCGGCGGCCAGGATGTGCGTACAGATGCGGTCGAGGAACCAGCGGTCGTGCGAGATGACCATGGCGCAGCCGGCGAATTCGAGCAAGGCGTCTTCCAGGGCGCGCAGCGTTTCAACGTCGAGGTCGTTAGACGGTTCGTCGAGCAGCAGCACGTTGCCACCGGCCATCAGCGTCTTGGCCAGATGCAGGCGGCCACGTTCACCGCCGGAGAGATTGCCGACCTGCTTGCCCTGGTCGGCGCCCTTGAAGTTGAAGCGGCCGATGTAGGCGCGGCTCGGCATCTCGAACTTGCCGATCTGCAGGATGTCGCTGCCTTGGGCCAGTTCCTCGAACACCGTCTTGGAGCCATCGAGGCAGTCGCGCGACTGGTCGACATAAGCCAGCTTGACGGTCGGGCCGATGACGACTTCGCCGGCATCCGGCTGCTGCTGGCCGGTGATCATCTTGAACAAGGTCGATTTACCGGCGCCGTTCGGGCCGATGATGCCGACGATGGCGCCGGGCGGGATGGCGAAGCTGACGTTGTCCATCAGCAGTTTGTCGCCGAAGGACTTGGTAACGCCGTTGAACTCGATGACCTTGTCGCCCAGGCGCTCGCCGACCGGGATGAAGATTTCCTGCGTCTCGTTGCGTTTCTGGTATTCCTGGCTCGACATTTCCTCGAAGCGCGACAGGCGGGCCTTGGACTTCGCCTGGCGGGCCTTCGGATTCGAGCGCACCCACTCCAGCTCCTGCTTCATCGCCTTCATGTGGGCGTCGATCTGCTTGTTTTCGGTTTCCAGGCGGGCTTCCTTCTGCTCCAGCCAGCTGGAATAGTTGCCCTTCCAGGGGATGCCGTGGCCGCGGTCGAGTTCGAGGATCCACTCGGCGGCGTTGTCGAGGAAGTAGCGGTCGTGCGTGACGGCGACGACGGTGCCCGGGAAGCGGACGAGGAATTGTTCCAGCCATTCGACCGATTCGGCGTCGAGGTGGTTGGTCGGTTCGTCGAGCAGCAGCATGTCTGGCTTGGCGAGCAGCAGCTTGCAAAGGGCAACGCGGCGCTTTTCGCCGCCGGACAGGTGGCCGATGGTGGCATCCCAGGGCGGCAGACGTAGCGCGTCAGCGGCCAGTTCCATCTGCGCTTCGGTATCCGAGCCGGCAGTGGCGATGATCGCTTCCAGGCGGGCCTGTTCCTCGGCCAGTTTGTCGAAATCGGCTTCCGGGTCGGCGTAGGCAGCATAGACTTCATCAAGCTTGGCCTGAGCCTGCATCACTTCGCCGAGCGCCGATTCGACTTCCTCACGCACGGTCTTGGCCGCATCGAGTTGCGGTTCCTGCGGCAGGTAGCCGATGGAAACACCGGCCAGATGCTGGACTTCACCATCGTATTCCTTATCCACGCCGGCCATGATCTTGAGCACGGTCGACTTGCCGGCGCCGTTCAGGCCGAGCAGGCCGATCTTGGCGCCGGGGAAGAAGGAAAGGGAAATATCCTTGATGATCTGACGCTTGGGCGGGACGATCTTGCTGACCCGCAGCATGGACATGACGTATTGAGCCATTGCGCTTGCCTGTCGAGGGGAATGTTGTCGAAGCGCGAAGTCTACGAGGCTTCAACGCAAATGACCAGCGTCCCGGTGGCCGGGAGGCTGGTCATAAGAAAGTAGATCGGAAATCAGACGCGGAAGTTGCCCAGCGTCCGATGCAGCAGAATTGCCGGCGCCTCAACCCTGGGGCAGGTCCGCAATGCCCCTGCCTGCGAGAAGCC
Organism: uncultured Pseudomonadota bacterium; assembly: GCA_946479855.1. The sequence goes on from CAMLHL010000038.1 coordinate 22,081, forward strand.
CAGCTTCTGACGGTAATAACCGGCGTGCCGCGGATTGACTTCGATAACCACATCGGTAACGCCGAAAACTGTCCGGGCATATTGGTAGGTGGTCCGGAAGAGGGTTTTCAGCAAGTCGATGTTATGGAAGGCGGTCGCCGCCGCCAGGCGGGTGACCTCGCCGATGACTCGTGCCGGTTTGCGCAGGGCGGCCATTTCCTGGCCGTAGAGATTGTCGGCAAGCAAGCCGGCCCGCGAATCGCGGGAGGCCGTCAGCGTTGCGATCAGATCGCCTTCCAGCCAGGCGCCGAAGGTGACATGGTTGGGGTCGTCAACTTTCTGCTGGGGGGGCATAACCTTGTAGCCGCGCGAAGCGTACAGGCGGCGAACCAGCGTATTGCAGGCACGGTGCTGATGGTAGGTTACTGCGGGAGCGATAAGCAGGTCCGCCGTATCGAGGGCGGTGTCGGTATCGGCGGTAAAAGGTCGCCCTTCCGGCAGGAAGGGGGCCGACATGAAAGCGGTGGGAATTGCGGGGTGTGAGGCTGCATGCAACATGGGTGACATTCTATGGGTTGCCTAATTTTTAATCAACCAATGACGGCGCTGAGGGGTTGGACCGTTTCTTCACGTGCTTGGAACGGGGCCGGTTTTTCCCCCGAAAGGGCATTGATGTCCCCGCACAATTCACCGCCCTCGTCAATGACCAGCTTGCCGTAACGAATCTTGCCCTTAACTCGACCAGTCGCGTGAATGATCAACTGTGAGCGAGCCGTCAGTTCGCCTTCGAAAGTGCCCTGAATTTCGGCGATATCAATGCTGACCTTGCCGGCGAATGCACCATTCTCGGCAATGCGGATCACCCGGCTGTCCATGGTCGCTTCAACTCTGCCTTCGACCACCAGGGTGTCGCAGTCGAGTATCTCTGCCCCCTTGAGCTTGACGTCGGGGCCGACAATCAGGCGGGCACCCATGACATTCTCGGATGCGCTGGCCGCTTCGGGCTTCTCGGTCGGCAGGGGGGCAGGGGCTTCAGGCGCCGGTTTGGGCGCTGGTGTACTGGTGTTCAGATTGCCTGCTGTCGAGCCGAGAATACTCTTCACCTCCTTGCGGGTAATGGTTTCATTGCGATTGGGGATGATGGGTTTGCTGAACATGGTGACTCCCGTTTTGAGGTTTCGACGATTTGCTGTCCGGACCCCTATTGCGATAACCATGCCATCTTTATAAAAATTAATTAAAACAAGTTGTTATAAAGTATTGTGAATTTATTTCCGATGTTTGGTTGGCTCAATGTCGCTAAATGGCGACTGTTTTTTTTGTCTTTTGTCTGAAACAGGGCTAGTCTGGAGATAAGCCTTGTCGTTAAATTGCGACATTGTTGTAACTTGTTGATTTTTTGTTGTAAAAATATGCCATTTGCAGATTCTCTGAATGCTGTGACGAAAGCCTGCATGAGTGTTGCAAGGACTGTGGCGGTTTAAACTGGGACTTTAAAAATCAGCACGCGCATGAACCGAATTTCCTTTCGCCAGGGCATGTTGCTCGGCTTTACGCTGATCGTCCTGCTGCTTGGTGGCGCTGCCGTACAGAGTTGGCTGGTTGTCGAACGCCTTGCGGATCAGAGCCGTCGTGGCAGTGAGCAGGCCATTCAGCTGACTGCGGCCATTCAGGAGTTGGGTGAGCGAACCGTCGATATCGAACGCAGCGCACGCCAATACCTGGTGCTCGATAACCCGGTGTTTCACCAGCGCTTTGACGAGCACCTGGCGCAATCCCTGGCGGTGGTGGATCGGCTCGATGCCATGGCGGCCGAGCCCATCGTGCCGCTACTGGGCGGTTGGCGTATGGTTGCCGAAGCGCTGCGCAGCGGTCTCGAAGAAAATATTCCTCAAGCCGAGATCATCCCCTTGCTGGCCCGCATGGCCGAATTGAACGGCCTCCTGAAACAGGCCGGGCAACGCTGGATCGAAGCGCAGAATCGCAAGTCGCTGGAGCAACTGGAGGCCAATCGCCTGGAACTGGGCGGGCGCATCGGCCTGGCCCTGATCGGTGCCCTTCTGGTCGCTCTGGCGATGGGCTGGTGGCTGGTCCGGCCGGTGCGCCATCTTGAGCAGGCGATCGTTCGTCTTGGTGCCAGCCGCTTCAATGAAGTTGTTAAGGTAGGCGGCCCTGCCGACTTGAGGCAGTTGGGCAAGCGGCTTGACTGGCTGCGCCAGCGGCTGGCCGAGCTGGAATCGGATCGCGAGCGGGCCTTGCGCCACGTGTCACATGAATTAAAGACGCCTTTGACCGCCTTGCGGGAGGGGATTTCGTTGTTGCGCGAGGAGGTGCCCGGGCCGCTGGTTTCGAGTCAGCGCGAAGTGGTCGATATCCTGCAGCACAACGTACGCAGTTTGCAGGAGCAGATTGAAAGCCTGCTGACCCTGAATGCGGCGGCATTCGAGGCACGTCGACTGCAGATCACGCCGTTGAAGCCGCGCAAGCTGCTAAGTTCGGTGGTGCAGCGCCGCGAACTGCATAGTCAGTCACGGCAACTGAAAGTGGTGCTCGATACCTCCGACGAAATAGCCATGCTCGATGCCGAAAAGATGACGGTGGTGCTCGACAACCTGCTCTCCAATGCCATCGACTTCAGCCCGGACAGCGGCGAGATTCGCTTGAAAGCCGAGCACGATGATGGCCTCTGGCGTTTCGAATGCATCGATCAAGGGCCGGGGGTTGCCGAAGAGGATCGCCAACGGATTTTCGATCCTTTCGTCCAGGGACAACGCATGGCACCGGCGCCGCGGCAGGGGAGCGGCGTTGGCTTGTCCATTGTTCGCGAACTGGTCCGGGCCATGGGCGGTGTGGTCTATCTTGCCCCACGGGAAAGGGGCGCCCATTTTTGTGTGGAAATACCTGATGAGCAGTAATAATAGATTTTCGCCCGGCCGATTGGCTGGCTTGGTTTGGGCTGCGGTGTTCATGTTGTTGCTTGTCGGCTGTGCGACGGCGCCTCATGGCAAAAAGCCACCGCGCCAGGAGGAAACGACGCCTGAAGCCGCGCTCAGCTATAACCAGGGTCTGGCTCGTCTGACACCGGCCGAACTCGGTCGCGAGCGCATGGTGCTAAGTGCCGTTCCCCAGACACCCTATACCCAGATCCGGATGGCGATGCTGCTGGGTCATCCACGTGTCCAGCAGGATCTGGGCAAGGCTCTGGCCCTGCTCGATGGCATTCTCAAAGCCAGCGATCCGGCGACCCAGGCGTTCCACCCGCTGGCTCGCTTGCTGGCCGATAACTATCTCGAGCGAGCAAAACTGGAAGGGCAGCTGGAGAAACAGGGGCTGCAATTAAAGGAAAGTCAGCGCAAGGTGGCCGAGCTGCAGGAAAAGCTTGATAGTCTGGCTGATATCGAGCGTACCCTGACGCCGCGGCCGCGAATTATCCGCCCCGAAGGAGTTAAGCGATGATGGCGACGGCGCCGCGGAGCGCCGGTGCACATGTGCTGGTCGTCGACGACGATGAAGATATCCTGCGTCTGCTGACCATGCGGTTGCGGGCGAGAAGCTTCCGGGTTACGGCGGTTGGCTCGGCCGAGCAGGCGTTGACCCAGATAGCCGTTGATCCACCGCGTGTGGTGGTCAGCGATGTCCGTCTGCCCGGCCAGGATGGACTGGCCCTGTTCGAGGAGATTCGCCGAACACGGCCGACTCTGCCGGTCATCCTGCTGACTGCGCACGGCAATATTCCCGATGCGGTCGACGCTACTTCCCGAGGGGTTTTCGGCTACCTGACCAAGCCTTTTGACAGCCAGATACTGCTCGAAAAAATCGACCGCGCCCTGCAGCTCTCGGCGCCGACTTCGCTTACAGGCGATGCATCCGTCGAGGCAGGCAAGGGCGACGATGCCTGGATGGCCGGTGTTGTCTTTCGCAGCAGCCGCATGGCCGAACTGATGGCCGAAGCGCGCATGGTTGCTGCCTCGGATGCCAGCGTGCTGATCCGCGGTGAAAGCGGTACCGGCAAGGAGGTCTTGGCACGCGCCATTCATCGGGCCAGCCCACGCGCCAAGGGGCCGTTCATTGCGATCAATTGCGGCGCTATTCCGGAACAGCTTCTCGAGTCGGAATTGTTCGGGCATGCCAAGGGTGCCTTTACCGGTGCCGGAGCCAGCCGTGTCGGCCTCTTCCAGGCGGCCAACGGAGGTACCCTTTTTCTCGATGAAATCGGCGACATGCCGCTTGCCCTGCAGGTCAAGCTGTTGCGCGTGCTGCAGGAGCGCGTCGTACGGCCGGTGGGTACGACCAAGGCCGAGCCGGTCGATGTCCGCCTGCTCTCGGCAACCCATCGTGACCTGGATGCTGCCATGGCCCAAGGGCAGTTCCGCGAGGATCTCTATTACCGTCTCGATGTCGTTTCGCTGAACTTGCCGCGTCTGGATGAGCGGCGCGAAGATATTCCATTGCTTGCTGCACACTTTGTTCAGCTGCTCGCCGGAAAATATGGCAAGCCGGTCAACGGTTTTGCGCCGGAAGCTCTCGAAGCCCTGGCTACTGCCTCGTGGCCGGGCAATGTCCGGCAGCTTTTCAATGTGGTCGAACAAAGTTGCGCCTTGACCTCGACGCCGTTGATTCCGCTCGCCCTTGTCCAGCGGGCGCTGCGTGTCCCGGCCATGGATGCTCTGACCTACGCTGATGCCAAGCAGCGTTTCGAGCGCAATTACCTGGTCCAGTTATTGAAGCTGACTGATGGCAATGTTGCTGACGCGGCGCGTATTGCCGAGCGTAACCGCACGGAATTCTACCGCCTGCTGCAAAAGCATGGCCTGACGCCGGCGATGTTTCGCAGCGATGCCGAGAGTCCAGCCGAGCGTTGATCGGATCGGGGTCACAGGAGCCTTAATTGTCCGTTGATGCGGAAATGCCTGTCGCTCAAGGGCGACTGGGCAGGGGAGTTGGAAAAAGGTTTTGTTTGTTTATGCTTTTGATTAAAAAGAAGAAATAATTTCTGGCACGAAGTTCGCAATAGGTTTGAGCACTGATTATTAGAAGAAGGGATTCGCCATGCTCAAACGTAACCTCATTGCTGCCAGCCTGCTGGCCGCAGCAACCTTTGTCGGTCTTGGTCTTTCGGCATTTGCCACCGACGATCCGAAAAACCTAGCCACTACGGTTGCGAATACTGACGCCTTCGATGTGGCGCTGTCCGACAAGGTTGAAACTCTATTGCGCACCGATGTTGGTTTGACTGGTTCGCAATTTCGCGTCATCTCAAAATCTGCGGTCGTGACAGTTGCTGGCTCTGTTCCGGACGAGTATGCATTGCGCCGCGCACTGGATCTGGCCAGCGGTGTGCGTGGCGTGCGCGAAGTACGCAATGCAATGGAGGTCGATCTCCCAAAGTGAAGGCGGAGGGCGATGTGGGCAGATTCAATGCCTGGATCAGGTTGATTCCAGCGTTACCAGTAGCGCGCCTTCATCTACCGTATCGCCCTCTGTGACATGGACCTCAATGACCCGGCCCGAATATGGGCTGGGAATGTCCAGCGCCACCTTGCCGGTCTCCAGGGTCAGGATGTTATCGTCGCGCGCTATGGTATCGCCGACCTTGACCAGCAATTCAAGAATGAACACGTTGCCGCTCGCGCATGAACCGCAGCTCGACCAGCACTCGGGGTATTTCGGCATTCGGACAAATTTGGGCGACATGGGTTTTTTCCTGAAAACCCTTGCATTCTACCCGTCTGTCCGTATAATGCGCGGCTCTGACAGCGCGCCCGTAGCTCAGTTGGATAGAG
>CAMLHL010000039.1 GCA_946479855.1 uncultured Pseudomonadota bacterium
TTGCAGCAGGCCGGGTCGTTGATGATGCCCCAGGCCCAGAAGCGGTCGTCGCGCTGGTCGGCGCGCAGCACGCGGAACCAGTCGACGAGCACGCCGATGCGTTGCTGGAAGGTGTAGGTGTGGAAACGGTCGTTGCCGGCGGTGGCCTTGAACCAGATCAGGCGGCCGACGCATTCCGACTCGTTGAGCCCCTCGCGGGCGCAGGCTGCGTAATAGGGGGCATCCTGATCGCTGAGCGAAGGTTCGGGGAGCGGCTTGCCCGGCGGCGCAGCGGCGGCGAGCGGCGCATTTTCAGCATGCGCATCGGCCACGCCGTGGGGTTGAATCTGGAATATGCCGATGCCAGAAGCAAGGGTGACGATCGCCGCGCAAGCGGCTAGCAGAGTACGTCTCATACGTTTTCTCCCCCATCAACACCAACGAATTTCAACCTGCCGGGAAGCGCGAGGTTTTTTTATGACATATGTGACGTAGAGAAGTTCAAACGCTGTTTGATTGACGGAGCCACGGGTTCTGTCGGGGGGTGCAGGAGGCTCGTGCCGAGGTCGCCGCAGGGGGGACGTTTAAAAAATGCCTTTTTTCCCGGTCGACCGTAGCGCCGGTCGCGCTCCCCGGGACGGCGGCTTCAGCTTGCTGTCGGATGGATCATGTCGGCCGGGATGACCCAGCGTTCGAAATCCTCCGCCGAGACGTAGCCGAGCGCCAGCGCTGCCTGTTTCAGCGTCGTTCCTTGCTGGTTGGCCAGCTTGGCGATTTCGGCGGCCTTGTCGTAGCCGATGTGCGGGGTCAACGCCGTGACCAGCATCAGCGAGCGCTCCATCAGTTCGCCGATGCGTGTCCGGTTGGCGGCGATGTCGCGGACGCAATGGCGCTCGAAGCTGTCCATGCCATCGGCCAGCAGGCGGATGCTTTGCAGGAAATTGTGGGCGATCACCGGCTTGAAGACATTGAGTTCGAAATTGCCGGATGCGCCGGCAATGCTGATAGTCACGTCGTTGCCCATGACCTGGCAGCAGAGCATGGTCAGGGCCTCGCACTGGGTCGGGTTGACCTTGCCGGGCATGATCGAACTGCCCGGTTCGTTTTCCGGCAGGCTCAGTTCGCCGAGGCCGGAGCGCGGGCCGGAAGCCAGCCAGCGGATATCGTTGGCGATTTTCATCAGGGCCACGGCCAGCGTCTTCAGGGCGCCGTGGGCCGCGACCAGGCCATCGTGGGTGGCGAGAGCGGCGAACTTGTTGCTGGCGCTGGAAAACGGGATCGCCGTTTTGTCGGCCAGTTCGGCCGCGACCAGGCGGCCGAATTCCGGCGGCGTATTCAGCCCGGTGCCGACGGCGGTGCCACCGATGGCCAGCGGGTAGAGCGAGGGCAGGCTGGCGGCGATCACTGTTTCGGCATGCTGCAACTGGGCGACGTAGCCTGAGAATTCCTGCCCGAGCGATAGCGGTGTTGCATCCTGCAAATGGGTGCGGCCGATCTTGACGATGTCGGCAAAGGCGGCCGATTTCTCGGCCAGCGCGCTACTCAGGCGGCGCAGCGAGGGCAGTACGGCGAGGGTAATGCCGATAGTCGCCGCGACGTGCATGGCGGTCGGGAAAACATCGTTGGACGATTGGCCGAGATTGACTTCGTCATTGGGGTGAACGAGGCGGGCGTCGCCGCGCTGGCCGCCAAGCAACTCTGAAGCGCGGTTGGCCAGCACCTCGTTCATGTTCATATTCGTTTGCGTCCCCGAGCCGGTCTGCCACAACGATAGCGGGAACTCTCCGGCATGCCGGCCGCTGCTCACTTCATCGGCGGCGATGATGGTGGCGGCCGCCACGGTCGCCGGCAAGCGGCCGAGTTCGCGGTTGACACTGGCGCAGGCTCCCTTGACCAGGGCCAGGGCATGGATCAGTTCATCCGGCATGCGCTCCGTGGAGATGGCGAAATGTTTCAGCGAACGCTGGGTCTGCGCACCCCACAGGTGTTCATCGGCGACCTCGATGATGCCGAAGGAATCGTGTTCCGGTCGGGTGCGTTCAGGTCGTTCCATGGCGAACTCCTCTATGGCCCGCGCAGAGCATGGCCTCTTATTGGATTCGCCGCGCCGGGAGAAGTTCGGGCGGCCTTTGCCACTATGCTTCAGCCATGGATACAATCAGCCGCATGTTTACTTGAAATTCTGCCCCCGGGAGCCTGCTGCTTGATGTTTTTTTACGCCGATTTTCGCTACCGGCCGCTTCCGGGGGTTGGCCTTCCGGAACCCCGCACGGTGTTGCGATGAGCCGCACCATGCTGGTCGTCGCGACGGCCCTGCTCGCTTGCGGGCTGGCCCTGGCGGCTTACGTCGCCGAGCGGATCAACAACGAGCAGCATGCACTCGCCCTGCGGGCCCGGGTTCAGAATGACCTCGCCTTGATCCGGGACGGCCTCGAAGGCAATCTGAACAGCAATATCCAGCTGGTCAGGGGGCTGCTCGGGGTGATCGCCCTGGCGCCGGATCTCGACCAGCAACGCTTTGCGGTCGCTGCCCGCCCCCTGTTTGCCGGCAATACCCAGTTGCGCAACATCGCCGTGGCCCCCGATATGGTCATTCGCATGATCTACCCCATCCAGGGCAACGAAAAGGCGATCGATCTGGACTACCGCTCGCTGCCCGAGCAGATTGCTGCAGTCGAGCAGGCGCGGCAGACGCAGGAAATCGTCCTTGCCGGTCCGCTGAAGCTGGTCCAGGGGGGCGTCGGGCTGATCGCGCGTCTGCCGGTCTATCTGCCGAAGCCGGGCGGGCAAGAGTATTTCTGGGGCATCATCAGCGCGGTGATCGATGCCGACAAACTATTCGCCGACGCCGGTTTGCGCGAGGCAGCGCTGCCCGTCGACCTGGCCATTCGCGGCAAGGATGGCAAGGGGGCGGCAGGCGAGGTGTTTTTCGGGCGTCCGGAATTGTTCGCCGAAAACCCTGTGCTGACCGATATCGTTCTGCCGCAAGGGGCCTGGCAACTGGCGGCAGCTCCGCGCGGCGGCTGGCATAGTGCGCCGGGCAATCTGTGGATGCTGCGCCTCGGGATGGCGCTGGTCGCCATGCTGGTTCTCGGGGCATTTTTTGCCTTGTGGCGAGCCCTGAATCAGGCGTCGCATGAACGGGAACGGGCCGAGTCTTCCCGGCGGCAACTGGCGGCGACGCTGGAGAACACGCCGGACGTGGCGGTCCAATGGTATGACGCGGCGGGCCGGGTGACCTACTGGAATCGGGCCTCGGAGCGGCTTTTTGGCTGGACTGCCGACGAGGCGCTCGGCAAGACGCTCGACCAGTTGATTCAGACGCCGGAACAGGCGGCCGGATTCCTCCGCCAGCTGGGCAGGATCGCGCTTAGCGGCCAGCCGGTCGGGCCGGCCGAATATGCGTTGCGTCACCGCGACGGCGAATTGCGCTGGGTCGAGGCGACGCTTTTTTCGATTCCCGGCGATCGTCCGGCGGCGCCGATCTTTGTCGGCATGAATGTCAATATCACCGGACGCAAGCAGGCGCAGCAGGACATCGCGGAATTCAATCGGGATTTCGAGACATTCCTCAACCAGACCAGCGATTTTGTCTATTTCAAGGATGCCGAGAGTCGCTTCCGCTTCTGCAGCCAGACGATGGCCGACATTACCGGTCACCGCAACTGGCGCGACATTGTCGGCAAAAAGGATCGCGATATTTTTTCGCCCGAACTGGCCGATCTTTACGAGGCGGCTGAGCATCCGATCTTCGCCGAAGGCAAGCCGCTGCTTAACTGGATTGAAAAATATCTCGACGCCGGTGGCCAACCCCGTTTCGCGCAAACCAACAAATGGCCGCTGTTTGATGAGAATCGCAAGGTAGTGGGCCTGCTTGGCGTCAGCCGCGATATCACCGAGCAGATTCGCACCCAGGAAGAGCTGCGCCGGTACCGTCAACATCTGGAAGACCTGGTCGCCAGCCGTACCGCCGAGCTGGCCCTGGCCAAGGAGGCGGCTGAAGCCGCCAGCGTGGCGAAAAGCGCGTTCCTGGCCAACATGTCGCACGAAATCCGCACGCCGCTCAACGCCATCACCGGCATGGCGCATCTGATCCGCCGCGCCGGCCTCACGGCTGATCAGCTGGCCCGCTTCGACCGGCTGGAACTGGCCGGCGAACACTTGCTGGAAATCATCAACGCCATCCTCGATCTGTCCAAGATCGAAGCGGGCAAGTTCAGCTTCGAGGCAGTGCCGCTGCGGGTCGAAAAGATCATTGCCAATGTTGTTTCCATCCTGCGTGACCGGGCGCAGGCCAGGAATCTTGAACTGATCGTCGACATCGACCCTTTGCCGACCCCGCTGCTGGGCGATGTGACGCGTCTGCAGCAGGCCCTGCTTAACTATGCCAGCAATGCGATCAAGTTCACCGATGCCGGTAGCGTCACCCTGCGCGCCAGACAGATCGATGAAGACGCCGACAGCGTGCGCCTGCGTTTCGAGGTCGAGGATACCGGCATCGGTATCGCCCCCGAGCAACTGCCGCGGCTGTTCTCGGCCTTCGAGCAGGCCGACAATACGATCACGCGTCGATATGGCGGCACCGGCCTCGGCCTGGCCATTACCCGCAAGCTGGCCGGCCTGATGGGCGGCGATGCCGGTGCACTGAGCACGCCGGGGCAGGGCAGCCTCTTCTGGCTGACCGTGCGGCTGCAAAAGGCGCCAGCGGACGACATTGGCGATGAATCGGCGACGCTTGCCGATGCGGCGGAAATTCTCGGGCGCGATTATCGGGGGCGCTGCATCCTGCTGGTCGAGGATGAGCCTATCAATCGGGAAATCGCCCTGGCCATGCTCGAGGAGGTCGGACTGGTCGTCGATATGGCGGAAGACGGCCTGATGGCCATAGAAATGGTCGGCCGCAACGACTACGACCTGATCTTGATGGACATCCAGATGCCGCGCATGGATGGCCTGACGGCCACCGGCCGGATTCGCGAACTGCCCGGGCGGGCCAGTGTTCCAATCGTGGCGCTGACGGCGAATGCCTTTGCCGAGGACCGGGCGCGCTGCATCGAGATGGGGATGAGCGACTTCATTGCCAAGCCGGTCGATCCTGCGCAGTTGTACGCCATGATTTTGAAGTGGCTGGGCAAGGCCCGTCGCTGAGCCTTGTCGCAGCCGTTTTGCCCCGACCGTGGCGGACGGGATTGTTTTTTGCCTTGTTCGGGCGTCGACCCTGGGGCCGGTTTTTGAGGCTCTGGTCGCCGCCCTGAATCCACGCCCGGCGGGCATTGCCGACCGCCGGGGTGCGGACGGGCGGCGCTTGCGGCCAGGCTAGGGGCGACCGAGCGCCTGCACTTCGGCGTGTTGCGGGCAGGAAATCAGATGGTCATTGACCATCCCCGAGGCCTGCATGAAGGCATAGCAGATCGTCGAGCCGACAAACTTGAATCCGGCGCCTCCCAGAGCCTTGCTCAGCGCATCCGATTGCTCGGTCCTGGCCGGCACCTCGGCCAATGAGCGCCAATGGTTCTGGACAGGCTGGCCGCCGACAAAACGCCAGAGAAAATCGCTGAAGGACTGCACGCCCGCCTGGAGCGCGAGACAGGCCCGGGCGTTCTGGATGGCCGCCGCCACTTTGGCCCGATTGCGGATAATGCCGGGGTCGGCAAGCAGCGACGCTACCTTGGCCTCGTCGTACTGCGCGACGAGCACAGGGTCGAACCCGTCGAAGGCGCGCCGATAATGCGCCCGCTTCTTCAGGACGGTCGACCATGACAGGCCGGCCTGGGCACCTTCCAGAATCAGTAGCTCGAACAGGGCGCGGTCATCGCGGAGCGGCACGCCCCATTCGCGATCGTGGTATTCGCGGTAGAGATCGAATCCCTCGCACCAGGGGCAGCGTTCCATCCCGGCAGTCCTCCATTAAGACGCTGTGTTCAGCGTACCGCAACGGACGCCGGGGCATCGAGCAGCCGGTGAAAGGCCTCATGGACGTCGATAAAGGCGGTGTCGACGGCGGCAGGTTGGTCTTGGCAGGTGGATTTCAGGCGGGCGATGGCGGCCACCAGTGGCGTGGCGTCTGTCGAGCGAATCTCGAGGGCGCTTTTTTCCAGATCACCCGCTTTGGCACAGGCGTTCCGGGTGCGTTCTTTCCCCGGACGGGCATGCCAGGCCGGAGCGAGGAGCGAATGGAAGGCATCGATGTCCGGCGCGAAGTTCGAGTGCATGTGCGCATGCTCGTCGGCGGCGGCAACGCCGACCCAGAGAACCGTCGTAACGGCAAGAATCATCCTTGTCAGTTGCTTGCTCATGATTTCCTTTGCGTGAGTTAAAGCCCGGCGTGGCGGGGTGTTCGGGGTGCATTGTAGAGCCTCCTTGTCGCCGCTCGAAGAAGCGCAGCCCGACCATAAGACCCAAGACAACTCCTCGAGATGGGGGCACTATGAGATATTGACCGTCATCCAGGAGACTAGGGACATGAGCGCCAATCCGTATTTGGCCGGGCTTCATCTGCTGAAGCAACACCCCGGCACCAAAAGTCAGATGTGTCTTGCCAAGTGCATCCTGTCGCTTTACGACGTCAAGCATGCCTTTGGAATTGGTGAAATCCTCAGCCCCTTGGATAGCCGCTATTCAAAAGCGGTATTCGACATGCTGCATGCGTATTCTGAAAACGGCGCAAGCGAGGAACTCAAGCACGCCGGCGAATATGTGACTGCGCATTTCGCGAATCTGGTCGAACAGTCAAACGCCATGATCGAGGCGCGCAAGGCAGTGAGCTGACCGCTTGCCCGCCATGAGGCACGACATCTGCAGGCGTTCCGGTTTTTTGCCGGTTTCCGGTGTCGACCGTAGGGCAGCCTGCCATTCTATGGTTGCAGCAGTGGCGCGTTCAGTTCGGCCCGGGGGCGTACCCCGGGCCGAAGCTGTTAGCTGTGCGCTTTCCGATATTCCCCGAGCAGGCGCTGGTGCAGGTCGCAGCCGGCGAGGTCGAGGCCCGGTGAGACCAGTCCGAAGAAACGCACTTCGCCGTCGATCAGGTCGGTGGCCAGGTCCAGCGTTTCCTCGCCGTAGAGGCTGACCAGCGCATCCTCAAAGAGATTCGGGTCTTCCATCTCGAGCAGGGTGGCGATGCAACGATAAACGCGGCGGCGGCCGGCATCGAGCTGTTCAAACTGGCGTACCCATTCGCAGCCTTCGAGCGTCGCATCGTTGTCGCCGACGGCCAGCGCCAGCATGGTCTTCAGTTCGCCGACGCGCAGGTCGGTCCACAGCGAACCGGCGTCCGGTGCAAGGCCGATCAGCGCGGCGACCGGGCGTTCGTCGGCGATGTTCAGCTCGTTCAGCGTGTCGAGCAACTGCCCGCACTGCTCGTCGTCGAGTTCAGCCAGGTTGAGGATGGCCGGGCGGACGGCCGCGCCATTGCTGTTGTTTTCCCATTCCAGGTCGTCGATCGGGTAAATCTCCGACATGCCGGGCACCAGGATGCGGCAGGCATAGACGCCGAGATGGTCGAAGTCGGCGACGTAGATGTCGTGGCCGTCGGCGTGGATGCGCTCGGCCAGCCAGGCGTAGTCGTCGACAGTCTTGCCGTTTTCGAGGTCGTTGAAGTTCCAGTCGGCGAAATCGAAGTCCGGCGTCTCGCCGAAGAAGTTCCAGTGCACGATGCCGCTCGAATCGACGAAGTGGATTTCGATGTTCGGGGCGCTGGCGACTTCATCGAGATCGAAGCCGGGGGGCGGGAAGCCGTCCAGCGCTTCCAGGGCACGGCCCTGCAGCAGTTCGGTCAGGGCGCGCTCGAGCGCGATTTCGAAGCGCGGATGCGCGCCGAAGCTGGCGAAGACGCCCTGGTCGCGCGGGTTGAGCATGGTCACGCACATCACCGGATAGTTGCCGCCGAGCGAAGCATCCTTGACCAGGATGCCGAAGCCGGCGTCGCGCAGGCCCTGGATGCCGGCAGCGATGGTCGGGTAGCGGGTGATGACTTCCTCCGGCACGTCCGGCAGGCAGAGGCCTTCGGCGATCACCTTGAACTTGACGTGGCGTTCGAGGATTTCAGACAGCGCTTGGGCGCGTGCCTCGGCCTGCGTGTTGCCGGCCGACATGCCGTTGCTGACGTAAAGGTTGCTGATGATGTTGACCGGCACGAAAACTTCGGCGCCGTCGCGTTGGCGGACGTAGGGAATGGCGCAGATGCCGCGTTCGTAGTGGCCGGTGTTCATGTCGATCAGTGCCTCGGCCGGGATACTGCCTTCCGGGTTGTAGAAGGCCTGCAGTTCCGGGGTCAGCAGTTCGCTGGGCCAATCGCTGCCGCTGACCGGGAACCAGCGCTCGCGCGGGTAATGGGCGAATTCGCTGTTGGCGATGGCGTCGCCGAGGTAATAGTGGTTCCAGAAGTAATTGCACGACAGGCGCTCGAAATACTCGCCCAGTGCACTGGCGTGGGCGGCCAGCCTGGTGGCGCCCTTGCCGTTGGTGAACATCAGGGGGCAGGCGCGGTTGCGCACGTGCACCGACCAGACGTTGTCGACCGGGTTGAGCCAGGAGCATTCCTCGATATCGAAACCGCGGGCGGCCAGCTTGGCCTGCATCGAGGAAATGGAGTGTTCGAGCGAGGCATCCTTGCCCGGAATAAAGTGTTCGTTTTGCATCGGGCGTCCTGCCGAAAGAGTGAGGCGCGCAGTGTAAGCCATCGTGCCGGAAAGGCTCAGCAGAATTGTCGTGCCGGTGGAAAAATGGACGAGCAGGCTGCTTTTCCGTAAGCTGGCCCGGCTGCTAAGGAGCCGCGCTGCCCGGCTTTCCGAAGAGGGCCGATGCTGTGCGAGAAACTATATGAGAAGGACTTGCCGCGGTGCCCGGTGCTGACGGGCGGGTCCTTCGTTGCCAAGGCGCACCCCGGTGGACGCCTTCGGCCTGGGGGGGCAAGTCCTGAACGGTTTGGGGCGACTGCTGGCGGACTTTCTCTTGGCGGTGGGCGAATGCTACGGTCGACCCCGGCGAGGGGCGATTTTCACCAACTTTGGCGTTGAAAGGGCGGGACCATGGATGTCGAGATTTACGTCAGCACCGATGTCGAGACTGATGGGCCGGTGGCAGGCATTCATTCGATGCTGAGCATCGGATCGGCAGCGTACACGGCTGACAAGCAGTTGCTCGCAACTTTTTCCGCCAATCTGGAGACAGTGCCGGGGTTCCGTGCGGATAAACAAACCGCCGCCTGGTGGGCGACGCAGCCGGAGGCGTGGGCGGCATGTCGGGTCAGTCAGGAAGCGCCGTCGGCCGCCATGCGCCGGTATCTGGCCTGGCTCAAAGAACTGCCGGGACGCCTCGTATTCGTGGCTTACCCGGCAGCATTCGATTTCCCGTTCGTTTATTGGTATCTGACCCAGTATGCCGGGGAAAATCCCTTTGGATACTCGGTAATAGACATCAAGACCTACGCGATGGCCATGCTCCGCAAGCCCTACCGGACCTGCGGAAAGCAATCGATGCCGGCGGCCTGGTTCGATCCGGTGGCGCACACCCATGTTGCACTCGACGACGCGCTCGAACAGGGCAGCCTGTTCTGCAACATGCTGAAAACGAACCTCCTGGCTCGCGTTAACGACAACCCGCTGCTTTGACGCGGCTTGTCGCTTGCAGCGGTTTGATCCGGGTCGCCCCGGTCAAACGTCTTGTGTGCTCGTCCCGACTTGATTGCCCGTCAGCTGCCGGACACATTTGGTCATATTGTCCCGCGATTCCTCAAGCATCTGGTTGCTGATCGAATCGTAACCGTGCTGGATAATCAGGCGACCCAGCAAATGATTGAATACTGCGCGCTCGATACGCGACCAAGCCCTTACGCCTTCTTCAGGAAATATCCGGCTGGCGCGCTGGACGAATTGCTCATGAGTTTCGTGGGAGAAAGCGCCATACATTTCCGTGACCATGGAATTCTTCTCCTTGAATGACCGCCTTTTCGGGAGGCGGCTGTTTGTGTTTACCTTTGGTGTGTGGGTGCTCTGTCGGGGTTGGAGTGCCGGAGGGGCGCAGCCATGGGCTGCGGCCCCCATCTCGTTGGTTTTATGCGGCGAGTTTTTGCGACAGGGCAGTGGCCTTGCCGCTACGTTTTGCGCGGGTGCCAAGCACATCGATGTTGGCGAGCTGCTCGTTCATGGCCTCGGTAATGAGTTGTTGCATCTCGGCCCCCATTTCCTGAAGCAAGCGCAAGGTTTCCATCTGGTAATCGGTCGCGGCGATCAGGTAGTCACGGTTGATATTGATGGCGTTGCGCATGCCGCTCTGCACCGTCTCCGACCATTTGGCGGGCTCCTGGGCGCTACCGGCATCCGACCAGATCGCTCTCAGCTGCTGGCCGTTGCGGGTGATCAAGGCCTGCAAGCTGTCGAATTGCCAGGAGGCAAATGCCTCGGAACTTGAAAGAAGACTAGTGTTCAGTTCGCGGAAAAGATCCATGTTGCGGGAGATCGAGTCAGATTGAATAGCCATGCTAAAGCCTCACTGTAAGAAGGGTATTCAGGATTGGAACGTCGTCGTTAAAATTTTTAATGTTTGACGTTGTACTGAATCTTCCTCTGTTCGGCCCGGGCAGGGTATCGGCCTATTCCGTAGCTATTGTCGGAGACTCCCTAAGTTATGTAAGGTTTCGCCTATACGACAAAAGTTAGTTACTCGCCCAGTTTATGGGTCAGCATGTAGCGTGTAATGTCGCTATTGTTGGAAAAATTCATTTTTTCCAGGATGCGCGCTCGATAGGTACTGACCGTCTTTGGGCTAAGGTGAAGACACTCGGCAATTTCAGTCAGGGGGGTTCCCTTGCTCAACATCCGCATTACATCCAGTTCGCGAGCTGATAGTAATTCATGCGGCATTTTCTTGGCCTGGCGAACTGTACCGCTGAGGAGTTTGTCGGCGAGTGTCGGACTGAGATAACGCTCGCCTGAACTGGCGCGGCGAATCGCAGCGAGGATTTCCTCGGGCGCGCTATCCTTCGGCAGGTAGCCGACCGCACCCGCTTCCAGCGCCGCCATGGCGTATTCGTCCTCGGCATACATGCTGAACACCAGGACCGGCAATTCAGGCTTGTCTCGCTTGACGACCTTGAGTACCTCGATCCCGTTCATGTCGGGCAAACCGATATCCAGCAGCAACAGATCCCAGGGGGCGGAGCGGACCATATCCAGCCCCTCCCTGGCCGTGCGTGCCTGCCCGGCAACCTCGAAACCTCCGATACTGCCGAGAAATTGTTTCAATCCGCCGCCAACAATAGCGTGGTCATCAACTATCAGTATTTTGGTCATAGTGATTTACCCGTTGTTCGCTAATCGAGTCTGCCGTGCTTAATGACAGCGTTCTCTGTATGCGGTGGTCGCCGAGGCCGCAATGGCAAGGATTGGCCAGCCGAGCGGGATGTCAATTCGCGAGGTGACGGTCTTGGAGTGGCGCTCGCATTTTTTCCCATGCTGACTTGTGGAAGAGTGCGGGTTTTTGTTTTTTGTACCATGGTTGTGTTTCTGGGGCAGACGAACGATCAGAGCCTATCCATTGCGTGACGATAGGTGATAGTCCAGCCTTGGGATCGAGGCCGATTTAGCAAAGGTTTCCGGCGCTCTTCGGCTATCCATGCGGCGGGCATTGGCGCGATGCAGCTTTTCCGCCAGTCCCAGCGGTACCTCCAAGGTGGCGGAAGTGCCGGCCCCCGGCTGGCTGGCGATGGAAAGCGTTCCCCCGATCATGCCGAGTCGCCGTTCGATATTGGCCAGGCCGGAACCTTCTTGACTGTCGTCCGGGTTGAAGCCAGCGCCCTGGTCACGCACGCTGATGCGCAGCTTGTTCTCGGGCATTGATTCCAGCCTGACTGTTGCGCGATGCGTATGGGCATATTTGACAACGTTCATCAACAGTTCGCGCACCGCCTTGAAACAGAGTAATCGAATCGTCATGCTGACCGGTTCTGTATCTGGGGCGCAATCCATGTGGACCGTCAGCCCGTGATTGGACTGCACCCATCGCCCGAGGGATTCAAGTGCCGGAATCAGTCCTCGTTCCCGGATGAGCGGGGGGTTCAGTTCGACGCTGAGCGTGCGAGCGGTCTGGATAATTCGGGATATATGCTCATTTACCTCCGCGACGACAGCAAGGGTTTCCTCCTGCGGCGTGTTCTTGTCCAGTCCGCTCAATGCAAGGCGGGCACCGACCAGTAGTGGTTGCACATGATCGTGGAGCAGTTCGTAGAGCCGATCCCGTTCCCGCTGTTCGGTCCAGGTCAGTTGGCTGGATAGCTCCTGCAAGTGGGCAGCCCGCTCGGCGGCGAGTGTCGCGAGCCGGTCATGCGCCTCCTTAAGCTGATTTTCCATCAATCGACGTCCGGTTATGTCCTGCGTGATGCCAAAGGCGCTAATCAACTTGCCTTGGGCGTCGAATTCGAGCTCGGCCTTTTCGAATACCCATTTCACCACGCCGTCCACCAGCAGGCGGTGCTCGATAACATAGGGTTTGCCGCTGAGCGCGCTCTGCCACATGCTGTTCACAAAGGAGCGGTCATCCGGGTGGACACAAGAAAGAAATATTTCATAGGTCAGTGGCGTTCCCTCGGGGATGCCAAAAATTCTATGGTTCTCGGCTGACCAGGTCAGCTGCTTGCGCTGCAAGTCCAGCCGCCAGCTGCCGATGCTGGCAACGGCCTGGGCGCGAATGAGATCATCCTCGCTGGCGCGCAGGGCCATTTCCGTGAGCATTTGGTGCGTAATGTCGTCGGCGGAAATGATGATGCCGCTGATTTCGCCATCTTCATTAAGCCATGGATGGACGGCCCAGCGCAGCCAGTTCTTCGAGCCATCGGCGGTGATCCACATCTCCTGATCGTTCCGCGCCGGCGTTCCGGCCAGTGCCGCGCGGTGAACCCGCTTCCAGTCGTCCGAAATCTCAGGATAGATCTCGTAGTGGTTGCGGCCGGTTAGATCGGCAATCCCGCGGCCGTAGTTGTCCAGCCATCGCCGGCTGGTGGCGAGATAGTTCATATTGCAGTCGAACATGGCTATGCTGATCGGAGCCTCCGCGATCAAGGTGGCCAGCTGTTGCCGGTTCTTGATCAGGGCTTGCTCGGCCCGGCGGCGTTCGCTGATGTCACGCAGGATGATGGTAAAGACAGGACTCCCGGCAACAACGCTGCGGGAAATCGCAGCCTCGATGGGGAACTCGCTGCCATTGCTACGTAGCCCGTACAGTTCCCCCTGCAGAGGCATTTTGTGGCTGCCCTCCCGGGTACTGTCAAAATCCCTCAAATGATCGGAATGAGTGGCCCGGAAGCGCTCCGGGATCAGGCGTTCGATTGGTGATCCGATCATTTCGTCGGCCCTGTAGCCGAATGCCTGCTCGGCCGCTGGATTGAAGAGGATGATTTGCTGTTCCGCGTTGACCGAAATGATTGCGTCCAATGCGGAGTTGATGATGCCGGCCAGCCGGAAATCGCTTTCAGCGATAGATTGTTCGGCTTTCTGACGCTCGGATATTTCATTCCGCAGGCGATACTGCTGTCGTTTTGCGTAACGCCGAAAGCAAAAAAATATCCCGAAAATCGTCAGTACCGAAGCGACAAACACTGCCAGCGCCGGAAGCGGAATGATATGTGCCGCGACATCGCCGGCGGGTTGAAAGAAAACGTAGCTGCTGATCAGGGCGCCCAGGGCAACAAAGAGCAGTCCCGGGCCGACACCGCACAGAAACACGATCAGCGCCACCGCAGGATAAAAAGTCAGGTAAACATAGTCTGTTTGACTGGGCGTGATTGCCAGGGCAATGGCTGCTGTAAGCAGCGTGATCAATGCAGCCATCAGGTATCTGGCCCAAGCGGGGAGATTCAGGAAGCGGCGGTTGCGAGAGTCCACGGGTTAGTCTCAAGAATGCGGATATCGGAAAAGTCGGCGACGGCATGCGGGGGGGGCGATGGCAATTGACCAGGCACTCCGGCGACATTAAAAACGATATCAGAAACGAAATCTGCGCTGAATCAGGTTTCCCTGACAGGAGAGGGGTGAAACCTTTTGCAGGCTGTGAGGATGTCCGATGCGGCTTGCGAAATCCGCTGATGGTCGAATTATCCCAAACTGCCGACAATGTACCCTTGATTCTTCAGTGGCCGAGGCTAATATTCAAAATGTTGTTGTCCGGCCATTACTTGCGCGCTTGTCAGCAAACGGATGCAAAGGAGGCATTGTGTCGATCTCAACTGCTGAAAATCAACCGGGAATCGCCAGATCCCCGTCCGCTTGCGCAAGGCCAGGCCGGGACAATTCGCTGACCAGCCTGCTGATCCTCAATCGTCAAGGCCTGATTGTGTATGGCAATCAGGCATGGTTGCAGCTGATCGACGAACTGCAGCTCGCCGGGGCGAGCTATCGGATCGGCGGTGATTATCTGGCGGCCTGTCTGGCTGGCTGGGGAACCGATAACCTCGAACTCAGGCGGCATGGCATCAGCATTGCCGCCATCATGAAAGGAGGCAGTCAGCAACCGGCGATCAGATATTCCTGCACGATTGACGGTGAGCCACGCTGGTTTTCTGTCTCTTCGCTGCCGCTACATTGCATCTCGGGAGATGGCATTCTTGTCACGCACAACGAAACCACCGGCGATGTCCTGCGTGAGGAGACGCTGGCTCGCCAGGCTTTTTTTGATGCGCTGACCGACTTGCCCAATTACGCGCTGTTCAAGGATCGCCTGAATCACGCCATCGCGCAGGGCAGTCGCAGTGGCGAATCGCTGGCCACCATGTTTATCGATATCGATGACTTCAAGTCGATTAACGACACCTATGGTCATTTGTCGGGAAACCGTGTGCTGACCGATGTTGCACGGCGTTTATCCGCTTGCTTGCGCGAATGTGACACGGTTGCCCGTCTCGGCGGCGACGAATTTGGAATGCTGCTGCCGGGAATCGGTACCCGGGAGGCGGCTGAACATGTCGCCAGCAAGATGCTGGCTGCGCTTTCTCCTCCCTTCACCACGCACGACGGTCAGTGCTTTCAACTGACCGCCAGTATCGGAATCGCATTTTTCCCGATGGATGGCAATTCGCTGGATACCCTGATGCACCGCGCCGATCAGGCGATGTACCAGTCCAAAGAGGTCTGCAAGAGCAAATTGCACAGCAGCACGTTCGGATTTTGCGACCCGTGCCCCACCTTCAAACAGGCTGGCGCCGTGGCCGGCTAAGCTTCTGGGCGTTAAACAACATAATCAGGGAGCATCGCTCCCGGCGCTACCGCTCGCACGATAGCCCTCATCCTGTATCGCCAGGGGCCGCTCCGCTGGATTTTGTCAGTACCTCTTGCCCGGTCGCAGGAAGGTCGGGGGCGAAGTCGTCTCCCTCGTTGTCAGCCGGGCTCTCCGCTAGTACGAGTTCTGTCGTCAGTGTCGACTTTGAATTTCCTCGATATAGCCGAGCATGCCGGTGCGGATATTGCCGGCATTGCCTTCGTCGGTGTCGATGTGCATGGCCAGGCGGAAGCCGGGACTGACGCGGACAACAACATCGCCGAAGACCAGTTGGCGCTCGCCTTCGATACGAACGCGGACAACGTAGTTGTCGCGGACGTGGAAGCGCATGGCGTCGTCCGGAGTCATGTGAATATGGCGCTGGGCACAGATGACGCCGCGTTCGATGACAGTACTGCCGTAGGGGCCTTCCAGCGTCACGCCGGGGGTGCCGGCGAGATCGCCGGACTGGCGGATCGGCGGCTGGACGCCGAGCTTGAACTGCTCGGTCATCGCGATCTCGACCTGGGTTTCCTTGCGCGTCGGGCCGAGCACGCGGACGTTGGCGATGCGCCCCTTGGGGCCGACCAGATGGACTTTTTCGGCGCAAGCGAACTGGCCGGGCTGCGACAGCTCGTGTTCCGGCGTCAGCTGGTGGCCGGGACCGAACAGCTTTTCGACATCGACCTGCGCCAGGTGGACGTGGTGGGCCGAGATTTCGACGGGAATCGGCACTTCTTCGGCATTGGCGGCGAGCAGCAGTTGGTTGCGTTCGATGGCGCGCAGTGTTTCCCAGGCGACCAGGCGCTCGTCGTCGTTGGCGACGACGAGGATGGTGACCGGCGAGTCGTCGGCCGAGATGATGGCGTAGCCATCAATGCGGCCGAGGTTGCGATTCTTGGCCTCGTCGAGCCTGATTCCCATGTAGCCGAGGCCCTGACAGGCCAGGCTGCGCACGGTGGCGCTGGTTTCGCCGACGTCGCCGGTAAAGGCCAGCACATCGATGCCACCCATCGCCGCGACATAAGCGCCGATATTCTTGCGTACCTGATAGCAGAAGGCCTTGTGGGCGAGCAGGGCGCGGTGGTGGCCTTCGGCGGCGGCAGCCTCGATCTCGCGAATGTCACTGGATATGCCGGAGATGCCCTTCATTCCGCTTTCGCTGTTGATCAGCGTCGATAGCTGTTCGGGCGACATCTTGTGCTGTTCCATCAGGTGAATCATCACCGCCGGGTCGATGCTGCCCGAGCGGCTGGGCATGATCAAGCCATCGCTCGGTGTCATGCCCATGCTCGTGTCGACCGAGCGGCCATGGTCGATGGCACACATCGAGGCACCGATGCCGAGGTGGCAGGAAACGATTTCGAGTTCCCCAAGCGGACGCTGCAACACTTCAGCGGCTTTCAGCGAGACATAGCGGTGCGAAGTGCCGTGGAAGCCGTAACGGCGGATGCCGTGCTGCTTGTAGAGCTCGTAGGGCAGACCGTAGAGGTAGGCGTACGGTGGCAGCGTCTGGTGGAATGCCGTGTCGAAGACGGCGACCTGCGGTACGTTGGGAAAGTGCTTCATGGCCACGCGGATCCCGGCCACGTTGACCGGGTTGTGCAGCGGGGCGAAGAGCGCCAGTTCCTCGATTTCGGCGATTACTGCCGGCGTGATGACGACAGCGCTGGAAAACTTGTTACCGCCATGAACGACGCGATGGCCGACGGCGCTGACCTCTTCCGGATGAAAGGTAAAGGCCTCGCCGAGCAGGGCGGTGACCTCACTCATCACCTTGAACAGGTCGGAGAGCTTGAACGGTGCGTGCTCGATGGTTTTCTGCTGTGGACCGACCATGACGGTGATCAGTGTCATCTGCTTGTCGGCATGGTTAATGATGCCATGCACGTCGGCACCACTTTCCTCGGTGTCGTAGATGCCGAAATGAATCTGGCTGGTGCCGACGTTGAGGACGACGACCTTGCCCGGTGTGTTGCTGGTCAGCGACAGGGCGTAGGGGTCGTCCGAATGCGAGGTAGGGGTACTGACTTCGTCGGCGGACATGGCGCGTGTGCGGTCGGCGAGCAGGCGGGACAGATAGCCGACTGCCTTCGGGTTGGTCAGGATGTGGGTGTTGAAGACTTCCTGTGGAATCATCAGTACGAAGCAGCGGTTGCCGGCGATCACATCGGCAACGATGCGGTCGCCGGTGAGCAGCGACATCACCCCGAACACATCGCCGGCGCCCAACTGGGTGATGACAGCGCGGGTGCCGGTATTGTCGGTCATGGAGATCTCGGCGTGGCCACTGATCATGATGCCGATAAAACGCCCCTCGTCGCCGGTTTCGAGGATAGCCTCATTGCCTTCGTAGGTCGCCAGCCGGGACTTGATGACGATTTCCTCGATCTTGTCGGCCGGGAAGTTTTCGAACAGGCGCACCTGTTCAAGGAAGAAGCGTTTCAGATCAATTTCGCTCATGCTGTTTCTCGCTCGACGGCAGTGTTTTTATCGAGCCAGAGACTACCACTTTGCTGCGGTGCAGCAAAGTAGCTTCCGCTAGCGGCTTCCTTCAGTTGACGCCGGAGCGCTTGATCAGTGCCTGCAGTTCGCCCACCATGCCGCGCCGGAAACTGAGTACGCAGAGTACGAAAATGCCGCCCATGATGACCGTGACCCAGGAGCCGACGGAATCCGCCAACTGGGTTTGCAGGGCGACGATGGTGGCGGCGCCGACGATCGGGCCGAGGATGGTGCCCAGGCCGCCGAGCAGGGTCATCAGCACCACTTCCCCCGAGGCGTGCCAATGCACGTCGCTGAGCGAGGCGAGCTGAAAGACCAGCGTCTTGGTCGCCCCGGCCATGCCGGCCAGCGCGGCCGAGATGATGAAGGCGATCAGCTTGAATTTGTTGACGTCGTAGCCCAGCGAAATGGCCCGCGGTTCGTTCTCGCGGATGGCCTTGAGGATCTGGCCGAAGGGCGAGTAGATGGTGCGGTAGATGACGAAGAAGCCGAAGCAGAAGATGGCGAAGACCAGGTAATACATGGCGAGGTTGTCGGAGAGATCGAGCAGCCCGAACAGCTTGCCGCGCGGCACGCCCTGCAGGCCGTCTTCGCCGCCGGTTTCCTTGATCTGGATGGCGAGGAAGAAAACCATCTGGGCCAGGGCCAGCGTGATCATGGCGAAGTAGATGCCAGTGCGCCGGATGGCCAGTGCCCCGAACAACCAGCCGAGCAGGCCGGCCGCGACAGTGCCGGCGAGGATGCCGACCTCCGGGGTGACACCGATATCACGCACCAGCAGGCCGCAAACGTAGCCGGCCGTGCCGAGGAAGGCGGCGTGGCCGAAGGAGAGCAGGCCGGCAAAGCCGAGCAGCAGGTTGAAGGCGCAGGCGAACAGCGCGTAGCAGAGGATTTTCATCAAAAAAGTCGGGTAGACCGCAAAGGGTGCGATCAGTCCGATGACGAACAGCACGCCGAAGAGCAGCGGCAGCTTCGACTCCAGAAAATTGGTCGACGAATTCATTGGATTTCCTTTACCGCGCTTCAGGATTTGCCGAACAGGCCGGCCGGGCGGACCAGCAGGACGATGACCATGATCACGAAAACCACCACGCTGGAGGCTTCCGGGTAGAAGACCTTGGTCAGGCCCTCGATCAGGCCGAGACCGAGGCCGGTCAGGATCGACCCCATGATCGAGCCCATGCCGCCGATCACCACCACGGCGAAAACGACGATGATCAGGTTGGAGCCCATCAGCGGATTGACCTGGAAGATCGGCGCCGCCAGCACACCGGCAAAGGCAGCCAGCGCCACGCCGTAGCCGTAGGTGAAGGTGATCAGCAGCGGCACGTTGATGCCCAGCGCCTGGACCATCTGCGAATTCTCGGTGCCGGCGCGCAGGTAGGCGCCGAGCTTGGTACGTTCGATCATGTACCAGGTGCCGAAGCAGACGGTCAGCGAGGCGATGATGACCCAGCCGCGATAGATGGGCAGGAACATGAAGCCGAGATTGACCCCGCCGGAGAGCAGTTCAGGAACCTCGTAGCTCTCGCCGGAAATACCGAACTGGTCGCGGAAGATACCTTCGAAGATCAGTGCCAGGCCGAAGGTCAGCAGCAGGCCATAGAGATGGTCGAGCTTGTACAGGCGACGCAGCATCAGGCGCTCGATCAGCACGCCGACGATGCCGACGATCAGGGGGGCGGCGATCAGCGAGACCCAGTAGTTGATGCCGAAACGGGTCAGCGCGATCCAGGCGACGAAAGCCCCCATCATGTACTGCGCACCATGGGCGAAATTGATGATGTTGAGCAGACCGAAAATGATCGCCAGGCCGAGGCTGAGAATGGCGTAGAACGAACCGTTGATCAGACCGACCAGCAACTGGCTGCCGAGCAGGGCGGACGGTATTCCGAAAATTTCCATGGAGGGCTCCAGCCCCGGCGCGGGATTCGCGCCGGGAATTGCGGTGACTCTGCTTACTTCTTGATCAGCGGGCAGCGCGACAAGGCCAGCGGCTGGAAGGCCTCGGCTGCCGGGATGGTCGCCTTGATCGTGTAGTAATCCCACGGATACTTCGAATCGGCCGGCTTCTTGATCTGGACCAGGTACATGTCATGGACCATGCGGCCGTCGTCGCGGATTCGGCCGTTCTTGGCGAAGAAATCGTTGATTGGCGTCTTCTTCATTGCCGCCATCACCTTGCTCGTGTCGTCGCTGCCGGCTGCCTTGACGGCCCGCAGGTAGTGATAAATCGACGAATACTGGCCGGCCTGGACCATGGTCGGCATCTTCTTCTGCTTGTCGAAGAAGCGTTTCGACCAGGCGCGGGTTTCGTCGGTGCGATCCCAGTAGAAGCCGGTGGTCAGAAACATGCCCTGGGTCGGCTTCAGGCCGAGGGCGTGGATATCGGTGATGAACATCAGCAGGCCGGCCAGCGTCTGCTTGGGCGTGATGCCGAATTCGGCCGCCTGCTTGATGGCATTGGTAGTGTCGGCGCCGGCGTTGGCCAGGCCGATGACCTGGGCGCCCGAAGCCTGGGCCTTGAGCAGGAAAGAGGAGAAGTCGGAGCCGGGGAAGGGATGGCGGACCGAGCCGACGACCTTGCCGCCGTTGGCGACGACCACGGCCGAAGCATCCTTCTCCAGCGCCTGGCCGAAGGCATAGTCGGCAGTCAGGAAGAACCAGGATTTGCCGCCCTGCTGGGTCACCGCCTTGGCTGTGCCGTTGGCCAGCGCGTAAGTGTCGTAGGTGTAGTGCACCGAGACGTCGTTGCACTGTTCGTTGGTGATCGGGGTCGAGGCGGGGCCGTTCATGATGACGATGCGGTCCTTTTCCTTGGCAACCTTCATGACGGCCAGCGCGGTCGAGGTAGTGACCAGTTCGGTGACGGTATCGACGTTCTCCCGCTCGATCCATTCGCGCGCCTTGTTGGAGGCGATGTCGGCCTTGTTCTGGTGGTCGGCCGTGACCATCTCGATCTTGAAGTTGGGTTTTTCGTTGGCGATGAAGTCGTCAATGGCCATCTTGGTCGCCAGCACGGCACCGGAGCCGGCCAGGTCGGAATAGGTGCCGGACAGATCGGTCAATACGCCGATTTTCACAGAACCGCCGGAAATCTGGGCCTGGGCATTGATAGAAAGCGCAGCCAGGGCAGCGGCGCAGGCGGTGGTTGTGAACTTTCTCGATACCATGGTGACTCCTCCTTAGCGTGGGCACACCCGGTCAGACACCGAGCGCGTGATGCAGCCAGTCCATCCGGCCCGGAAGTTCTTCCCGGGAGATGGTGGCGATTATTTCCCCGTGTTCGAGCACGTAATGGCGGTCGGCCAGCGGTGCCGCGAAACGGAAATTCTGTTCGACCAGAATGATGGTGAAGCCGCGTTTCTTGAGCTCGGTAATGACTTCGCCCAGCTTCTTGACGATCACCGGGGCCAGACCTTCGGTAATTTCGTCGAGTAGCAGGAGCTTGGCTCCCGTACGCAGGATGCGGGCCATCGCCAGCATCTGCTGCTCGCCTCCGGAAAGCTTGCTCCCCGGGCTAGTGCGGCGTTCCTGCAGATTCGGGAACATCGCGTAGATTTCATCGATCGACATGCCGCCACTGGCGATGATCGGCGCCAGCGTCAGGTTTTCCTCGGTACTCAGCGAGGCGAAGATCGCCCGTTCTTCCGGGCAATAGCCGACCCCGTGGTGTGCGATCTTGTGCGTCGGGACGTTGATGATTTCGTTACCGTTCAGCATGATCGAGCCGCTGCGCCGACCGACCAGACCCATGATCGATTTCAGCGTGGTCGTGCGGCCCGAGCCGTTGCGGCCGAGCAGCGTGACGCATTCGCCCTTGCTGACGCTCATGTCGATGCCATGGAGGATGTGCGATTCGCCGTAAAACGAGTGCAGGCGGGTCAGGCGCAGGAATTCGGGTTGCGGTTGAAAGGCGCTGGTCATGGTTTTTCTCAATGATGCGCGTCGTCGATGTGCTCGGAGCCGACATAGGCGGCCAGCACCTGCGGGTTTTTCGAGACTTCTTCGTAAGTTCCTTCGGCCAGGACGCTGCCGCGGGTCAGCACGGTAATCCGGTGGCACAGGTTGGCGACTACCGACAGATTGTGTTCGACCATCAGAATGGTGCGATTGGCCGAAACCTTGCGGATCAGCTCGACGACCCGCTCGATGTCTTCGTGGCCCATCCCCTGCGTCGGCTCGTCGAGCAGCATCATGTCCGGCTCCAGAGCCAGTGTCGTGGCGATTTCCAGTGCCCGCTTGCGGCCGTAGGGCATCTCGGCCGTTACCGTTTCGGCAAAGTTGCCGAGGTCGACTGCTTCGAGCAAGGCCATCGCCTGGTCGTTCAGCTGATTCAGGCTCTTTTCCGATTTCCAGAAATGGAATTCGGTACCCAGCTTGCGTTGCAGGCCGATGCGCACATTTTCCAAGACGGTGAGATGGGGAAAGGTGGCCGAAATCTGGAAGGAGCGGACGAAACCGCGACGTGCGGTAACCGCCGGTGCCTCGCGGGTGATGTCTTCACCCTTGAAATGGATGGTTCCGGCAGTGGGTGCCAAAAACTTGGTGACCAGATTGAATACCGTGGTCTTGCCCGCGCCGTTGGGGCCGATCAGGGCGTGGATCGTGCCGCGCTGCACCTTGAGATTGACATCGGAAACGGCGGTGAACCCCTTGAACTCCTTGGTCAGTCCGCGCGTTTCAAGAATGAAATCACCCATCGTTTCTCCTCAATGCCTGTCGTTGCAGATGCGGCAATCGATTTGCAGTTGTTTAATTATTGCATGACTGGAATGCGGATTGGATGTCAATAATGTCAGGTCGATTATTGGAGATGCCCAAGGGGAGCGGGGTGTAGCAGGAAGCGTGGCTGTTGTCGGGGCCCGGAGGGGATCGCATAAGGAGCGTGGGCGGAGACACATTTGCTGGCAGACAAACAAAAAGCCCAGCATGGGCTGGGCTTTTCTGGGGGGGGGATCTGCGCTGCGCGCCGGAGATCAAGCCTTCACGTGCAGCCCACACTCCTTGGATTCCGGATTTTCCCACCACCACCGTCCAGCGCGGACGTCCTCACCCGGTGAAATGGCACGGGTGCACGGCGCGCAGCCAATGCTGGGGTAGAACTTGTCGTGCAAGGCGTTGTAAGGCACGGCATTCTGCTTGATATAGGTCCAGACTTCCTTCTCGCTCCAGTCGGAGAGCGGGTTGAATTTTTCCAGGCCATTGCCTTCGTCGTATTCGCGGAAGGGCAGGCCGGTACGGGTGGTCGCCTGCTGGGCGCGCAAACCGGTAATCCAGGCGCGCTTGCCGGCCAGCGCGCGTTTCAGTGGCTCGACCTTGCGGGCATGGCAGCAGGCCTTGCGCAAGGTGACCGAGTCATAAAAACCGTTGATGCCGTGGTTGCGCACGAAAGCCTCCACTTCCTCGGGCTGCGGGAAGTAGATTTTCAATTTCAGGCCGTAATGCTTGTCGACCGCAGCCATCAGGTCGTAGGTTTCGAGTGGCAGGCGGCCGGTATCGAGGCTGAAGATTTCGATCGGCAGTTTGGCCTTGACGATGAGGTCGGTCAGCACCATGTCTTCGGCGCCAAGGCTGTTGGCAAAGGTGGCCGGCGCCCAGTTGGCGGCGATGTCGGCGAGCAGGGCGTTGACGGCCTGGGTCTTGGTGGCGACGCTGGCAGTCAGTTCCGGCGTTATGTTGAGCAGGCTGGGGGTCATGGCGGGTTTCTTGAATGGTCAGGCGCGGCGGCGGAAATAGGGTTGCGGCTGGTCAGTCGAGGCCTGGTAGGCGTCGCCGAAGGTGCTGAACCCCTGCTCGATGGCGTATATGACATCCTTGCCGTCCTTCAGCGCGTAGCTGTCGAAGCCGACGCGCTGCAGGTAGAACAGCTGGTCGTGCAGCACATCGCCAACGGCGCGCAGTTCGCCCTGGTAGTGGTAACGCTGGCGGAGCAGGGCTGCCGTCGAGTAGCCGCGGCCGTCGACGAATTTAGGAAAATTGACGGCGATGACCACGAAGTAGTCGAGATCGGCGACGACGTCTTCGATGCGCTCGTTGGGCTGGATCAGTAAACCGATGCGCTTGTGGCAGGAGATGATCTCGGCCTTGCGCGCCTGCCAGACGGCGAGCGGAAAAATGACGTCGCCATCGGGCAGTTGTACGTCCTCGGCCGTTTCGTCTTCAACGATTTCCAGCGTTTTCCAGGTGTCGACCGTAGCAGTCCGCTGCTTGATGAGTTGCGCCATTATGCGGCCTCCTGTTGTGCGACTTTGGCCTTGCCGTGGGCGCGGCCTTCGTAGACGCGATTTTTGAATGGGTCGATGCCGATGCGGTCGAGGGTGTCGAGGAAACGCTCGTCGGCATGGCGGTTTTCGATATAGACCTTGATGATCTTGTCGACGACATCGGGCATTTCTTCGGCTGCAAAAGACGGGCCGATTACCTTGCCGAGCTTCGCATCATTGCCCTGGCGGCCGCCGAGGGTGACCTGGTAGAACTCCGAGTCGTTCTTGTCCACGCCGAGGACGCCGATGTGGCCGACGTGGTGGTGGCCGCAGGCATTCATGCAGCCGGAGATGTTGAGATCGATCTCGCCGATGTCGAACAGGTAGTCGAGGTCGTCGAAGCGGTCCTGGATGGCGGTGGCGATGGGGATGGACTTGGCATTGGCCAGGTCGCAGAAGTCGCCGCCCGGGCAGCAGATGATGCCAGTCAGCAGCCCGAGGTTCGGTGTCGCCAGGCCGGCCGCCGTGGCCTTTTGCCAGACGGCGTGCAAATCGGATTTCCTGACGTCGGCCAGGATGACGTTCTGTTCGTGACTGATGCGCACTTCGCCAAAGCTGTACTGGTCGGCCAGATCGGCCACTGCTTCCATCTGGTCGGCGCTGATATCGCCTGGCGCTGTGCCATGTTTCTTCAGCGACAGCGTGACGGCAGCGTAGCCCGGCACCTTGTGGGCGGTAGTGTTACGGTCAACCCAGTTCCTGAAGGCTTTTTCAGCCGGCAATGCGGGTTCGTCCAGCGTCTCGTAGGCTGGCGTGGTGAAGTGGGTGCTGACGCGCTCGAATTCGGCCTGGGTAATCGTGGCTGGGCCACCCTTGGTGTACGCCCATTCCTCCTCGACCTGGCGGGCAAATTCCTCGACACCGAGTGCCTGAACGAGAATCTTGATGCGCGCCTTGAACGCATTGTCGCGGCGACCCTGACGGTTATAGACGCGGAGAATGGCTTCGCAATAGGTCAGGATGTGTTGCCAGGGCAGGAACTCCCGGATGACCTGGCCGCGGATCGGGGTACGCCCCAGGCCGCCGCCGACGATGACACGGAAACCGGTTTCGCCGTTCTCTTGCTGCAGCTGCAGGCCGATGTCGTGGAACCAGGTGACGGCGCGGTCTTCCCGGGTGCCGGAAATGGCGATCTTGAACTTGCGCGGCAGGAAGGCGAATTCGGGGTGGAAAGTGGTCCACTGGCGGAGGATCTCGGCCAGCGGGCGCGGGTCGATCACTTCATCGGCGGCGATGCCGGCGAACTGGTCGGTGGTAATGTTGCGCAGGCAGTTGCCGGAGGTCTGGATGGCGTGCATCTGGACTTCCGCCAGATCGGCCAGGATGTCCGGCACGTCCTCGATCTTCGGCCAGTTAAGTTGCAGATTGTGGCGCGTCGTGAAGTGGCCGTAGCCCTTGTCGTACTTGCGGGCGACGTAGGCCAGCTTGCGCAACTGGGCGGAGTTCATCATTCCGTAGGAAACGGCGATGCGGAACATCGGCGCATGGCGCTGGATATACAGGCCGTTCTGCAGACGCAGCGGGCGGAATTCATCGTCACTCAGTTCGCCGGCTTTCCAGCGGCGGACCTGATCGCGGAACTGTTCGACGCGCTGGTTGATCAGTTGGCGGTCGATAGCATCGAATTTGTACATGGAACGTCCTTGGGGTAAACGTCAGGCAAAGGCCAGCTTGGTGCCGATCAGCACGAGCATGGCAGCCAGCAGGCGGCGGAGAATGTGCTCCGGAACCTTGGCGGAAACATGGGTACCCAGCCAGATGCCGGGCAGCGAACCGAGCAGCAGACTGCCGAGCAGCGCCCAGTCCACCCCTCCCAACAGCCAGTGGCCGAGACCGGCGACCAGTGTCAGAGGAACGGCATGGGCGACATCCGATCCGACAATCTTCACCGGCGAAAGTTTTGGGTAGAGGAAGAACAGTGCTGCGACGCCGAGTGCACCGGCACCGACCGACGAAATGGTGACCAGGACGCCGAGGGTGGCGCCGACGCCGATGGTGATTTTGCCCAGGCAGCACTGGCGCAACGGCGATTCCTCATGCTGCGCGGCGTATTCGCGCAGTTTGCGGCTGAACAGGATGGCAATGGCGGTGAGCATCAACGCAAAGCCGAGGCCGTGCGAAATGATCTGTCCGATGACATTGCTGCCCTTCGGCAACTGCGACAGGACATAAAGCGTGATGGCAGCGGCAGGAATGCTGCCGGCCGCCAGGCGGCTGATAATGGCCCAGTCGATATGCCCCTTCCGGCCGTGGGCGATCGTGCCGCTGGCCTTGGTCATCGCCGCGTAAAGCAGGTCGGTGCCGACGGCGGTGGCCGGCGGGACGCCGAACAACAGCACGAGCAGCGGCGTCATCAGCGAGCCGCCGCCGACACCGGTCAGGCCGACAATGGCGCCGACCGCGAAGCCGGAAAGGGTGTAAAGATAATCCATGGCCAGCATCGTAGCAGCGGCAATTTGAATCAAAAAGAATATTGAGTTAGATTGTTATAAGTTCTGGTTATTAGTCTAGTAATGAAATTACAACAGCTCCGCTACATCGTCGAAATTCAGCGCCGGGGTCTCAACGTTTCCGAGGCAGCCGAGTCGCTGTATACCTCGCAGCCCGGCATCTCCAAGCAGGTCAAGTTGCTTGAGGACGAACTCGGCATCGCCATCTTCGAACGCAGCGGCAAGCGCTTCACCGGCATCACCGAACCCGGCAAGGTGGTGCTGACGATTGCCGAGCGCATCCTGCGCGAAGCGGAAAACCTCAAGCGGGCGAGCAGTGAATTTGCCACCGGCGATACCGGCCGGCTGGTGCTGGCAGCCACCCATACCCAGGCACGCTACGCGCTGCCGTTGGTGGTCCGCGATTTCATGGCGCAGCACCCCGACGTCAAGCTGGAGATGCACCAGGGGAGTCCGACGCAGATCGCCGAGTGGGTCCTGGCCGGGGACGCCGACATCGGCATCGCCACCGAGGCGCTCGGCCAGTATCCCCAGTTGATTACCCTGCCGGTGCGCCAGTGGTCGCACTGCGTGATCGCCCCGGAGGGGCATCCCGTTTTGAAAACGCAGCCGCTATCGCTGAACGAACTGGCTCGCTGGCCGCTGATTACCTACGATACGGCCTTCACTGGCCGCTCGCGGATCAACCACGCCTTCGAGCGCGTCGGCGTCCAGCCCAATGTCGCACTGACTGCCCTCGATGCCGACGTGATCAAGACCTATGTCAGCCTAGGGCTGGGCCTGGGGATCATTTCGGCCCTGGCCTTCGATGTCCAGCGCGATATCGGGCTGGTGGCGCTCGATGCCGCCCATCTGTTCGAATCGAATACCACCCGGCTGGCCCTGCGCCGCGGGACCTACCTGCGTCGCTACGATTTCGACCTGATTTCCCTGTTCGCGCCGCATCTCTCGAAGCGCGTCGTCGAAATGGCCATGCAGGGCGGTGGCGACGAATATCAGTTGTAGCTGCGCAGCGCCTTCATGCGTGGCGCCGTGTCGCGCAGGATCAGCGATGGTGCTGAGAAGGGCGCCAGCTTCTCGAGAAAATCGAGCAGTTCAAGGACCGGCGAACTGCGGAAGAAGGTGGCGCTCGGCGTTTCAATCCAGATCCGATCGGCCCAGACGTGCAGTTCGTGCGGCTGGTCGCCAAAGCCGTCGCCATCGAGATCGAAACCTTCGTAGTTGTCCCAGCTGTTGCCCCACCAGGTGTCGTTCATCGGGTCGCCGTCGCCGATGATGGTGAC
>CAMLHL010000040.1 GCA_946479855.1 uncultured Pseudomonadota bacterium
GGCCCTGGTTGACGCCGACCAGCGGCACGCAGTAGCGGGCCAGCCGGCGGGCGGCGTTGAGCATGGTGCCATCGCCGCCGAGCACGATCGCGAGGTCGGCATGGGCGCCGATGTCGTTGAAGCCGCAGGTCACCCAGCGTGACAGGTCGACCTTCTTGCCGATGTGTTCGGACGTCTCGCGCTCGATGAAAACGGAGATCCCGCGCTCGTAGAGGTATTCGGCCAGGCGGCGCAGCGACTCGGCAATTTCCATACTATGGTATTTGCCGACCAGCGCGATGGTCCGCGGGGCACTCGCGGAAGCGAAGCTTCTGTTCATGGGGACGAATTCTTGCACAAAAACGCCTTGCGGCGTTGGCCCGGGTTTTTTGTACAATCTGCCCATGCTCGATGAACGCGCCCGCACCCTGCTCAAGACCCTGGTCGAACACTACATCGCCGACGGCCTGCCGGTCGGTTCGCGCGCGCTGTCGAAGGTTTCCGGCCTCGATTTGTCGCCGGCGACGATCCGCAACGTGATGGCCGATCTCGAGGAAGCCGGCTTCGTCGCCAGCCCGCACACCTCGGCTGGCCGGGTGCCGACGGCACGCGGCTATCGCCTGTTCGTCGACAGCCTGCTCACCGTCCAGCCGCTCGAAGCGCGGCAGATGGGCCAGATGGAAGAAGCGCTGCACGGCCGGCCGTCGAGCCAGATCATCGCCAGCGCCTCGCAACTGCTCTCCAGCCTGACCCACTTCGCCGGCGTCGTCATCGCGCCGCGCCGCCAGGCCAGCCGCATCCGGCAGATCGAATTCCTCAGCCTGTCGGAAAAGCGCATCCTGCTGATCATCGTCACCGCCGACGGCGACGTGCAGAACCGCATCATCAACACCGACAAGGCCTACTCGCCGGCCGAACTGGTCAGCGCCGCCAACTACCTGACGCAGAATTTCGCCGGCCTCGACTTCGAGCAGATGCGCCACCGCCTGTCGGGCGAAATCCAGCGCCTGCGCGAGGACATCAAGCCGCTGATGACACTCGCCCTCGAAGCCGGCGACGCGGCGATGGCCGAAAGCGCGACGCCCTACGTCATTTCCGGCGAACGCAACCTGCTCGACGTCGAGGAACTGTCGTCGAACATGAAGCGTCTGCGCGAGTTGTTCGATCTCTTCGAGCAACGCACCAGCCTGATGCGCCTGCTCGAAATCTCCAACAGCGCCGACGGCGTGCAGATCTACATCGGCGGCGAATCGGGCATCGCCCCGCTCGACGAATGCAGCGTCATCACCGCCCCCTACGCGGTCGATGGCCAGGTCGTCGGCTCGGTCGGCGTCATCGGCCCGACCCGGATGGCCTACGAGCGCGTCATCCCCATCGTCGACATCACCGCCCGCCTGCTCTCCAGCGCCCTCTCCTCCAAACCGGACAACTAATGCCCCGCTTTCTCCCGGAACCGCCGTACCGCCACGGTCAGCCGGCGACCACCGCCGTCGTCCTCGTCAATCTCGGTACCCCTGATGCGCCGACTGCCCCGGCCCTCAGACGCTACCTCAAGCAGTTCCTCTCCGACCCGCGCGTCGTCGAAATCCCCAAACCGCTGTGGTGGCTGATCCTCAACGGCATCATCCTGAACACCCGACCGAAGAAATCCGCCGCCAAGTACGCCACCGTCTGGATGCCGGAAGGCTCGCCGCTGCGCGTCCATACCGAGCGCCAGGCCAAGCTGCTCAAGGGCCTGCTCGGCCAGCGCGGCCATCGCGTCACCGTGAACTGGGCGATGCGCTACGGTTCGCCGTCGATTGCCGACGTGCTTGACCGCCTGAAAGCCGACGGCGCCCGGCGCATCCTGATCGTGCCGATGTACCCGCAATACGCGGCGAGCACGACCGCTACCGTCGTCGACGACGCTTCGCGCTGGCTGCTGCAGACGCGCAACCAGCCGGAAATGCGCTTCGTGCGGAATTTCCACGACCACGATGGCTACCTGGCCGCCCTCGAACAATCGGTGCGCCGGCACTGGCAAACGCATGGCGCGCTCGGCACGAAAGACCGCCTGTTGATCAGTTTCCACGGTCTGCCCAAACGCAGCCTGGGCCTCGGCGACCCCTATTTCTGCGAATGCCACAAGACCGGCCGCCTGCTCGCCGAACGCCTGAACCTGCAACCCGAACAATTCCAGATCTGCTTCCAGTCGCGTTTCGGCAAGGCCGAATGGCTGCAGCCCTACACGGCGCCAACGCTGCACGAATGGGGTGCCCAGGGCATCCGCCGCGTCGACGTCGTCTGCCCCGGCTTCACGGCCGATTGCCTGGAAACGCTGGAAGAAATCGCCCAGGAAGGCCGCGACGACTTCCTCAAGGCCGGCGGCCAGGAATACCACTACATTCCGGCGCTGAACGAGGACGATGCCTGGATCGCGGCGCTGGCCGACCTGGCCGAACAGCATCTGGCCGGCTGGGAAACCAAGGCCGCTGTCGACCCGCAGGCGCTGGAAACCAGCGCCCTCGAGGCCCGGAAGTTCGGTGCCCGAACTTGAAATCGGGCACCCGGCACCAATATCAGGATGACCTGATATTTGGAGTTCGCCATGTCTGAAAGCCTGCACGTCGTCTGCCCGCACTGCGCTACGGTCAACCGGATTTTGGGGCAAAAACTGAGGGATGCGCCGAATTGTGGCCAGTGCAAGCAGCCGCTGTTCACCGGCGAACCGCTGGAGCTGAGCGCCGCCAGCTTCGACCGCCATATTTCACGCAACGACCTGCCGGTCGTGGTTGATTTCTGGGCGCCGTGGTGCGGCCCGTGCCGGGTGATGGCGCCGACCTTCCATCAGGCGGCCATCGATCTCGAGCCCCATGCCCGGCTGGTCAAGGTCAATACCGAAGCCGAGCCGCAACTGGCCGCCCGCTTCAATATCCGCAGCATTCCGACCCTGGCCGTTTTTTTGCATGGCCGCGAGATCGCCCGCCAGAGCGGCGCGCTCGACCTCGGCACGCTGAAACGCTGGCTGCAGCCGCATCTCCACCGGCCTTAACTTCCGTCTGCCGCGGCCGTTAACCAGGTGTCCGCACCCCTGCCGTGGAGGCCTCCATGAAAATCGCCAGCGCCAGCCTGCAAATGGCCGCTTCGCACAGCCGCTCGCAACAGCACGAAATCAACGAATCGCTGACCATGTGGGTCGGGCCGCGGCGGCCGGGCGTTGCCGGCGAGGAAGCGCGCCCTCGCCTGCCGCCGAGTGCCCAGGTCACGCTCTCCGATGCCGGCAAGACCGCCGCCGGAAAGGCTCAGGCCAGCGACGAGGAAGCCAATGCCGCGGTCGACGGCGACCCGAGACTGAATCTGATCCGCTCGATGCTTGAGTTGCTGATCGGCCACCGGATCCGGATTTTTGACGCCCGCGACCTGAGCACGAACGCCGCGCCGGCACTTCCCCAGGCGCCGGCAAAAGCCTCCGCGCCAGCCCCCGCTGCCGGCTATGGGGTCGACTACGAACGTCACGAAGCCTATACCGAGGCCGAGCACACAAATTTCTCGGCCAGCGGCACCGTGACCACGGCCGACGGCCGGCAGATCAGC
Organism: uncultured Pseudomonadota bacterium; assembly: GCA_946479855.1. Next base: position 3,553 of record CAMLHL010000040.1, read on the forward strand.
TTCGATCTGCAGCTTTCGATGTCCCGCAGCTACCACGAGGAAAGCAACCTCAGCCTGCGCCTGGGCGACGCCGCCCGCAAGGTCGACCCTCTGGTCCTCAATTTCTCCGGCGACGCAGCGCAACTGACTGACCAGCGCTTCAGCTTCGACCTGAATGCCGACGGCCGCAGCGAACAGATCAACTTCGTCGCCCCGGGCAGCGGCTTTCTGGCTTTCGACCTTAACCAAGATGGCAAAATCAACAATGGCAGCGAACTGTTCGGCCCGATGACCGATGACGGTTTTCGTGAGCTGGCAGCGCTGGATGACGATAAAAATGGCTGGATCGATGAAAACGACAAGGCTTTCGGGCAACTGCAGGTATGGAGCCGCGACGGGGCAGGCCAGGACCAGTTGCAATCCCTCGCCGCAGCCGGCGTCGGCGCCATCTCGCTAAGCCGCGTCGATACGCCATTTGATGTCAAAACCAATGCCAATGAATTAATTGGACAAATTCGCAGTTCTGGAATTTTTTTGCATGACACTGGAACGGCTGGCACAATCCAACAACTTAATTTGACCGCCTGAGCAAAAAGGCGGCAGCCAACTAGGGATAAAAAATGCCGCGCTTTGCCGACTTGAAAATCTGGGTGCGCCTGACCGCCGCCATCTGGGTCGTTCTTGCCATTATCTGGGCCGGAGCCATCGTCTGGACCACACAGGTCAACCGGGACACGGCGATTCGCCAGGCGACCGATTTTTCCAAGAGCATCCACGAAATGACCATGGCCGGTCTGACCGGCATGATGATCACCGGCACCGTCGGTCAGCGCGAGGTTTTCCTCGACCAGATCAAGCAGCTGTCGATCATCAAGGATCTGCACGTCGCCCGCAGCGAAGCCGTCGTCAAGCTGTTCGGCCCGGACACCAAGGACCAGCGCGAACTCGACGCCCTGGAAAAACAGGTCATGACCTCCGGTGTGCCGCACATGTCGGTCGAATCGGCCAACGGCTCCTCCTACCTGCAGGTGATCAACCCGACCAAGGCCTCGAACAACTATCTCGGCAAGGATTGCATCGCTTGCCATCAGGTTCCCGAAGGCACCGTGCTCGGCGTGGTCAGCATGAAGGTCTCGCTCGACTCCGTGGAAGCCGAAGTCTCGGCCTTCCGCCTGAAAATCGCCGGCGTCGCGCTGGTCGCCCTCGGCGCCCTGCTGGTGATCATCTACCTGATCACCCATCACTTCGTCACCAAGCCGCTCGAAGACCTGCGCAACGGTCTGCGCGACATCGCCCGGGGCGAAGGTGACCTGACCCGCCGGCTGCCGGTCAAGGGACGCGACGAAGTCGGCCAGTCCGCACTCGTCTTCAACGAAATGATGGAGAACTTCAACCAGCTGGTCCGCCAGGTGCGCGATTCAGCCAGCCAGGTCACCGCCCGGGTGGCCGCGCTCTCCGACAGCGCCGACCGGGTAACGCAGAGCTCGCAGCAGCAGAACGAAAAATCCAACCTGGCCGCCACTGCCGTCGAACAGCTGGTTTCCAGCATTTCCTCGATCGCCCAGAGCGCCGAGCATGTCCAGCACCAGTCGCAGGAAAGCCTGGCCCGCGCCACGGAAGGCACCCGCAACCTGAACGTGCTGCTCAACGAAATGACGGTCGTCGAAAGCGCTGTCAAGGAAATGGCCGACTCGGTCAATAACTTCGTCCGCAACACCGAATCGATCACGACGATGACCCGCGAGGTCAAGGACATTGCCGAACAAACCAACCTGCTCGCCCTGAACGCCGCCATCGAAGCGGCACGGGCCGGCGAACAGGGACGCGGCTTCGCGGTCGTCGCCGATGAAGTGCGCAAGCTGGCGGAAAAATCATCGCGCTCGGCCAGCGAAATCGACGCCATCACCGCCCAGCTCAGCGCCCAGTCGGTTTCCGTGCGGCACAGCATCGAGGAAGGCCTGGAACACCTGTCCAGCAGCCAGTCGGCGGTCACTTCGGTGGCCGATATCCTGCAGGCGACCAACGGCTCGGTTACCGAAGTCGGCCACGGCCTGGATGCCATCGCCTCGGCCACCGACCAGCAACGCCGCTTCTCTGGCGATGTCGAGCACAGCATCGAAGCGATTGCCGGCATGGCCCGCGAAAACTCCGGGACGGTCGAACAGACGGCCGGTGCGGCGCACGACCTCAAGCGGCTGGCGGAGGGCCTGGCCAGCCTGGTCGGGCGCTTCAAGGTTTAAGGAAACGCCGCCATCAGTCAAAACCGCCTCAATTGAGGCGGTTTTTACATCGGGCTCAGTTCCAGCCCCAGGCCACCGCCCGGGTGGGGCGGACCGTCGGCATACGGGCCGGTCGTGCTCGGCACCGCCGGCATCCCCTGCGCCGCGGCAATCCGGTTCACTTCCCGCAGGCGCTTGATCATCCGGGCCATCAGCGCGTTGCGCATGCGCTCAAGCAGCTCTTCGGACGACAGGGCCAGCGCGGCCGCATTGATTTCGAGGAACAACGTCGGCTCCAGCGTCACTGCCGTCGAATGGCGCTGCTCGCTGGCCGGGTGCAGATAGGCCACCTCGCCGACCGGTTCGCTCGGCCCCAGACGGCACAGGGCCTTGCCTTCAATCGAGATTTCAATCAGGCCGGAAATGATGATGCCGAAGAATCGGTTGGACTCGCCTTCGCGGATCAGCGCGACATTGGGCTGCACCTCACGCCAGATGGCGACGCGCAGCACTTCCCAGAGTTCGATATTCTCGAATTCGGTAAAGAAATCGAGCCGGCGCAACATCTCGAAACGGTTGGTATCCTTAGTCGTTTCGTCCTCGTCGAGAATCTGGTAGCGAACGGCGGAAAGATCCTTGGCCATTTCGGCACCATTGCGGTAACGATTGTAGAGATCCTTTTCCAGGGCGCGGCGCAGGATGGCGTTGAGCCCCTCCGGCAGATTCGGGTTGAGGGCCGTGATGGCCGGCGCATCGGTGTTGATGATGCGGTAGATCAGCGTCGCCTGGTTATTGGCACGAAATGGCAGGCGGCCGGTGAGCAACTGGAAGAGCAGGACGCCGAGCGAATAGAGGTCGGTCTTCTGGTTGAGCGGATAGCCCTTGATCTGTTCCGGCGACATGTAGGCCGGCGAGCCGACGCCCATGATGAAGGTCGAGTCGCGGTCCATGTCCTTGTTCATGTTCAGCGCCAGGCCGAAGTCGGCAATCTTCGGCTCGTCGTTGGCGGCGATCATGATGTTGGCCGGCTTGATGTCGCGGTGGATGATGCCCTGACGGTAGGCCGAATCGAGCGCCATGCAGCACTTGAAGATGATGCCGATGACGCGGTGCATGGGCAGCAGCTTGTCGATGCGGGTGTGCTGTTCAAGGCTGAAGCCGTCGACATACTCCATGGCGAGATAGGCAAAGTCTTCCTCGACCACGGCGTCGAAGACGTGAACGATATTCGGGTGGTTCAGGCGTTTCGAGACCATCCCCTCGTTCTGGAACAGCTTGCGCATGCGCCGTGACATCGCGGCGCAATCCTGACCGAAGCGGATGACCTTGACGGCGACCTGGCGGCTGGAATCCGGCTCGGTACAGAGGTAGACCGTCGCAGTCGCTCCCTTGCCCAGTTCTCGAACCACGCGGTATTTGCCGATTGTTTCCATTCAGGAGGGCGATAAAAAGATAGCGGATTATCGTAGCACGGCGCCCAGCGGACAGTATCGCTCTGCCCGACAAAGAATTTTTTCGCCCCCCTTGAAAGAGGCTTTTCCGTCCCCAACTACGGAAACAGCTCTTTTGGAGAAATGCGCATGTCTAACCCCGAAAACGCCCAGGAAGCCATGCTGGGCAATCAACCCGCCGCCGAACCCGCTATCGAGCCGAGCGCCGAAGTCCACACCGATACCCTGCCGAGCATCGAGGAGCAGTTCCGCGCCCTCGAACTGCAGGCCGCCGAACATTACGATGCCTGGCTGCGCGCCAAGGCCGAGGGCGAGAACATCCGCCGCCGTGCCCAGGAAGACATCGCCAAGGCGCACAAATTCGCCGTCGAAAAATTTGCCGGCGAACTGCTGGCCGTCAAGGACAGCCTGGAGGCCGCGCTGGCCGTCCCGGAACAGACCGTGGACAGCTTCAAGTCCGGCGTCGAGCTGACCCTCAAGCAACTGGTGTCCGCCTTCGAGAAGAACGCGCTGAACGAAGTCAATCCGGCTGGCGAGAAATTCGACCCGCACAAGCACCAGGCGATCGGCATGGTCGATTCCGAGCAGGACGCCAACACCGTCGTCACCGTGCTGCAGAAGGGCTACATGATCGCCGACCGCGTACTGCGTCCGGCCCTGGTCATGGTCGCCAAGGGCAAATAAACGCTACTGGGCATTTCGATTTTGGGCAATTTTTCCGGTTGACCGCAACGGTCCCTTGAAAACGGTTTGAGCGCCCCCAACTCACGAACATCAGCAATTTACATCTAGGAAAACAATCATGGGCAAGATCATCGGCATCGACCTCGGCACCACCAATTCCTGCGTCGCCATCATGGAAGGCGGCACGCCGAAAGTCATCGAGAACGCGGAAGGTGCGCGCACCACGCCGTCCGTCATCGGCTACACCGAAGACGGCGAAATCCTCTGCGGCGCCCCGGCCAAGCGCCAGGCGGTGACCAACCCGAAGAACACGCTGTACGCGGTCAAGCGCCTGATCGGCCGCCGCTTCGAAGAGAAGGAAGTGCAGAAGGACATCTCGCTGATGCCCTTCAAGATCGTCAAGGCCGACAACGGCGACGCCTGGGTCGAAGCCCGCGACAAGAAGATCGCGCCGCCGCAGGTTTCCGCCGAAGTGCTGCGCAAGATGAAGAAGACCGCCGAAGACTACCTCGGCGAGGAAGTCACCGAAGCCGTCATCACCGTGCCGGCCTACTTCAACGACAGCCAGCGCCAGGCGACGAAGGACGCCGGCCGCATCGCCGGTCTCGAAGTCAAGCGCATCATCAACGAGCCGACCGCCGCTGCGCTGGCCTTCGGCATGGACAAGGTGTCCGGCAAGGACAAGAAGATCGCCGTCTATGACCTCGGCGGCGGCACCTTCGACATCTCCATCATCGAAATCGCCGACGTCGATGGCGAAAAGCAGTTCGAAGTGCTGGCCACCAACGGCGACACCTTCCTCGGCGGCGAAGACTTCGACCAGCGCCTGATCGACTACATCATCGACGAATTCAAGAAGGAATCCGGCGTCAACCTGAAGTCCGACGTGCTCGCCCTGCAGCGCCTCAAGGAAGCCGCCGAAAAGGCCAAGATCGAGCTGTCCTCCAGCCAGCAGACCGAAGTCAACCTGCCCTACATCACCGCCGACGCCTCCGGCCCGAAGCACCTGGCGCTGAAGATCACCCGCGCCAAGTTCGAGTCGCTGGTCGACGAGCTGATCGAGCGTACCGTCGCCCCCTGCCTGACCGCGCTGAAGGATGCCGGCTGCAAGATCGGCGACATCGACGACGTGATCCTGGTCGGCGGCCAGTCGCGCATGCCGAAGGTCCAGGAAAAGGTCAAGGAAGTCTTCGGCAAGGAGCCGCGCAAGGACGTCAATCCGGATGAAGCCGTCGCCGTCGGCGCCGCCATCCAGGGCGGCGTGCTGCAGGGCGAAGTCAAGGACGTGCTGCTGCTCGACGTCACCCCGCTGTCGCTCGGTATCGAAACCCTGGGCGGCATCATGACCAAGCTGATCCAGAAGAACACGACGATCCCGACCAAGGCTTCGCAGGTCTTCTCCACCGCCGACGACAACCAGGGCGCCGTGACCATCCACGTGCTGCAGGGCGAGCGCGAAGTCGCCACCGGCAACAAGAGCCTCGGCCAGTTCAACCTGGAAGGCATCCCGCCGGCCCCGCGCGGCACGCCGCAGATCGAAGTCATCTTCGACATCGACGCCAATGGCATCATGCATGTGACCGCCAAGGACAAGGCGACCGGCAAGGAAAACAAGATCACCATCAAGGCCAACTCCGGCCTCTCCGAAGCCGAAATCCAGGCCATGGTCAAGGATGCGGAGCTGCACGCCGAAGAAGACAAGAAGGCGCACGAGCTGGCCGACACCCGCAACCAGGCCGACGGCATGGTGCACATGGTCAAGAAGTCGCTGACCGAGTATGGCGACAAGCTCGACGCCGATGAAAAGGCCAAGATCGAAGCGGCCATCAAGGATGTCGAGGACGTGCTGCGCGAAGGCGACAAGGACACCATCGCCGCCAAGACCGAAGCCTTGAGCCAGGCGGCCCAGAAGCTGGGGGAAAAGATGTACGCCCAGCAACAGGCCGAAGGCGCTGCCGCCGGTGCCGAGGGCGCCCAGCCGGGTGGCGAGGCCAAGAAGGACGAAGGCGACGTGGTGGATGCCGAATTCACCGAGGTCAAGGACAAGAAGTAATTCCTGGCCCACAGCCCGGCGCCGAGCCTACCGGAACCTCCGGCGGCGCTCGGCGCCTTTGTCACTTGACGGGTAGAAACAATGTCTAAACGCGATTTTTACGAGATTCTCGGCGTCAACCGCGACGCTTCCGACGACGAGATCAAGAAGGCCTACCGCAAGCTGGCCATGAAGCATCACCCGGACCGCAACCCGGACAACCCGGCAGCCGAGGAGAAGTTCAAGGAAGCCAAGGAAGCCTACGAAATCCTCTCGGATAGCCAGAAGCGCGCTGCCTACGACCAGTACGGCCACGCCGGCGTGGACCCGCAATCCGGCATGGGTGGCGGCTTTGGCGGTGGCGGCGGTTTCGCCGACGCCTTCGGCGGCATCTTCGACGAAATTTTCGGCGGCCGCGGCGGCGGTGGCGGCGGTGGTCGCTCCAACATCTACCGCGGCGCCGACCTGCGCTACAACCTCGAAATCACGCTCGAACAGGCGGCCCACGGCACGGAAACCAAGATCCGCATTCCGACCATGGAAGTCTGCGAGCCCTGCAACGGCTCCGGCGCCAAGCCCGGCACCCAGCCGAAGACCTGCCCGACCTGCGGCGGCTCCGGCCAGGTCCGCCTGCAGCAGGGCTTCTTCTCGATCCAGCAGACCTGTCACAAGTGCCACGGCACCGGCCGCTTCATCGCCGATCCGTGCAAGCATTGCGACGGCGCCGGCCGCATCAAGCAGCACAAGACGCTGGCCGTCAAGATTCCGGCCGGCGTGGACGAAGGCGATCGCATCCGGCTGTCCGGCGAAGGCGAGCATGGCGTCAACGGCGGCCCGCCGGGCGATCTCTACGTGCAGATCCACCTCAAGCCGCACGCCGTGTTCACCCGCGACCACAACGACCTGCATTGCGAGATGCCGATCTCCTTCACCACCGCGGCTCTGGGTGGCGAGATCGAGATCCCGACGCTGGACGGCGCCGCGGCCATCAAGATTCCGGCCGAAACCCAGTCGGGGCGCGTCTTCCGCCTGCGCGGCAAGGGCATCAAGGGCGTTCGCAGCCACACCCATGGCGACCTGATGTGCCACGTCGTGGTCGAAACGCCGGTCAGCCTGACCGAGCGCCAGAAGGAACTGTTGCGCGAGCTGGAAGAATCGAGCAAGGACAACACCGCCAAACACAACCCCCGCTCCAAGTCCTGGATGGACAAGGTCAAGGAGTTCTTCGGAGATTAGCGCCTCGACTTGGCGGCGCAGGCTAACCCGCTTTGCCAGTTAAGGGGACAACCCCCGGTCGAAGCCGCAAGGTCAGGAAATTATTTGGCGGCTGGCCATTGAGCGAGCAACAACGGCAGCCCCGGCATCGGATGTTTTCCACGATGCCGGGGCTGTCGCGTTTTTGACTGTTTTTCCGGGTTGACCGTAGCCCCTGTCATTCATCCGATGAAAAACCATGTCCGTTCCCCGGAGCTGCTCATGACTGATAAAATCATCCGATCAAAATAAGGGAGGGGGCTTACCATGCATGTTCTCAAGCGACTGGCTGCCGTCGGCGCAATGGCCTTGTCCACGCTGTGCTGGGGAGAACCGGGAGTAACCGAATCGACGATCACGATCGGCATGTCGGCCCCGTTTTCCGGCCCGAATGGCGCTTACGGCCAGGACATGCGGCAAACCATCGAGGCCTATTTTGGCCAGGTCAACAAGGCCGGCGGCGTCAATGGCCGCAAGCTGAGCCTGGTTTCCCTCGACGACGGCTATGAAACCGAGCGGGCCGTTGCCAACACCAAGACGCTGATCAACGAAAAGAACGCCTTCGCGCTGCTCGCCTTCTACGGCTCCAGCCCGACCACCGAAGCCATGAACACCGTCTTCGGGCCGGCCAAGGTGCCGCTGGTCGGCACCATCTCCGGTGCCGGCACCTTGCGCGAGGCGATGACCAGCAATCCGAACACCCGCTACATGTTCAACGTCCGTGCCAGTTACGCCGACGAAACCGAGGCCATCATCAGCCAGCTAGTCTCGCTGGGCCTGAAAAACATTGCTGTCTTCTACCAGAACGACGGCTTCGGCAAATCCGGCCTCGAAGGCGTTACCCTGGCCCTCAAGAAATACAACCTGGCGCCGTCGGCGGTCGGGACCGTCGAACGGAATTCGCTGGATGTCGCCAAGGCAGTCGAGGCGATCTCGAAGGCGATGCCCCAGGCCGTGGTCATGGTCACGCTGTACAAGCCGACCGCCGCCTTCGTCAAGGCCATGAAGAAGGCCGGCCAGAACCCGATGCTGATGACTCTTTCGCCGGTCGGCGCCGAACTGCTGGTCCAGGAACTGGGGGCCGAAGCCCGCGGCATCGGCATTTCGCAAGTGGTCCCCTATCCGTGGAACAACGTTGTGCCGATTGTCCGCGACTATCAGAGGCTCTCCGAAAAACAGCAGTATTCGTACTACGGAATGGAAGGCTACATCATGGCCCGCACGCTGGTCGAAGGCCTGAAGCGGGCCGGCAAGGACCTCACCCGCGAAAAGCTGGTCAGCGCCCTGGAAACCCTGAACAACGCCGATTTTGGCGGCTACCGGATCAACTACGGCGCCAACACGCGCCAGGCCTCGCACTTCGTCGAACTGACCGTCGTCGGCCCGGGTGGCAAATTGCTGAAATAGCCAGCACCGACAATCCACTCAGAGAAACGGCCCTTGTCCAGGGCCGTTTTTATTTGCTTCTCCGGATCAGGCGCGGCGCCAGGTCGTTCCCTGAGGGCTGTCGTCGAGCACGATGCCAGCCGCCTTCAGCGCGTCGCGAATGCGGTCGGCTTCGGCGAAATTCCTCGCCTTCTTGGCTGCCGCACGGTCGGCAATCATCTGCTCGATCGCGGCTTCGTCGGGACCGCCGGCCGGGCTGCCGCCCTGCAGGTAGACGGTCGGTTCGCGTTCGAGCAGGCCGATCAGGCCAGCCAGGGCCTTGAGCAACCCGGCGAGTTCGGCGCTCTTCTGGCGATTGACCTCGGCGGCCAGTTCAAAGAGCACGGCAATTGCCCCGTGTGAATCGAAATCCTCGTTCAGCGCCGCAGAGAAACGGCTGGCGTAGTCGTTGTTCCAGTCGATCTCGACCGTCGCCGGCGGCACGTCGCGCAGCGCGAAATACAGGCTGTCCAGGCTGCGTCTGGCGTCGTCGAGATGGGCGTCGGAATAGTTCAGCGGGCTGCGGTAATGGGCGCGCAGGATGAAGAAGCGCACCACCTCGGCGTCGAACTGTTCGAGTACGGTGCGGATAGTGAAGAAGTTGCCCAGCGACTTCGACATCTTCTCGTTGTCGACGCGCACGAAACCGTTGTGCATCCAGTAATTGACGAAGGAGCAGCAGTTGGCCCCCTCAGACTGGGCGATTTCGTTCTCATGGTGCGGGAACTGCAAATCCTGGCCGCCGCCGTGGATGTCGAAATGCTGGCCGAGCAGCTTGGAGCTCATCGCCGAACATTCGATGTGCCAGCCCGGCCGGCCCTCGCCCCACGGCGACTGCCAGGCCGGTTCGCCCGGCTTGGCGTGCTTCCAGAGGACGAAATCGAGCGGGTCCTGCTTGGCCGAATCGACCTCGACGCGTTCGCCGGCCCGCAGGTCGTCGAGCGACTTGCCGGACAGCTTGCCGTAACCGGGGAACTTGCGCACCGCGTAATTCACGTCGCCGTCGGCGGCGTGATAGGCCAGGCCGTTGGCTTCCAGCTTGCCGATCAGGTCGAGCATTTCCGGCACGTATTCGGTGGCGCGCGGCTCGTGGTCGGGGCGCAGCACGCCGAGCGCATCGGCGTCCTCGTGCATGGCGGCGATGAAGCGGTTGGTCAGTTGCTGGATCGACTCGCCGTTCTCGATCGCCCGCCGGATGATCTTGTCGTCGATATCGGTGATGTTGCGGACATAGGTGACATCGAAACCGGAAGCCTTCAGCCAGCGGTACACCATGTCGAAGACGACCATCACCCGGGCATGCCCGAGATGGCAATAATCATAAACCGTCATGCCGCAAACATACATGCGAACCTTGTTCGGCTCGATCGGGGTAAAAACCTGCTTTTCGCGCTTGAGGGAGTTGTATATCTTGAGCATGCCGGGGAGGGGTACGGGGCGTTCGCCGGCGCGCTAATACCTATGGAATCACCGGCGTTTTTGGTAGAATCGGAAGATTGTATAACCCTGAAAAGTATAGCACAGCGATGACCTCCACTTCCCCGCTCCAGCCCCGTTTTCAGCACTTCCGGACGTTGCGCGCACTGGCCGTCGGCCTGGCCATCGGCTTTGCCTCGCCGTCCTTTGCCGACAACCTGCCGGAAGTGCAGCGGCTGATCAAGCAGGGCCAGTATCCGCAAGCGCTGGAAAAGGTCGACGCCTACCTGAGCAGCCGCCCCAAGGATGCCCAGGGCCGCTTTCTCAAGGGTCTGATCTTCACCGAAATGAACAAGCCGGCCGAAGCCATCGCCGTCTTCACCAAGCTTTCCGAGGACTACCCGGAACTGCCCGAGCCGTACAACAATCTCGCTGTGCTCTATGCCCAGCAGAAACAGTATGAAAAAGCCCGTACGGCGCTGGAAATGGCCATCCGGACTCACCCCTCCTACGCCATTGCCTACGAGAACCTCGGCGACGTCTATGCCAAGCTGGCCAGTCAGGCCTACGACAAGGCGCTGCAACTCGACAACTCCAATTCCGCGACCCAGAACAAACTGGCCCTGATTCGCGATCTGATTACCACCACCGGCAAGGGCAACGTCAAGCCGACAGCAGCACCGGTGGCTGCAGCACCTGCCGCTCCCGTGGCAGCCGCGCCGGCACCGGCAACTCCTGCCCCGCCCGCTCCGGTCGCCGCCAAACCGGCCGCCCCGGCGGCGGCCAGCGCCACGGTCGTCGCCGCCACCCCAGGCGCCGCCGCAACGGTCGCCGCCAAGCCAGCCACCAGCGTCGCCGCGGCCGCCCCGACGCCCACTCCGGCACCGGAAAAAGCAGCCGGCAACAACGCCAGCGACGATGTCGCCAAGGCTGTTCTGGCCTGGGCCGATGCCTGGTCGCGCAAGGATATGAAGGCTTATCTCGGCGCCTACTCGAGCGATTTCGACACTCCCAAGGGGATGAGCCGCAAGGCCTGGGAACAGGAGCGCCAGCAGCGCATCGCCGGCAAGGGCGGCAAGATTTCCGTCTCCGTCGAGGCGCCGCAAATCACCGTCAACGGCGACAAGGCCACCGCCAAGTTCCGCCAGCACTACAAGGCCACCGGCCTGAGCAGTTCCACGGCGAAAACGCTGATTCTCGTGCGCACGGGTAGCAAATGGCTGATCAAGGAAGAAAACGCCCGGTGAGGCTTAAGATCCGCTTCATCCTGCTGGCTCTGGCGGCCACGGTGGCCGCCGGCGCTCTGGCCAAACTGGCCGACAAACCGAACGCTTCTTCCGTCGCCGGCTACGAATCCGGCGCATCGACCTCCAGCGCCCGTAGCGCCCGGGAGCTTCTGGCCACGATCGCAGATGCCGGGCCGGAAGAAACCCTGGCCCGGATTTTTGCCGAGATCGAGGGCAACCGCCTGGACAATGCCCTGCAGTTGACCGAAGCCTTGCTGCGCCAGCACCCGAACTACCGCCTGGCCAATCTCATCAAGGGTGACCTACTGCTCGCCCGCACCCAGCCGATCCACACCTTCGGCGCGCTCAGCGATGCTCCGGCCGACAAAGTGGCCGACCTGCGCGCCGAGGCGATCACCCGGCTCAAGGCCTACCGCGAGAAGCCGCCCAGCGATTTCGTGCCGCGCTACCTGCTGCAGATGCAACCGGACCAGCGCTACGCCGTGGTCGTCGATACCGCGCGCTCGCGCCTCTATCTGTACGAAAACGATCGCGCGCATGATGGCCGGCCGCGGTTTATCGCCGACTACTACGTCACCCAGGGCAAGCTCGGCGCCGAGAAGATGACCGAGGGCGACAAGAAGACGCCGATCGGTGTCTATCATGTGACCGCCAACCTGTCCCACCAGAAACTGCCCGACCTCTACGGCAGCGGCGCCTTTCCGATCAACTATCCGAATGAGTGGGACAAGCGCCAGGGGCGCAACGGCAGGGGGATCTGGCTGCACGGTACGCCATCCGACACCTTTGCCCGGCCACCACGCGCCTCCGACGGCTGCGTCGTGCTGACCAACCAGGATCTCGACGCCGTCGCCAAGAACCTGCAGGTCGGCCTGACCCCGGTGATCATCAGCAACTCGATTGAATGGCTGTCGCTGGATGACTGGGCGAAGGAGCGCAAGGAACTGAACAAGACCATCGACACCTGGCGTGCCGATTGGGAAAGCGGCGATACCGACCGCTACCTGAAGCATTATTCGAAGCGCTTCCAGTCGGGCGAGCAAAATTACAGCGAATTCGCCAGTCAGAAAAGACAGGTCAACGCCAGCAAGGAATGGATCAAGATCAAGGTCGACAACCTCTCCGTATTCCGCAACCCGGGCAAGGAAGAAGTTATCGTCGTCACGTTCGACCAGGACTACCGCAGCAACAATCTGGACAACCGGATGAAGAAGCGCCAGTACTGGCTGCGCGAAGAAGGCCAATGGAAAATCATTTACGAAGGAAATGCCTAATGTTGAAAAAAATCTCCGTTCTGGCGGCCGGCCTGCTGGCTTCGGTCCTCGCCTTTGCCGCCCCGACCGTCGAAATGACCACCACGCTGGGCAAGATCACCCTGGAGTTGTTTCCGGACAAGGCACCGAAGACCGTCGAGATGTTCCTCTACAACGCCAAGCACGGCTTTTACGAGGCAACCATCTTCCATCGCGTCATTGAGGGCTTCATGATCCAGGGCGGCGGCTTCAATTCGTCCATGGAGGAAGTGAAGGTACTCACCCCGGCCCTGCGGAACGAAGCCGACAATGGCCTGGAAAACCGTCGCGGCACCGTCGCCATGGCCCGCACCTCGGACCCGCATTCCGCCCGGGTGCAGTTCTTCATCAACCTGAAGAACAATGCCTTCCTCAACTTCCGTTCCCCGACCCAGGGCGGCTACGGCTATACCGTTTTCGGCAAGGTCGTCGACGGCATGGATGTCGTCGACAAGATCGCCAGCGTGCCGACCGGCAACCAGGGTTACTACCAGAACGTTCCGACGACCCCGGTCGTCATCCGGGACGTCAAGATCATCTCCGACAAATAAGGCTCACCCCATGATCAAACTCACCACCAACCACGGCGTCATCACCCTCAACCTGGATGCCGAGAAGGCCCCGAAGACGGTCGCCAACTTCATTTCCTACGTCGAAGCCGGCCATTACGACAACACCATCTTCCATCGCGTGATCAAGCACTTCATGATCCAGGGCGGCGGCATGGAGCCGGGCATGAACCAGAAGCCGTGCCAGGCGCCGATCGAGAACGAGGCCGCCAACGGCCTGAAGAACAAGCGCGGCAGCATCGCCATGGCCCGTACCAACGACCCGCACTCGGCCACCGCCCAGTTCTTCATCAACACCGTCGACAACGATTTCCTCGACTTCAAGTCGCCGTCCGGCCAGGGCTGGGGCTACTGCGTGTTCGGCGAAGTCGTCGAGGGCATGGACGTGGTCGACAAGATCCGCGCCGTGGCCACCGGCAACAAGGGTTTCCACCAGGACGTGCCGAAGGAAGACGTGATCATCGAGAAGGCCGAGATCGTTTGATCCTCTTCATCTCCGATCTGCATCTGTCGCCCCGGTCACCCGGGGCGACTGCTTTGTTCCTCCGCTTTTTGGCCGGCCGCGCCCGCCAGGCCAAGGCGCTGTACATCCTCGGCGACCTGTTCGAAGTCTGGGTCGGCGACGACATCGACGATCCCTACCACGCGGCGATCATGGCTGCGCTGCGCGCCGCCAGCGAGGCCGGGCTGCGCATCCACCTGATGCACGGCAACCGCGATTTCGCGCTCGGCCAGCAGTTCGCCACGGCGGCCGGCGTCAGCCTGTTGCCCGACCCCTACGATCTCGCCCTCCCCGAGTGGTCCTTTGTCCTCTCGCATGGCGACGCCTTGTGTCTCGACGACCCGGAGTACGTCGCCTATCGGGCCAGGGTGCGCGACCCGGCCTGGCTGCAGAAAATGCTGGCCCGGCCGCGCTTCTTCCGCCGCCTGCTCGGCCGCTATATCCGCTGGCGCAGCAGCCGGCGCAAGCGTGAGCAGGATTACGTCTATGCCGATCTCAGCCCGGCGGCGACCGACGATTTCATCCGCGAACACGGCTACGCCACCTTCATCCACGGCCACACCCACCAGCCGGCAACACACGACCACATGGTCGACGGTATCCACGTCGAGCGCTGGGTGCTCGGCGACTGGCACGAAGACCGCGGCGACTGCCTGGCCTGGGATGGCGAGACGCTGAAGCGCGAAGCCGTCCTCCCTGAAAATTGAGCAAAATCACGTGTCGACCGTAGCATCCAGCGAATCCAAGGCATTGAACGTCCTGCGCGACGTCTTCGGCTACCCCGCCTTCCGCGGCGCCCAGGCTGAAATCATCGCGCATGTCGCGGGCGGCGGCGACGCGCTGGTGCTGATGCCGACCGGCGGCGGCAAGAGCCTCTGCTACCAAATTCCCGCCCTGCTCCGCCCCGGTTGCGCCGTCGTCGTCTCGCCCCTGATCGCCCTGATGCAGGACCAGGTCGATGCCCTGACCCAGCTCGGCGTCAAGGCCGCCTGCCTCAATTCGACGCTCGACTGGCGCGAAGCGCAGGCCGTCGAGCAGGCCATCTTCAACGGCAGGCTCGACCTCGTCTACATCGCCCCCGAGCGCCTGCTGCTCGACCGTACGCTGGCCATGCTCGACGCGCTGTCGGAAGCCGGCAAGCTGGCGCTGTTCGCCATCGACGAAGCGCACTGCGTCTCGCAATGGGGCCACGATTTCCGCCCGGAATACCTGCAGCTCTCAGCCCTGCACGAGCGTTACCCGGCAGTGCCGCGGATCGCGCTGACCGCTACCGCCGACCAGGCGACGCGCAATGAAATCCTGCAGCGTCTCGGCCTCGGCGAAGCGCGCGTCTTCCTCTCCAGCTTCGACCGGCCGAACATCCGCTATACCGTCGTCGAGAAGGACAACGCCAAGAAGCAGCTGCTCGGCTTCCTGGCCGGCCGCCAGGGCCAGGCCGGCATCGTCTATTGCCTGTCGCGCAAGAAGGTCGAGGAAACCGCCGCCTGGCTATCCGAGCAAGGTTATCCCGCCCTGCCCTACCACGCCGGCCTGCCGGCGCCGGAACGGGCCGCCAACCAGCGCCGCTTCCTGCGCGAGGAAGGCCTGATCATGTGCGCGACGATCGCCTTCGGCATGGGCATCGACAAGCCGGACGTCCGCTTCGTCGGCCACCTCGACCTGCCGAAGAGCATCGAGGCCTACTATCAGGAAACCGGCCGCGCCGGCCGCGACGGCGAACCGGCCGAGGCCTGGATGGCCTACGGCATGCAGGATGTCGCATTGCAGCACGCGCGGATCGCCGAATCGGGCGCCGCCGAGGGCCAGAAGATCCTCGAAGCGCAGCGCCTGACCGCCCTGCTCGCCTATTGCGAGGCACCACGCTGCCGCCGGCAGGTATTGCTCAACTACTTCGGCGAGGAACGCGTGCCCTGCGGCAACTGCGACGTGTGCACCGAACCGCCGGAACTCTGGGACGGCACGCAGGCGGCGCAGAAGGCGCTGTCGGCCATCTTCCGCACCGGCATGCGCTTCGGCGTCACGCACCTGACCGACATCCTGCGCGGCAAGGCAACCGACAAGGTCAAGCAATGGAACCACGACCAGCTGCCGACCTTCGGCGTCGGCAGCGACCTCGATGAACATGCCTGGAAGAGCGTCTTCCGCCAGCTCGCCGCGGCCGGGCTGGTCCATGTCGACATGGCCGAGCACGGCGCCCTGCAACTGACCGACGCCGCCCGCGAGGTGCTCAAGGGCCAGCGCAGCGTGCAACTGCGCCGGCCGCTCAAACGCAAGACGGCGCCGTCGCGGAGCAGCGGCAGCGTGGTCAGTGACCTGTCACCGGCCGATGAGGCCCTGTTCCAGCTGCTGCGCCAATGGCGGGCCGATACCGCCCGCGAACAGGCGGTGCCGGCCTACGTCATCCTGCACGACAAGACCCTGCGCGAACTGGCCGAGGTCCGCCCGGCCAGCCACGGCCTGCTGGCCGGCATCACCGGCATGGGCAGCGCCAAGATCGAGCACTATGGCACCGAGCTGCTGGCGCTGATCCGCGCCGAGGGCTGAGATGGATCGGCGCGCCGCGCTTGACGCCACCCTGGCCGGCATCGTTGGCGCCGCGCTGCTCGTCTCCGGCCTCGCGCCCTACGACCGTCTGACCTGGCTGATGGAAGTGGCGCCGGTGCTGATCGCCCTGCCGCTGATGATCGCCACGCGACGAACCTACCCGCTGACCCCGCTGCTCACCCTCCTGATCGCCGCCCATGCGCTGGTCCTGATCGGCGGCGGCGCCTATACCTATGCCCGCGTGCCCTTCGGTTTCTGGCTACAAGAATTGCTCGGCACGGTGCGCAACCCCTACGACAAGCTTGGCCACCTGATGCAGGGCTTCGTGCCTGCGCTGGTCGCCCGCGAAATCCTGTTGCGAGGCGACTATGTGCGGGGGCGCAAGATGACCGGCTTTCTGTGCATCTGCATCGCGCTGGCGATTAGCGCCTGTTACGAACTGATCGAATGGGGCGCCGCCATCAGCCTCGGCCAGGGTGCCGACGAATTCCTCGGCACGCAGGGCGACATTTGGGATACCCAGTCGGACATGTTCATGGCCTTGATCGGCTCGAGCGCCGCCATCGCCCTGCTGTCACGCTGGCACGACCGCCAGTTGGCGAAGCTGCAGGCGGTTGCCACAAGTTTCAGAAGTCGGCCGTAGCGCATCCACGGTCGACTTCCTGCAACAGAAAAAAAGAATACGGCCGGCGGCACAGCCGGCCGTGCAGGCTCAGCGGTGGCGGCTGCCGCTGCGGTGTTGCTGGGGCCCGCCGGGTTTTTGCGCGGCCTTCTGGCCCTGCGAGCGCCCCGGTTGCGGCGGGCGCGGGCCGCGCGGCGGCTGCACCGGACGGGGAGCAGCGGTGGCCGATTGCTCGAAGCCGGGAATAACGACGCGTTCGAGGTTGCGCTTGATCAGTTTCTCGATATCGCGCAAATTCGCCCGTTCGTCGTGGCAGACCAGCGAAATCGCCTCGCCTTCCATGCCAGCGCGGCCAGTACGGCCGATGCGGTGCACGTAGTCTTCCGGTACGTTGGGCAGTTCGTAATTGATCACGTAGGGCAGCGCATCGATGTCGATGCCGCGCGCTGCGATGTCGGTGGCGACCAGGGCGACCAGCTTGCCGTCCTTGAAGTCACCCAGCGCACGGGTCCGGGCACCCTGCGACTTGTCGCCGTGGATGGCGGCCGACTTGATGCCGGCCTTGTCCAGCGTCCGGGCCAGCGCGTCGGCGCCGTGCTTGGTGCGGGCAAAGACCAGCACCTGGTGCCAGCCGCGGGTGGCGAACAGGTGGCAGAGCAGTTCCTTCTTCTTTTCGCGATCGGTTTCGATGACGCGCTGGGTCACCGTTTCGGCCGAGGTATTGCGCGGCGCGACGTCCACCGAGACCGGCTTGTTCAACAGGCCGGCCGCCAGTTCGCGGATTTCCGGCGAGAAGGTGGCCGAGAACATCAGGTTCTGGCGTTGCTTGGGCAGCAGGGCGATGATCTTGCGGATGTCGCGGATGAAGCCCATGTCGAGCATGCGGTCGGCTTCATCGAGGACGAAAATTTCGATCGCCGAGAGGTCGACCGTCCGCTGCTGAACGTGGTCGAGCAAGCGGCCCGGCGTGGCGACCAGGATGTCGACGCCGCGGCGCAGGTTGGCGATCTGCGGATTGATGCCGACACCGCCGAAGACGGCCAGCGAATTGATGGGCAAGTGCTTGCCATAGGTGCGGACGCTTTCCTCGACCTGGATGGCCAGTTCGCGGGTCGGCGTCAGGACCAGCACGCGCGGCGTCTTGGCGATCCGTGTCAGGCGGTCGTTCGGGCCGCCGGTCAGCCGGTGCAGGATGGGCAGCGTGAAGCCGGCTGTCTTGCCGGTACCGGTCTGCGCCGTGGCCATCAGGTCGTGGCCGGCCAGCACGGCGGGGATCGCCTGCTGCTGGATGGGAGTCGGCGTGTCGTAGCCCTGTTCGGCAACGGCACGCTGGATTTCGGCCTTCAGGCCGAGGTCGGAAAAATGCATGAAAATCCTTGGATAAAGCCCGGCCAGACAAGGCCGGGGTCTGCGTCATGGCGAGAGAACGGGAAAGCCCGGATTTCGATTTCTGGCCTTATCCGGTCAGCCCGAGGGCCAGCCGTTGTTGCCATGGTCGTAGCACAGCCCAAATCCGGTGCTTGTGCGCCGCCTCGCAGTCGGCGCGGGAAAATCAGAGATTCAGATCAGGCTTAGACCGCGCTCGAGGTCAGCCTGAAGGTCTTCCACGGCTTCAAGGCCGACCGCGATGCGCAGCAGGCCTTCGTTGATGCCGGCCGCGGCCCGGGCTTCCGGGGAGATGCGGCCATGCGTGGTGGAGGCAGGATGGGTGATGGTCGTCTTGGTGTCGCCGAGATTGGCGGTAATCGACAGCAACTGGCAGTGGTCGACCACCGTCCACGCTTGTTCGCGGGCCCCCTTCACTTCGAAGGAAACGATGGCACCGCCGGATCTTTGCTGGGTCCTGGCCAGTTCGTGCTGCGGATGCGAGGGCAGGCCGGGGTAGAACACCCGCGCCACCTTGGGATGCGCTTCCAGCCACGAGGCCAGTTGCAAAGCCGCGGCCGACTGCGCTTCGACGCGCAGTTTCAACGTCTCGATGCCCTTGAGCAGCACCCAGGCGTTGAAAGCGGAGAGCGTCGGACCGGCGGTACGCAGGTACTTGAAGACCTCTTCGGTCAGCTTTTTCGGGCCGCAGACGGCTCCCCCCAGAACCCGCCCCTGACCATCGATGAACTTGGTCGCCGAATGGATGACCAGATCGGCCCCCATTTCCAGCGGACGCTGCAGGATGGGCGTACAGAAACAGTTGTCGACAGCGACCAGAATGCCGCGGGCGTGGGCAATTGCGGTCAACGCCCGGATATCGGCAATTTCGGTCAGCGGATTCGACGGCGTTTCCAGGAAGAACAACTTCGTTTCCGGACGAATTGCCGCTTCCCAGGCCGCCGGATCGGTGTGCGAGACGAAAGTGGTGGTGATGCCGGTCCGCGACAAGATATTGTTGAACAGCTGCACAGTGGCGCCGAACAGGCTGTTCGAGGCAACGATATGGTCGCCCTGCTTGAGGTGCGCCATGATCGCCGCCATGATCGCCGCCATGCCACTGGCGGTCGCGACGCAATCCTCGGCCCCTTCGAGGGCAGCGAGACGCTCCTCGAACATGGTGACAGTCGGGTTGGAGAAACGGGCGTAAACGTTGCCGTCTTCCTCGCCGGAAAAACGTCGGGCGGCCTGTGCCGCGCTCTGGAAGACGAAGCTGGAGGTCAGGTACAGCGCCTCAGCATGTTCGCCGAACTGGCTGCGCTCCTGCCCGGCGCGTACGGCCAGTGTTTCAGGACGGTAAACCGGACGTTCAGTCATCACTCCTGCCCTCCATTTGCCAGGCCGAGCACCATCTGCTGCGAAGCGCGGCCATCGCCATCATCGTCGTTCTTGGCCGGCTTGCCGCTACTGCGCTTGCCCTCGACGGCATCGAGATAGTAGTCGTCGATATCGCCGGTAATATAGCAACCATCGAAGCAGGAAGCATCGAACACCGTCAGGTCGGCACGCAGGGCGGTGATCGACTGCTTCAGGGCCTCGATGTCCTGGTAGACCAGCGCGTCGGCACCGATTTCGGCAGCGATCTGCTCGTCGGTCCGGCCCGTGGCGATCAGTTCGGCCCGGGTCGGCATGTCGATGCCGTAAACATTGGGGAAGCGCACCGGTGGTGCCGCCGAGGCGAAATAAACCTTGGTCGCGCCGGCGGCGCGGGCCATTTCGACAATTTCGCGGCTCGTCGTGCCGCGTACGATGGAGTCATCGACCAGCAACACGCGCTTGTCCCTGAATTCCTGGCCGACGGTATTCAGTTTCTGGCGCACCGACTTCTTGCGCATCGCCTGGCCCGGCATGATGAAGGTCCGACCGACATAACGGTTCTTGACGAAACCTTCGCGGAACGGAATGCCCAGCGCCTGTGCCAGCTGCATCGCCGCCGGGCGGCTCGAATCGGGAATCGGGATGACGACGTCGATTTCGTCGATCGGGATGTGCTTCTTGACCTTCTCGGCGAGCAATTCGCCCATGGCCAGGCGGGCCTCATAGACCGAGACGCCGTCGATAACGGTGTCCGGGCGGGCGAGATAGACGTATTCGAAAATGCACGGAGCGTACATCGGCTGCTGCGCACACTGGCGGCTGTGCAACTGATGGTTGAAATCAATGAAGACGGCCTCGCCCGGCTCGATGTCGCGGACCATCTTGAAACCCAGCGTATCAAGCGCGACGGATTCGGAGGAGACGAGATATTCCATGCCGTCCGCCGTTTCGTTCTGGCCATAGACCAGCGGCCGGATGCCGTGCGGATCGCGGAAGGCCAGCAGGCCATAACCGGCGATCAGGACGACGACCGCGTAAGCGCCGCGGCAGCGGCGATGGACGCCACCGACCGCCTGGAAGATGGCATCGACATCCAGCTCATAGCCATGCGCCGCCGACTGCAGTTCGTGCGCCAAAACGTTGAGCAGCACTTCCGAATCGGAATTGGTGTTGATATGCCGGCGGTCGAGACGGAACATCTCGCCCTTCAGCTGTTCGGCATTGGTCAGGTTGCCGTTGTGGCCGAGCACCAGGCCGAACGGTGAATTGACGTAGAACGGTTGGGCTTCGGCGAAATTGTAGGCCGAACCGGCAGTCGGGTAGCGGACATGACCGATGCCGCAGTTGCCGGGCAAGGCGCGCATGTTGCGGGTGCGGAACACGTCGCGCACCAGCCCCGGCCCCTTGTGCAGGTGGAAGGTATTGCCCTCTGCCGTCGCGATGCCCGCCGCGTCCTGGCCGCGGTGCTGGAGCACCATCAGACCGTCATAAAGCAGCTGATTGACCGGCGTGGTCGCCATTACGCCCAAGATCCCGCACATAGTATTTCCTGCCTAGCTAAATCGAATTCGTTTTGCCAAATCGTCCGGCAACCAGGGTTTGGCTGCCAGGACGGCTGTTTCCAGAGGAGCGGCCAGTGTTGCCGTCCGCCACCAGGGCTGCATCGGCGCCGAGGTCATGCCCCCCAGCCCGACCAGCACCATACACACCAGTACGCCGCGCACCAGGCCGAAGACCATGCCCAGGATGCGATCCGAAACGGATAACCCGAGGGCCTTGACCATGCTCCCGATCAGCATTCTGATCAGGGCCATGACGACCAGCACGCCGACAAAAATCACGATGCACCCCGCCAGGGTCCGCAGGGCCGGGTCGGTCACGCCGGCAAAAACCAGATGGCCGATCGTCGCCCCGAATTTGACAGCAGCGAAGATTGCCAGTGCCCAGGCCAGCAGCGCGATAACTTCGCCAACCACACCCCGCCACAAACCGAACAGCAGCGACAGAGCGACGATGCCGATGGCGACGTAATCGAATCCCGTCATGGCTTGGCAGCGACGACCCCGGAAACACCGATGCGCTGCATTTTCTCAAGCGCCTTTTCGGCAGCCTCGCGATTCGCAAAGGGGCCGGCACGGACACGTGTTTTCCTGCCCTGCGGCGTGTCAAGCGGTTCGCTGAAGGTCTTGATCCCCTGTTCGGTCAGTTTGGCCTTCAAGGTCTTGACGTTGGCTTCATTGGAAAAGGCACCGATCAACACCAGATATTCGCCCCCTTTTGCCGCCGGCCTGGACTCTGCCGACTGACCGGCCAGCAGGGCGGCCGCCCGCTTGGCATCATCGCCCTTGGGTTTCTCGGTCGGCTTCGCGACTGGCTTCTCAGCCGCCTTGTCGGCCTTGGGAGCGGTTTTTTCAGACGGCTTTGCACTGTCCTTGTCGGCCGACTTCGCATCCTTGGCGACATCCAGCACCCGGGCCGTCGGCTTGACGGGTGATTCTCCGGCGGGCTTGGTCTCCGGCACGGCAAGCGGTGCCTTGTCAGGCGCCACAGTCGCCGGTTTTTCGGCCGGCTTCTCGGCGGGTGCAGCTGCGAACTTGGGAGCAAACGGCTTTTCATCCTGGCCCGGAATGCGGATTTCAACATCCTGCACCGTCTGACGCGGCTCGCGATCCATCACCATGGGCAGCACTACCGCGACCACGGAAACAAAGAATATCGCACCGACCAAACGGCGGCGGGCGCGCTTCTTAAGGTGCAACTGGGCGTCGTTGTCGTCCATGACTAGGGGTTTTTCCGCAGCGCTTCAAGCGCACCGGCGACCGTGTAGAAGGATCCAAAGGCCAGAATTCTATCACTTTCGGCGGCCTGCCCCTTGGCTGCCTGCATGGCTAGCTGCGGCGAGGGATGGCAAAAGATCTCGCCGCCCAGCCCTGTGTCAGTGACGATCCCGGCCAGCGCTTCGGCCGTGGTGCCGCGCGGGCCGGCCAGCGTGGCGAGATGCCAGACATCGACCCGGTCCTTGAGCGGCAGCAGCGCGCCGGCGATATCCTTGTCGTTGAGCATGCCGAGAACAGCATGGGTCCGGTTGAAAAACCCCATTCCGGAAATATTATCCGCCAGCACCCGAATCGCCTGCGGGTTATGAGCGACATCGAGAACGATGGCCGGCTTGCCGGGAACAACCTGAAAACGCCCGGCCAGTTCCGTCTCGATCAGACCTGGACGGATCGCCTGCATGGTAACCGGCAATTTGTCGGCCAGGGCGTCCAGCGCGGCAAGAACGACCGCCGCATTCAATAGCTGGGCAGAGCCGCGCAAACCCGGGTAGGCCAGGGAACGCTTGATCACCCGATCGCCGGAACGGCACCACCAGCGCCATTGCAGCCGATTTTCACTGGTCTCGGCGCTCGGTCGCTCGAACCCGAAATCCCGCCCGATCAGGCACAGGTCGGCACCGATGGCAGCAGCGTGGTCGAGCAAGCTTTGCGGTGGCCGGGGATCGGCGCAGAACGCCGGCTTGCCGGAACGATAGATGCCGGCCTTCTCGAAACCGATGCTTTCGCGATCACTGCCCAACCAGTCGGTGTGATCAAGCGCCACCGTCGTGACGATGGAAACATCGGGTTCATAGACGTTGACCGCATCAAGCCGCCCACCGAGGCCGACCTCGAGCACGGCCGCCTCGACGCCGGCTTCGGCGAAGACTTCCCAGGCGGCCAGCGTGCCGAACTCGAAATAGGTCAGCGCGACATTACCGGCCCGCTGGCGCGCCGCCTCGACACGGGCAAAAGCGGCGCACAGCGCATCGTCGCCGACCGG
The DNA here is from genome assembly GCA_946479855.1 of uncultured Pseudomonadota bacterium. The sequence continues at coordinate 27,350 of CAMLHL010000040.1, forward strand.
TTTGCCGTTCAAGCGAACCCGTTCGTTATAGGCGAGCAGATGAGGCGACGTGTAGCAGCCAACCTTGTAGCCGGCGCGATCGATGATGTTTTCCAGATAGGCGCAGGTAGAACCCTTGCCGTTGGTGCCGCCGACAATGATGACCGGACAGCGTTGCTGCTGACCGAGCTCAGCCTTGACCTGCCGTATCCGCTCCAGGCCAAGCTCGATACCGGCCTGCCCCTTGGGGTGCAGGCCTTCGAGATGTTCCAGCCAGTTTTCGAGCG